>JAKAFA010000197.1 GCA_021818185.1 Pseudomonadota bacterium | reverse complement strand
GCCCGCGACAGGATGGTTCGCCCCTGGTCAGAATCAGCGGCCAAGTTCAGCGCGGCTCTCAGCGGCGTCAGTGTGCGGTTTACCGTTGCCGCGGCCAGGGTGTTGACTAGGCCGTCTCGCCACGCCTTCAGGTCATCAACGGTGACATCCGCGACGGCCTGATCCAGGATGGTTGCCGGAAGGTGCTGCCGGACCCGGGAGACGTTGGCGGCGTCCCCGTTCCGGACCTTCAGGTCCAGCTCGTATCGATCAAGCGCATCGACGACGGTCAGGCGGCGCAGCTTGGCCGGCACCGCATCCGCAATGCGGAACTCCCCGTTGTCCATGCGGGTTTCCATGAACCCCGCCCACTTCTTCGCGTCCTTCTCGGTGTTGAAGACGCGGGAGGCTGGCTGTGGGGCAAAACCGACCCGGCGGAGCTTCGCCTGGTAGCCGATGACTTTGCCCTTGCGATCCGTTCGGGGGGTAACCGTGGCCACGCTGCACCCAATCTTGGCTGGATGCGAACAGGTTATGCATGGCTGGAATCGGCCGTCAACGGGGACATTTGTCCCGCATTCTGTCCCGCATTGTTTGGCCGGTGGCGCGGGGGAATGCTAACTCGTTGAAAAGATTGGCGTCCCCAGCGGGATTCGAACCCGCGTCGCCGCCGTGAAAGGGCGGTGTCCTAGGCCTCTAGACGATGGGGACGTCGAGGCAAGGCGCGTTTCATAACCGAACCGACGGCATAGATCAAGTGATTGTCGCGAATGATCGGTTCAACGGGCCGGGGCGGCGTCGTCGATGGTGAGTTGGACGGTGGTCGTGCCGTTCCAGGTGTCGGCGCGCAGGGTGCCGGCCAAGTGGAAGCTGGCGCCGGCCGAGGCCAGCAGGCCGTGGCCCAGTTCGCTGTCGGCGGCGCGGAAGGCGATGGCCTTGAGGCGGCCGCCGCCGGCGCCGGTCAGCACGCAGCGGACATGGCCCGAGCCGACCACGTCGGCCTTGACGATGCGGGCGGCGGTGACGGCGAAGCGCGGCTCGGCGTTGCCGGCGCCGAAGGGGGCTAGCTGGCGCAGGGTCTCCACCAGATCGACCGTGGCGCCGGCGCAATCCAATGCCCCGTCCAGCTCCAGGAGCGGTACCAAGTCGCCCGCCAATTGGGCGGCCAGGCGTTGGGCCAGGAATTCGCGGAATTCGGCCAGCCGACCGCGGGGCACGGTGAAGCCGGCGGCCATGGCGTGGCCGCCGCCGGCGGCCAGGATGCCGGTCTGGCGGGCGGCGATGATGGCGGCGCCCAGGTCCAGGCCGGTGATCGAGCGGCCCGAGCCCTTGCCGGTCTCGCCGTCGAAGGCCACCACGCAGGCCGGGCGGCCGTAGCGTTCCTTCAATCGGCCGGCCACGATGCCGATCACCCCGGGATGCCAGCCCTCGCCGGCTGCCAGCACCAGCGGCAGGCCGTCGTCGGGGCGGCTCTCCACCTGTTCGATGGCCTCCAGCAGCACCGCCGCCTCGATCTCCTGGCGCTCCTTGTTGTAGCCGTCCAGCCGCCGGGCCATGTCGGCGGCGGCGGCCGGGTCTTCGCAGCACAGCAGGCGCGAGCCCAGGGCGGCCTCGCCCACCCGGCCGCCGGCATTGACCCGGGGCCCCAGCACATAGCCCAGGTGATAGGCGTCGGGCGCCTCACGCACCCCGGCGACATCGGCCAGGGCGGCCAATCCGACATTGCCGCGCCGGGCCATCACCTTCAGACCCTGGGTGACCAGGGCGCGGTTGACGCCGGCCAGCGGCACCACGTCGCAGACCGTGCCGAGCGCCACCAGGTCGAGGACCCGCTTCAGGTCGGGTTCGGGGCGGCCGGCGAACCAGCCGGCCTGGCGCAGGCTGCGGCACACCGCCACCGCCAGCAGGAAGGCGACCCCCACCGCCGCCAGATGGCCGTGTGGGCTGTCTTCGTCCAGGCGGTTGGGGTTGACCACGGCGTAGGCCCGCGGCAGCCCGGCCTCGGCCTCGTGGTGGTCCACCACCACCACGTCGAGCCCGGCCGCCGCCGCGGCTTCCAGCGGGTCGAAGGCGGTGGTGCCGCAATCGACCGTCACCACCACGCCGCACCCCTTGGCCTTGAGGGCCAGCAGGGCGGGGAGGTTGGGGCCGTAGCCCTCGGCGAGGCGGTCGGGGATGTGGATCTCGCTCCGCCCGCCGGCCGCGCCCAGGGCGGTGGCCAGCAGGGCGGACGAGGTGGCGCCGTCGACGTCGTAATCGCCGAAGATGCCGATCGGCTCGCCCGCCATCACCGCGCGGGCCACCCGCTCGGCGGCGCGGTCCATGTCCTTGAGGTGGCTGGGGTCGGGCAGCAGCGCCTTGAGGGTGGGGGCCAGGAAGTCCGGCGCCTCGTCGAGGCCGATGCCGCGGGCGGCCAGCACCCGGCCGATTACCTCGGGCAGGGCGAAACGCTGGGACAGGGTGGCGGCCAGCCGCGCGTCGCCCGGCCGCATCTGCCAGCGCCGGCCGGTCAGCGAGCGTTCGACGCCGAGAAAAGCCGGCGGCGCCCCGAATTCGGCGGTCATCGTCCTCTTCGTCCGCTCGGTGCCGTGGTCACTTGTGCTGCGGCACCGTCTTCGCCAGGTTGTGATGGGCGGTCAGGTGCCGGATGGTGCCGGTGGCCGACCGCATCACCAGCGAATGACTGACCGCCCGCCCGGGCGACAGACGCAGGCCCTGTAGCAGGTGGCCGTCGGTCACGCCGGTGGCGGCGAACATCACCTCGCCGCAGACCAGGTCGTCGATGTCGAACTTGCGGTGGCAATCCTCGATGCCGGCCTTGCGGCACCGGCTGCGGTCCTCTTCGCTGCGCACCACCAGCCGGCACTGCATGCGCCCGCCCAGGGCCTTCAGCCCGGCGGCGGCCAGCACGCCCTGCGGGGCGCCGCCCGAGCCCATGTAGAGGTCGATACCGGTTTCCGGCAGTCCGGCGGCGATGGCCCCCGACACGTCGCCGTCGTCGATCAGCACCACGCGCGCCCCGGCTTCGTACAGGCGGCCGATCAGGTCCTGGTGGCGGGGACGGTCCAGCACGCAGACCGACAGGTCGGACACCCCGACTCCGCGGGCCGCCGCCACCCGGCGCACCATCTCCTCGGGCGGCAGGTCCAGGTCGAGCAGGCCGTCGGGCAGGCCGGGTCCGGCAGCCAGCTTGTCCATGTAGACCTGGTCCGGCACCTCCAGGAAGCCGCCATGATCGGTCAGCGCCACCACCGACAGGGCGTTGTGGCTGCCTTTGGCGCAGATGGTGCGGCCCTCCAGCGCGGTCAGCGCGATGGCCACCTTGGGGCCGTTGCCCTTGCCGACCCGCTCGCCGGTGCGCAGCGGCGAATCCCCGTCGCCGTTGATGATCATGCCGTCCATCGTCAGGCTGTCGAGGGCCTGGCGCATCGCGGCGGTCGCCGCCTCGTCGGCGGCCTTCTCGTCGCCGCGGCCGATCCACTGGGCGGCGGCCAGGGCGCTGGCCTCGGTGACCCGCACCACCTCCAGGGCCAGGTTGCGGTCCAGCCCCGCCGGCTGCGCCATGCTCGCGTTGGGCATCCCAATCCTCCCGCCGCCGGCCCCCCGGCCGGCCTTACCGCTCAGGCCCAGGCAAGGGCCGGACCTGAGTATAACACCCGTTCCCCGCTTATAGCGCCTCGATGCGGATCAGCCGCGGCGGTTCGGCGACCGAGGCCAGGGCGGCCAGCCGGTCGACCGCCCGCATCATGGCGGCCTCGTCGGTCTCGTGCACGGTCATCACCACCGGCACGATTTCCGAGGGCGAGCGGCCGCGCTGGATAACCTGTTCCATCGACACCCGCTCGTCGCGCAGGACAGCGGCGATGTCGGCGAACACGCCCGGCTCGTCGCGCACCATCAGCCGGATGTAGAAGGCGCTGCGGTGGCTGCCGGCCGGCGCCGCCGGCTGTTCGGCCAGCCGCTCCACCGGCACCCCGAAGGTCGGGGTGGTGCGGTTGCGGGCGATGTCCATCAGGTCGGCGACCACCGCCGAGGCGGTGGGGTGGGCGCCGGCGCCGCGACCTTCGAGTACGGTGCGGCCGACGAAATCGCCCTCGGTCACCACGGCGTTGAACACGCCGTTCACATGAGCCAGCGGGAAGGACAACGGCACCATGGCGGGGTAGACGCGGGTCTCGATCCCGGCCTCGGTGCGGCCGGCCACGCCCAGCAGCTTGATGCGGTAGCCCAATTCGTCGGCATAGCGGATGTCGAGGGCCGAGACGTGGCGGATGCCCTCGCAGGCCACCCGTTTGATGTCGACCGGCATGGCGAAGGCCAGGCTGGCCAGGATCGCCAGCTTGTGGGCGGTGTCCACGCCGTCGATGTCGAAGCTGGGATCGGCCTCGGCATAGCCCAGCTTCTGGGCTTCGGCCAGCACGTCGGCGAAATCCCGCCCCTGCTCGCGCATGGTGGTCAGGATGTAGTTGCAGGTGCCGTTCAGGATGCCCATCACCCGGTTGACCCGGTTGCCGGCCAAGCCTTCGCGCAGCGCCTTGATAACGGGGATGCCGCCGCCCACCGAGGCTTCGAAGCCGAGCACCGCCCCGGTCTTCTCGGCCAGCCGGGCCAGGGTCACGCCGTGATGGGCGATCATCGCCTTGTTGGCGGTGACCACCGACCGGCCGCGCTCCAGCGCCGCGGTGACGATGTCCAGCGCGATGCCATCGGCCCCGCCGATCAGTTCGACCAGCACGTCGTATTCGGCCTCGCGCGCCATGGCGCGGGCGTCGGTGAAGAAGCGCGCCTCGCCCAGCGGCAGGTGGTCGGGGCGGGCCAGGGCGGCGCAGGCCACCACGGCCAGCGTCCGGCCGGCCCGCGCCGCCAGCAACTCGGCCTGGGCGTGGAGCAACTCGACGGTGCCGCCGCCGACGGTGCCCAGGCCGGCGATGGCGATCTTCAGCGGGGCGGCGCTCATCGTCCGGCGACCGCGCGCTGCTTTTCCGAGGCCTCGAGCACCTTGTCGTAGCTGCCGAGGAAGGCCTTGATGTTGCGCACCGCCTGCCGGGTGCGGTGGGTGTTCTCCACCAGGCCGATGCGGACATGGCTGTCGCCGTATTCGCCGAAGCCGATGCCGGGCGCCACCGCCACCTTGGCCTCGCGCATCAGCAGCTTGGAGAATTCCAGCGATCCCAGATGGGCGAAGGCGGGCGGGATCGGCGCCCAGGCGAACATGGTGGCCGGCGGGCTGGGGACGGCCCAGCCGGCGGCCTCCAGGCCCTCGATCAGCACGTCGCGGCGGGCCTTGTACATGGCGCGGATTTCGTCGACGCAATCCTGCGGGCCGTTGAGCGCCGCCGCCGCCGCCACCTGGATGGGGGTGAAGGCGCCGTAATCGAGATAGCTCTTGATGCGCCCCAGGGCGGCGATCAGCGTCTTGTTGCCGGCGGCGAAGCCGATGCGCCAGCCCGGCATGTTGTAGGTCTTCGACATCGAGGTGAACTCGACGGCGATGTCCTTGGCGCCGGGAATCTGCAGGATCGACGGCGGCGGTGCGACGTCGAAATAGATCTCGGAATAGGCCAGGTCGGAGAGGACCCAGATCTTATGGTGGCGGCAAAAATCGACGACCTGCCCGTAGAAGTCCAGGTCGGCCAGCAGCGCGGTGGGGTTGCTGGGATAGTTCAGGACCAGCGCGATGGGCTTGGGCACCGAATGGCGCACCGCCCGGTCGAGCGCCGCCAGGAAGTCCTTGTCCGGGGTCACCGGCACGAAGCGGCACGATCCCCCGGCAATGATGAAGCCATAGGGATGGATGGGATAGCTGGGATTGGGCACCAGCACGATGTCGCCGGGCGAGGTGATGGCATTGGCCAGATTGGCCAGGCCCTCTTTCGAGCCCAGGGTGACGATGGCCTCGGACTCGGGGTCGATGGCGACGTCGAAGCGGCGGGCGTAATAGGCCGACAGCGCCTTGCGCAGGCCGGGAATGCCGCGCGACATGGAATAGCGGTGGGCACGCGGATTGCGCGCCGCCTCCACCAGCTTTTCAACGATGTGGGGCGGGGTCGGCTGGTCGGGGTTGCCCATGCCGAAATCGATGATGTCCTCGCCGGCGGCGCGAGCTCGGGCCTTCATGGCGTTCACTTCGGCGAAGACGTAAGGGGGAAGCCGTTTGATCCGGTGAAAATCCTGGTCCATGGTGCGAAATGCCGAGCTCGGGGGACGAAAAGGGCCTGGGGTGTGCCGGCCTGTGGGGCGGCGGGCCGAAGGCCCCGGGAAGGGCAATGTTTAACGCGCCAACGCTTAAGAATCGATATCTTTTTGGCCGCCCGGCGCGGGCGGCGGCGTCCCAGGGTGGCAGGATGGAGCCGACGGGTGCAAGCGGTGCGTTGGGCTGGGGGCCCATTGGCCTGCGGGAGCGGTCAGCCGTCATCGTCCCGGCGGGTGAGGCGCCGCTGCGCCCCCCAATCGGCCAGTACGGCATTGATGGCGTCCAGGGTGGCGTAGCGGGCCGCCTCAATGCCCCAGCCCTCGGCCAGCAGGGTATCGTAATCGGTATGCAGATGGCGGATCAGGGCGACGGCCGCCAGCCAGGCGGCGGTTCCCGGTGCGGCCTTGCGCAGCCCGGGCGAGGCCTGGGCATGGGCGACGATCTCGTCCCGTTCGAAGTCGGGCACCCGCGGGACCAGCCGCCGCAGCGCGGCGGCGACGGCGGCGGCGCGTTGCGGCCGCCCCGCCATGGTCAGTAGTCGATGAAGACCTCGGCGCCCGGCGCGCCGACCAGCGGCATCGGGGCGCCGGCCACCAGGATGCGTCCGGCGGGCACGCCGTGGCGGACCAGTTCGGCCGCCACCGCATCGGCCCGCGCCAGCCCGATGTCGTGGCCGCCGGGCCGGAAGCCTCCCGGCGTGTGGCCGAGGATGCGGATGGTGCCGCCGCTCCGCCGGTACAGGCGAACGATACCGGCCACGGCCTTGCGGTCCTGCGGCGTCAGGCGGGCATTGGCCTCTGCGAAATCCAGGGCGGCGACCTGGAAGGACGAGCCGGGCGGCGGCGAGGCCAGCCCCTTGCCGGCGCCGCCGCGCGGCGGACGCAGATGGACGGGGGGAAGGGCGGCCGGTGCCGAGGGCGCCGGCGCCGGATCGGGCGTGGCGAGCGGCGGGTGGGCCATGGTGGAGGCCGATTGCGCCAGCCGGCGCTGGTATTCGACGTCAAGCAGCCGCCGACGAACCCGCTTGGCAGGCGGATGGGCCGGCTTGGTGCCGGGAACGGGGACGGGCTCGCTGATATCGGGCCGCGGCGGCGGGATCATGTCGGGCGCCTTGGCCGGCGGGGCGGACGGCCCCGTGTCGGCCCGCGCCAGCGCCTCACGCCGCAACTGGAGGTTGGGAGAGCTCAGGGTGGCGATGATCTGCGGCTCGCCGGGGGCGGGTTTGG
>JAKAFA010000196.1 GCA_021818185.1 Pseudomonadota bacterium | reverse complement strand
CGCTGGATCAGGCCCATTGCCGCGACCATGGGCGGCTGCTGGGCGAGTTGCGGGAAATGCAGGCGGCCCACATCTGCGGCGAACGCGACCACGCGGTCGTGCGCCATTCCATCGAGCGCTGGATCGTCCGGCATTATTCCGGCGCCGATTTTCCCCTGGCCCGCTGGGCCATCACCCGCCGGGTGTCGGCCGGGGAGTGAACCGGCCTATCCGGCGTCCTGCCGGTACCAGTCGGGTTCATCGGACCCCATGATGTCGCAGACCGCCCCGACCACGCTGGGCCGTACCGGCAGCGCGTCGGGGACGGTGCGGTGATCCCCGGCGATCCAGCGCTTGGCCTCCAGCAATTCGGGGGCGGTGGCGCCGGTAGCGATGATCTCGGCCAGCTTGAACTCGTCGAGCCGGCCCATGACCGCTTCGATCTGGTCGCGCGTCAGCCTGGTCTCCGGCGTCATGGCGGCCCCTCCCTCTTCCTGCCCCGCCCCCCATTATAGGGCCGCCGGCCGAGGGCTGGCCGGCGATTGCGTCGAGTCACCCCTACCGGCGAGGCGGGGTTGCAAAAACTTTCAGCATAGCCGACCTTGTGCGCCACCTGGACGGAGGGTGGAGAGAAGGGATAGGAACGTATGCCTTATAGCGAGGCCCCGGCCGTTTGGGTGCTGGCCGATGACCGCACCGGCGACGTGGCACAATGCATGGGCGTGGCAGAGGCCCTGGGCTGGCCTTTCGCCGTCAAATCCATCGCTTACGAGCGGCTTGGCATCCTGCACAATGTTCTGCGCGGGCCGACCCTGGTGGGGGTGTCGCCCGACTCGCGGGCGGGGTTGGCACCGCCCTGGCCGCGGCTGGTGATCGGCTGCGGCCGGCGGACCGTGCCCATCGCCCGCTGGATCAAGCGCCGGTCGGGCTGCTTCCTGACCCAGATCATGGATCCGGGGATCGGCAGCCGCGCGGACATCGACCTGCTGGCGGTGCCGTCCCACGACGCCTGCCGGTTGCCGGAGGCACGGGCGGTGCGCATCCTCGGCGCGCCGCACCGGGTGACGCCCCGGCGGCTGGCCGCCGCCGCCGCCCATTGGCGCCCGCATCTCGCCCATCTGCCGCGGCCGTGGCTGGCGGTGATCGTCGGCGGCGCGACGCGCCGCCGCGACTTTCCCCAGGACCTGGCGCGGCAATTGGGCCGGGACGTCTCGGCCATGGCCTCGGCGGCCGGCGGGTCGGTGCTGCTGACCACCAGCCGGCGCACCGGCCGCGCCGCCGAGCGGATCCTGCTGTCGGCCATCGAGCCGCCGCGCTACATCCATCGCTGGGGCCAGGGCGGCGACAACCCGTTCATGGCGATGATCGCCCTGGCCGACGCGGTGGTGGTCACCGGGGAATCCACCTCGATGTGCACCGAGGCGACCCTGTGCCGGGGACCGGTCCATATCTGGTCGCCGTCCGGCTGGGCGGCTCCCAAGCATGTCCGCCTGCACCGCGACCTGTTCGTCGGCGGCTATGCCCGGCCGTTCGAGGACTGGACCGGCTTTGCCGCCGATGGCCACGCTCCGCTCAACCCCGCCGCCGCCATTGCGGCGGCGATCCGCGAAAGGCTGCGATGATGCGCTGTCCCCGCCCGCTCCTGATGGCCGCCCTCGCCCTGTCGATGCTGGCAGCTACGGCCCAGGCGAAAACCGGCGAAGGCGAACGGGCCATCGTGCCGGCGGCCCGCTATCCGTGGAGTGCGGTGGTGCGGGTCAATTCCGGCCATGGCTGGTGCAGTGGCGTGCTGGTTGGCCCCAAGTTGGTGGCGACGGCGGCCCATTGCCTGTGGAGCAAGGCGGCCGGCCGGGTGATGGCTCCCGAGGCGCTGCGGGTGGTGGCCGGCTGGGATCGGGGCGAGTTCCTGGCCGCTGCCCGGGTGGCGGGGGTGACGGTGGCGCCGGCCTGGCGGTTCGCGGACCTGGCCCATTACGGTACGGTGCAGGCGGCCAACGACTGGGCGCTGCTGGACCTGGCCGCGCCGCTGGGGACCCAGGTCGGCTGGGTGGGGCTGGGCAAGGACGCGGCACCCGCCATGCGGGTCTTCGCGGTCGGCTACGGCCAGGACCGCAAGCATGTGCCCACCGCCCATTTCGGCTGCCATCTGCTGAGCCAGGTGGAAGGCGGCCTGTGGCTGCATACCTGCGACGCCCTGCACGGCGATTCCGGCGGGCCGGTCATGGTGTGGACCAAGCATGGCCCCCGTCTGGCCGCCCTGCATGTGGCGGCCTTGGGCATGGGGGGCGGCCGGACCCTGGGCGGGGCGGTGGGAATCCAATCTTTCCGCGCTGCCGCCTTGGCCCATGGCGCCGCCACCACCAGCCATGCCGGTCCCCTGGCCCGGCCGCTCGATCCCGGGCTGCCGGCCAAGGCGGCCGGCCGGTAGAAAGCGGCCGGCCGGCGCGGACCCTATTCGGCGTGTTCGGCGTGGCCCTCGTGTTCCGCCGCCGGCAGGCTGCCGCCGCGCGGGCGGGCGATGGCCACCGCCTTCTCCAGGTCGGGTTCGTTGCATAGGCCCAGGGTGACCGGATTGCGCGGCTTGATGTTGGCGGCGTTCCAATGGGTCTTGTCGCGGACCGACTGGATGGTCGGCTTGGTGGTGCCGATCAGCTTGCAGATCTGGGCGTCCGACAGTTCGGGATGGTGCTTGAGGATCCAGGCGATGGCGTCGGGGCGGTCCTGGCGCTTGGAAACCGGAGTATAGCGGGCGCCCTTGGGCTTGGCGCGCGGCTGGGGATAGTCGGTGACCGACAGCTTGAGGTGGGCGTCGGAATCCGCCTCGCAGCGGGCGATCTCCTCGCGGGTCAGCTGGCCGTTCGCCACCGGGTCAAGGCCGACGATGCCGCTGGCCACCTCGCCGTCGGCGATCGCCTGGATTTCCAGCGGATGAAGGCCGCAGAAATCGCCGATCTGCTCGAAGCTGAGGGCGGTGTTTTCGACGAGCCAAACGGCGGTCGCCTTGGGCATGAGCGGCAGAGCCATGAAAACCTCTCCTATATGGGCTTTGCGCCGGAGGCCGGACGCGATCGGTGGCCATCCTCGGATTGCGCGGTAGTTATATTGAAGCGTTAACCTTCGGTCAAAGGGGCACGGAAAAAAGTCCACGCGGCGCCGCTTTGCGGCACCGCGCCCGCGCCGTCTCCGATCCGTCCCGGTTATGGCGCGTCGACGACCAGGATCACCTTGCCTATGTGGGTGTTCGCCTCGATCAGTCTATGGGCGTCCGCGGCGGCGGCCAGGGGGAAGGTGGCATGGACCACCGGGCGGATACGGCCTTCGTCCAGCAGCGGCCAGACCCTGTCCTTAAGGCCATTGGCCATGCGGGCCTTGGCGTCGTTGGATTGCGGCCGCAGCGTCGAGCCGGTCAGGGTCAGGCGTTTGAGCATCACCGGCATGAAATTCAACTCGGTGGTCGCCCCCTGCATGAAGGCGATGGACACCAGCCGTCCCTCGACCGCCAGGCATTTGACATTGCGCGGGATATTGGGGCCGCCCACCATGTCGAGGATGACGTCCACGCCCCGGCCGCCGGTCTCGGCCTTGATGACCTCGACGAAATCCTCGGCGCGGTAATCGATGGCGCAGTCGGCCCCCAGGGCGCGGCAAGCCTCCAGCTTGGCGGCGCTGGCGGTGGTGAATACGGTCGAGCCCAGGGCTTTGGCCAACTGGATGGCGGTGGTGCCGATGCCGCCGGCGCCACCGTGGATCAGCACCTGTTCGCCGGGCTGTAGGCGCCCCCGCTCGAACACGTTGTGCCAGACGGTGAAGAAGGTTTCGGGCAGGCCGGCCGCTTCCACCGGACCGAGGCCGCGGGGGATCGGCAGGCAATGGCGGGCGTCCACCGCGACGTATTCGGCATAGCCGCCACCGGCCACCAGGGCGCAGACCGGCGTGCCGACCGGCGGCCATGCGAGGCCTTCGCCGGTTGCGGCGACCGTGCCGGCCACCTCCAGCCCCGGCAGATCCGAGGCGCCGGGCGGCGGGGGATAGACCCCCTGGCGTTGCAGCAGGTCGGGGCGGTTGACGCCGGCGGCGGCGACCTTGATCACCACTTCGCCGGCCGCCGCCCGCGGCACCTGGCGTTCGGCCGGCCGCAGAACCTCGGGCCCGCCGGGGGCGGCGATTTCGACGCAATTCATCCGTTCAGGCAGCATCGCGCCCTCCATTTGTGCAACGCGGGATCAATCTGTTACGTTCTCGTTTGGATGGCAAGAGCGGAGGCACGGCCATGGCGATCGATCCTGACGAGTTGGAGCCGCGCAAGCCCGCGGCCCAGAAGCGGAACTTGGATGTCATGGGGCTCGCCGAACTCCAGGCCTATATCGCCGAACTTGAGACGGAGATCGCCCGCGCCAAGTCCGCCATTGCCGCCAAGCAATCGGTGCGTGCCGGCGCCGAGGCGCTGTTCAAGCGCTGATTCCCGCTTTCGAACTAAGGAGAGACGAAAGATGCTGAAGGGTAAGACCGCCGTGGTGACCGGATCGACCAGCGGCATCGGGTTGGGCATAGCGCGGGCCTTCGCCGCCCAGGGGGCCAATGTGGTGCTCAACGGTTTCGGCGACCGCGGCGCCATCGAAGAACTGCGCGCCGCGCTGGCCTGCGAATTCGCGGTCGAGGTGACCTACGACGGCTCGGACCTGTCGGTCCCGGCGGGCTGCGAGGCGCTGATCCGCGCTGCCGAAGCGCAACTGGGCGCGGTGGACATCGTGGTCAACAATGCCGGCATCCAGCATGTCGCGCCGGTCGAAGCGTTTCCGGTCGAACGGTGGGATGCGGTGATCGCCGTCAACCTGTCGGCCGCCTTCCACACCACCCGGGTGGCGCTGCCCGGCATGAAGACCCGCGGCTGGGGACGGATCATCAACATCGCCTCGGCCCATGGCCTGGTGGCCTCGGTCAACAAGGCGGCCTATATCGCCGCCAAGCATGGCCTGGTCGGCCTGACCAAGGTGGTGGCGCTGGAAAACGCCGAAACCGGCATCACCTGCAACGCCATCTGCCCCGGCTGGGTTCTGACCCCGCTGGTGGAGCGTCAGATCGAAGCCCGCGCAGCCGCCCAGGGCGTCACCGTGGCCGAGGCCGGCCGCGACCTGCTGGCGGAAAAGCAGCCGAGCAAGCAGTTCACCACCCCGGAACAGATCGGCGACCTCGCGGTGTTCCTCTGCTCGCGCGGGGCCGACAACCTCACCGGCGCCGCCCTGCCTATCGATGGCGGCTGGACGGCGCAATAGGGCGAGGCGGCGACATACGCAAGGGCAGCAGGGGGGGCAGCGCCGTGCCGGCCCTGATGTCCTTTGCGTGCCGCCGAAGGCGGGCCTTTTCTCTTCAGGTGCTTTGGGCCTGGGGCAGGCAGTCGCGCGGGGTGCAGCCCAAGGTCCGGCGGAACATGGCGGTGAAGGCGGCGGGACTGGCATAGCCCAGGGCGTGGGCGACCACCGCGACCGGCGTGCCGCGCGCCAGCCGGGTCAGGGCTTCGGCCAGGCGGGCCTGGTGACGCCAATCGGTGAAGCGCAACCCCAATTCCTGCTGGAAGCGCCGCGCCAGGGTGCGGCTGCTGATTCCGGCGACATCGGCCCAGTATTCCAGGGTCTCGGTGCGGCCGGGATCGGCCAGCAGGGCATCGCAGACCGCCTTCAGTCTGGGATCGTCCGGCAGGGGCAGATGAAGCGGCTGGGCGTCGAGTTGGCGCAGTTCGTCCTGGATCAGGGCGTGAATATGCGTCATGCGGGCGCTGGCGACATCGCCGGGCCCGGCGGCCAGGATGGCCAGAATCAACTCGCGCAGCAGGCCGGAAACCCGGACGATCTTGCACATTCCCGCGGGCAGGGCCGCGGTTTCCGGCGCGACGAACAGGGTGCGCATCGCCACCGGGCCGTCCATCCGCAACGCGTGTTCGATTCCGGGCGGCACCCAAAGGGCGCGGTTGGGCGGCACGATCCAGGTGCCCTGCGGCGTGGTCACCCGCATGACGCCGGAGACGGCGTGGATCAACTGGTTCCACGGATGGGCGTGCGGCAGCACGCGGAAGCCGTCGGGATAGTCGCGGGCCAGGGCGCCGAGTGGCCAGGCATCGGCCGGCAGGTCGTCGGGCAGGGTTAGCTGCATTGTCGGTTTCGCGATGATGTGTGTCGTTACCCATCATGCCGGCCAAGAGTATTCTCGGCAACCTTGGTGCATCATTTCCCGGTGAAGGAGAACGGCGTGAGCACGGTTTCGGCGGATGCCAGCCAGCAGCAGCGGACGGTATTGAGCGTCCTGGCCGCCATCAGTTTCTGTCACATGCTCAACGACATGCTGCAATCGTTGCTGCCGGCCATCTATCCGATGATCGCCCACGATTTCGGCCTGGATTTCACCCGGATCGGCCTGCTGACCCTGACCTATCAGATGACCGCGTCGATTCTCCAGCCGCTGGTCGGAATCTATGCCGACCGCCGGCCGCAGCCCTTTTCGCTGGCGGCGGGCATGACCTCGACGCTCAGCGGCCTGACCATCCTGTCGTTGGCCGGCAGCTATCCGCTGCTGCTGACCGGGGCGGCGCTGATGGGGGTGGGGTCCTCGATCTTCCACCCCGAAGCGTCGCGGGTGGCGCGCATGGCATCGGGCGGACGGCATGGCATGGCCCAGTCGCTGTTCCAGGTGGGCGGCAATTTCGGCACCTCGCTGGGGCCGCTGCTCGCCGCCTTCGTGGTGCTGCCAGGCGGCCAGGCCAGCATCCGCATAGTCTCGCTGGCCGCGCTGGTCGGCATCGCCATCCTGGCCCGCATCGGCCTGTGGTACCAGGCTCACCGCAAGGCGAGCGCCCGGCGCCACGCCGCCCCGGCTCCGGCGGCGCGCCTGGACCGGCGCCAGACGGTGCGGGCGATGGGCATCCTTCTGATTCTGATTTTCTCCAAGTATTTCTATCTGGCCAGTCTGACCAGCTACTACACCTTCTATTTGATGAAGCGGTTCGGCCTCGGGGCCGAGGGGGCCCAGATCCACCTGTTCATCTTCCTGGGTGCGGTGGCGGCCGGCACCATCATCGGCGGGCCGGTAGGCGACCGGTTCGGCCGGCGCCGGGTGATCTGGAGCTCGATCCTGGGCGTGCTGCCCTTCACCTTGATCCTGCCTTCCGCCAACCTGTTCTGGACCGGCGTGCTGACCGTGCCCATCGGCGTCATCCTGGCCTCGGCCTTTCCGGCCATCGTGGTCTACGGCCAGGAATTGCTGCCGGGACGGGTGGGGGCGGTGGCCGGGCTGATGTTCGGCTTCGCCTTCGGCATGGGCGGCATCGGCGCGGCAGTGCTGGGGCGGCTGGCCGACGCCACCGGGATCGAGTTTGTCTACCGCCTGTGCTCGATGCTGCCGGCCATCGGCATCCTGACCGTGTTCCTGCCCGAGGTC
>JAKAFA010000195.1 GCA_021818185.1 Pseudomonadota bacterium | reverse complement strand
TCTTGATGGGGTCCGTTCTTCTTGGCCTACCGCTGTCGCCGTGGCTAAATTCTTTCTCAGTATTTTTCTTTTTCTCTTTAGCTTTAGCCAAGCGGCACGGAGAAATCATTAGCGCGAAAGGCAAAGTTGGAAAGCGCCGCGGCTACAACACTGATGACTGGCCATTAACGCTCGCGTTGGGGACCTCGAGTGCGATGGCCGCAATCGTTATCCTGCTGCTGTTTATCGTCGAGGAGGCGCAGAAATCTGGGGTGTACTCGTCACCATCCTGGCTTTTCGGCGCTCCGCTTTGTGTTTTTTTATGGGTCCTGCGCATTTGGTTGCTTAGCAGCCGGGGGGAACTCCACGATGACCCGGTCATATTTGCGGTCAGGGACAGGGTCAGCTATCTTCTCGGCAGCATCGTGGTTGCCTGCGTGGCACTGGCTTCGTGATTGGCATTCTGACAATGCCGAATGGGGGCAAGATATGAGCTTACCTGTCCTGATGATGGCGGTTGTCAGCGTTTCCCTGAACGCGTTGGCTCAAATTGCTTTAAAGAAGACAATGATCACCATCGGACCCGTTCCTGGTACGGTGCCCGAGGTCTTCTCGTTTCTGCTGTCATTGCTGAGTAGCATCTGGTTTCTGGCCGGAATGTCCTGTTACGTTGTGAGCATCGGCGTCTGGCTCGGCGTGCTCGCCAAGGCCGAGGTCAGTTCGGCTTACCCGCTGCTGTCGATCGGATATGTCATTACGGCCGTAATCGGATACCTCTTCCTTGGCGAAGGTGTCGGCTTCGGCAAAATGGCGGGCATCGCCCTGATCTGCTGTGGCATTCTCGTAATTTCCCGCAATGGCTGAGGTTTTGCATGCGCCATGTCGTTACCGGCGGAAGCGGCTTTACGGGCACCGCGCTGATCAGGATGCTGCTCGATCGAGGGGCCGAAGTTGTCAATTTCGATCTCCGGCCGCCAGATGATCCGGCCATTCAGAGGTCAGCCGCCTTCATCACAGGCGATGTCACCAATCCTGCCGATCTGACGAGGCTGCACTTTCAGCCGGATGATGTTGTCTATCATCTGGCAGCGCGCCAGTTCGCTGACGCCGTGCCGCGGCGAGGCCGCGATGCGTGGTTCCATGCCGTCAATGTCGTGGGGACCCGGAATGTGACCGCGGCAATGGCGGTCGCCGGCGCTCGCCGCCTGGTCTTCTTCTCAACCGATATGACCTATGGTCGGCCCGAGACCTGCCCGGTGCCGGTGCACCATTCCCAGCGACCGCTGGGTCCCTATGGCCGGACAAAAGTTGCGGCGGAACAGATAATTCGCACAACCCCCGGCCTTCAAGCCACCATCTTCCGACCTCGCCTCATTACTGGTCCGGGGCGCCTCGGTATCCTCGGCAAGTTGTTCCGGTTGATCCGAAGGGGATTGCCCGTCCCGATGATCGGAGCCGGGGACAACCGATACCAGATGGTTGGCGTCGATGACTGCGCCCGCGCCGCCCTGCTTGCTGTTGATGCGGATTGCCCCAACGCCACCTTCAACCTTGGATCGGCTGCGCCCCCGACCACGCGCGAGCTTTTGCGCGGCATTATTGATCACGCCGGCTCCCGTTCGGTTCTTCTCCCCATATCTGCCAGACTTTTGAAGCCGCTGCTCGCGGCCTTGGACCGGATGGGGCTTACTCTTCTCTATCCGGAACAATTTGGGATTGCCGACATCGATATCCTATTGGATACGGTGGATACGCGGCAGGCGCTGGGGTGGCGCCCCCTTCGTAGCGACCTTGAGATGATGATTGCCGCCTACGATGCTTTCGTCGCGAGCTCGCCGAGTTAGCCGGAGCCCTGGCCCCCGATAAGGGGAACTCGGCCACCTAAACTGGGAACCGACACCCCCCATCCATCGGCAGCGCAAATGGAGATGAGACCCCATCTTAAAATCATTTGACACTGCGGCAGGGTACCGCTACCGTTCTACGCAGATGTTGGCCTCCCCGAGGTCAGCCTCCCTCTCTAAGATAACTTTAAGCCGTTCGCCATCCCCCTTTGGCGAACGGCTTTTTCTATGAGCCGGGCCGTGCCGCCCTCATTCGGGCAGGAAGCGGCGACCCCGCTTACCGTCATTCCGCCAGGAAACGGCGAAGCGCCGCGGTAAAGGCGGCGGGCTGGTCGGCGTGCAGCCAGTGGCCGGCGCCGGGGATGGATTCCAGACGGGCGGCGGGGAACAGGCGGTGGATCTGCGGCAGATGGTCCGGAAGCACGTAATCCGAATCGGCGCCGGCCAGGAACAGGGTGGGCCCCTCGTAGCGGCTGGCCTCCCGCAGGGCGGGAAAGGCCAGGATATCGTCCATCGCGGCGTTCAGCACCGCCAGGTTGGGCCGCCAGCGATAGCCGGTTTCGCCGTTTTCCAGGTTCTGCATCAGGAAGGCACGCACCCTGGGGTCGGGGATGCGCGCGGCCAGCTGGGCCTCCACTTCGGCCCGACGGCTGACCTGGCCCAGGGGCACCGCCCGCATGGCCCGCACATAGGGGGCGAAGGTGTGGGTATAGGCGACCGGAGCGATATCGGCCACCACCAGGCGCTCCACCAGTTCGGGCCGGGTCAGGGCCAGGACCATGGCGGCCTTGCCACCCATGCTGTGGCCCAGCACCGCCGCCCTCCCGCCCAGGTCCCCAATGGCTTCCGCCACCTGGGCGGCCAGGAAGGGGTAATCCATGGTCTCGCTCCACGGCGAAGCGCCGTGATTGGGCAGGTCGAGCGCCACCACCCGGCGGCCTTCGCTCAGGGTCTGCACCATGCCCGCCCAATTGCGCGCCGCCCCCATCAATCCGTGCAGGATGACCAGCGCCGGTCCCGTTCCCGCTTCGATCCTATGCAAGCGCATACGCCCCCCATTCCGCCTTTTCGCCCCCATACCTAAAGCGCGAAAACGTCGACCTTCGTTGGGATGCCGCGTCCCAGTAATCGAGGTTAGTCTGCGCAGACGCTCGTAACGCGAGAATCTCCATGCAACTCACCCTGTCCTGCCCTTGTTGCCGGCACACCGGCAAACATATCATCGAATTCGATGACGAGGGCCGGCTGGCTTGGTGCCAAAATTGCTTCCGCGTCTGGCGCGGCGGAGCGGTTGCACCGCCGCCGCCGTCTCGGCTAGAACGGACGGGTGCCAAGACGAAGTGACCCCGATCCGCCGCCGCCCGAGGTCAAGGGGCAGGGCCTCGCCGCCCGGCTCCGCTTCGCCGTAAACGGCCTAGCGGTCGCCGTCCGCCGTGAACGCAGCCTGCGCACCCATCTTGCCGCCATCCTTGCCGTGACGGCGGTTCTAGCGGCCACCCGACCGGCCGCCCTCTGGTGGGCGGCGGCCGCCCTGGCCATCGGCCTGGTCCTGGTGGCGGAGTTGCTGAACACCGCCCTGGAGATTCTGGCCGACCGCCTGCACCCCGATCTTCATCCCGCCATCCGCGCCGCCAAGGACGTTGCCGCCGGGGCGGTACTGGTGGCCAGCCTGACGGCCCTGGCGGTTGCCGCCGCCTTTCTGCTGCGCTGACCGGCGGCGCGCCTGGGGAGACGGCGCCTTCAGCCCGCCTCGACCGGCACGTCGTCGCGATTGCCCCAGTCGCTCCACGAGCCGTCGTAGACCGCGCATTCCTCGTGGCCGATCAGGTGCAGGCCCAGCGCCAGCACGCAGGCGGTGACGCCCGAGCCGCAGGTGGCGGCGACCCAGCGGCCCGGCTGCACACCGGCCTGGGCGAAGCGGGCGGCCAGCTCCTCGGCCGGGCGCATGCAGCGGGTCCGCTCGTCGATCAGATCGCCGAACGGCACGTTGAGGCTGCCGGGAATGTGGCCCAGGTGTCTGGTCGGGCGCGGTTCGGCATCGATGCCCTTGAAGCGGTTGGCGCCGCGGGCGTCCAGCACCAGGTCGCGGCGGCTGTCCAAGTTGGCCCTCATGTCGTCGAGGCTGCGGAGCAGCATGGAATTGACGTGGGGGATGAAATGGCGGTCCCGCGGCATGGGCGGCAGGTCCTCGACCGGGCGCTGCTCGCGCAGCCACTTGGGCAGGCCGCCGTCCAGCACCGACACGTCGCGGTGGCCGAAATAGCGGAACATCCACCACACCCGCGCGGCGGCGCTGGCGAAGCCGGTGCCGTCGTAGATCACGATACGGTTGCCGTTGCCCAGCCCCAGCTTGCGCACCCGGCTGGCGAACTTCTCGGGCGGCGGCAGCATGTGCGGCAGCGGCGAGGCGGTATCCGAGATCTCCTCGACGTCGAAGAAGACGGCGCCGGGAATATGCTCGTCGTCGTATTCGTGGCGGGCATCCCGGTTCTGGCTCGGGAGATACCAACTGGCGTCGACGACGCGCACATCGGGCGCGCCCAGGTGGGCCTGCAGCCACTCGGTCGAGACCAGGGCGTCCGGATTGGCGTAGTCCACAGCGATTTCCCCCTCGCGGTTGTTCTGCCTTTGGCCGTTTCAGGCCAGCCAGTCCGGGACAGGTAGGGATTTGTCGCGCAGGAAGGCCGGATTGAACAGCTTGCTCTGGTAGCGGGTACCATAATCGCAGAGCACTGTCACCACCGTATGGCCGGGCCCCAGGTCGCGGGCCACCTTCATCGCCGCCACCACATTGATGCCCGACGAGCCGCCGACCACCAGCCCCTCCTCGCGCACCAGGCCGAAAATGGCGGGCAGCGCCTCCTCGTCGGTCACCCGCACCTGGCCGTCGATGGGCGCTCCGGCCAGATTGCCGGTGATGCGGCCCTGACCGATACCCTCGGTGATAGAATTGCCTTCGGCCTTCAGTTCCCCGTGGGCATAGTGGTTGTAGAGGGCCGACCCCATGGGATCGGCCAGGACGATGCGGACGTCGGGATTACGCTCCTTCAGGGCCATACCCACTCCGGCCAGGGTGCCGCCGGTCCCCACCGCGCAGGTAAAGGCATCCACCGTGCCGCCGGTCTGGTCCCAGATCTCCGGACCGGTGGTGCGGTAATGGCCCAGGCGGTTGGCGGTATTGTCGAACTGGTTGGCCCACAGCACGCCGTCGGGCTCGCTGGCGGCCAGTTCTTGGGCCAGGGTTTCGGAATAGCGGACGTAATTGCCGGGATTGGCGTAGGGCACGGCCGGCACCAGCCGCAGATCGGCCCCCACCAGCCGCAGCATGTCCTTCTTTTCCTGGCTCTGCGTCTCGGGCATCACGATCACCGTGCGATAGCCGCGGGCATTGCCCACCAGGGCCAACCCGATGCCGGTATTGCCGGCCGTGCCCTCGACGATCACCCCGCCCGGCCGCAACAGGCCGCGTTCCTCGGCATCCAGCACGATGGCCAGAGCGGCGCGGTCCTTGACCGAGCCACCGGGATTAAGGAATTCCGCCTTGCCCAGGATGG
This sequence comes from Pseudomonadota bacterium, assembly GCA_021818185.1. Lineage (GTDB taxonomy): Bacteria > Pseudomonadota > Alphaproteobacteria > Rhodospirillales > Magnetospirillaceae > JAKAFA01. Next base: position 2,091 of record JAKAFA010000195.1, on the reverse strand, counting down.
TGCAGCCGGTCTCCTCGGAGGCCCGCTTGAGGCGGATCAGCGGCGTATGGCCGATGGCGGGAACAAAGCCGTCACGAACGTCCATCATGGGTGGTGTTCTTTTCTCTGCGAATTACACACGCGGAAAAGAGTAGCAGGCGGGCATCGTCGGATTCAAGGCTGTTCTTTGTGTATAATTCACCCGCATTCACCCCCAACGCCGGCGCAAGGCGTCCTTTTCGCCGGCCAGCCACAACAGGGCGATCAGGGTGCAGGCATTGGTCATCCGCCCCTGTTTGGCCATCGCCACCGCCTCGTCGGCCGGCAGGGTGAAGACGCGGATGTCCTCGCCTTCGTCGGCCAAGCCGTGCAGGCCGCCGATATCGGCCGAATCGAAGCGGCCGCAATACAGGCGCACCGTCTCGGAACTGGCCCCCGGCGAGACCAGCACGTCCACCATGTGCACCAGTTCCCCCACCTCGCAGCCCGCCTCTTCCCGCACCTCGCGCCGCGCGACCTCCTCGGTGGATTCGCCGTCCTCGATGATGCCGGCCACTACCTCCAGCAGCCACGGCGACCAGCCGGCGGCATAGGCGCCGGGGCGGAACTGTTCAATCAGGGCGACGCGGTCGGCCGCCGGGTCGTACAGCAGCACCGCCACCGCATGGCCGCGCTCGAACACCTCGCGGGTGATGGCGGGCGACCAGCCGCCAGCGAAGGTGCGGTGCCGCAACCGGTAGCGGTCGAGTTGGAAATAGCCCTTGAACACGATATCGCGTGCCACGATCTCCACATCACCACGCCCCAGCCCGCCGCCCCCGGCTTCGCCCATCTTCGACATCTCATCCGTCCTCGATGCCTCGTCCATCCTCGGTCTCCTGTCGCCATGGGGTATGGTTCAGCCTTATACGGCCGGGCCGGCCGTGGCAAGCGGCGGGGCCGACCCGCAAACGGAGGGGAGCATGCCGCCCGTTCCATCCGGCACCGTCCCACCCGGCACAGTCGTCGTCACCTCGGGTCCGGCCGGCCGCCTGACCCAGACGGTGACCGCCGGCAGCCACCGCTTCACCGCCGACGAGCCGCTGGCCGGCGGCGGCCAGGATCTGGGGCCCGACCCCTATACCCTGTTGCTGGCCGCCCTGGGAACCTGCACGGCGATGACGTTGCGCCTGTATGCCGACCGCAAGGGCTGGCCGTTACGCGGCATCGAGGTGCGGCTGCGCCATGGCCGGGTCTACCGCGAGGATTGCGAGGGCTGCGAGGAAACGGCCGGGCGCGTCGAGGTGATCACCCGCGACATTGTCCTGACCGGCGACCTGGATGGTCCCCAGCGCGCCCGCCTGCTGGCGATCGCCGACCATTGCCCGGTCCACCGCACCCTGGCCGGGCCGTTGCAGGTGGCGTCGCGGCTGGTCTGATCAGCGCTGGTCGAGGCGCAGTTCGATCCGCCGGTTGCGGGCATAGGCCGCTTCGGTATTGCCGGGATCGATGGGTTGGTACTCGCCGAAGCCGGCGGCGGCCAGCCGGTCGGGCGGCACCCCGTCGGCGATCAGGGCGCGGACCACGCTGATGGCCCGCGCGGTGGACAGCTCCCAATTGGACCGATAGCGTCCGTTGGTGATCGGCCGCTTGTCGGTATGGCCGTCCACCCGCAACACCCAGTTGATGTCCTTGGGGATCTGGTGCTGCAAGTCCTTCAGGGTGGTGGCAAGCTGATGGACCTGCTCCTGGCCGTCCTTGCCGAGATCGGCCGAGCCCGAGGCGAACAGCAGTTCCGACTGGAAGACGAAGCGATCGCCGTCGATGCGGATGCCGGGGCGGTTGCCCAGCACCTTGCGCAACTTGCCGAAGAACTCCGAGCGGTAGCGCTTCAGTTCCTCGACCTTCGACGCCAGGGCGGCGTTGAGCCGCGCCCCCAGATCGGCGATCTGCACCTTCTGTTCGGCGACCTGCTTTTCCGACACGTCGAGGGCCTGGGCGATGCGGGCCAATTCCTGCTTCATGGTCTCGATCTGCTGGTTCAGCAGGGCGCGCTCCGCGGCGCTGTCCACCTTGACCTTGTCCAGATCGGCATTGGCATCGGCGAGCTTGCCGTTCAATTCGGCCACCTTG
>JAKAFA010000194.1 GCA_021818185.1 Pseudomonadota bacterium | reverse complement strand
TTGCTGAAGACGGTGTGGATGATCGGGAAGAACTCGGCGGCATTGGCACCGGCGTCCTGGATGACCGGCGTATGCCGGAGGTAGTCGCCGAGGGCCGCGTCGCGCCCCTGGTAGCCTTTGAACCCGTCGGTCAACAGGTGCGATTTGGCCGCGACATTGGCCTTGAGGAAGGCGCCGAGCTCCGTGGCGTTGGCCGCCGGCAGCACGGCGATCCGGACGTTCCCGGCGAAAAAGCCGTGCTGGCGCTTCACCGCATGGCCGTGCTTGCCCGACTTGTTCTTGGGCGCCGGCACCTTTTCGACGGCGGCGACCACCAGGCTCTTGTCGGGATTTTCCGTGCTGCGTCCGGGACTTGCGGAGTCGCCCCGGCCGCCGATGAAGGTCTCGTCGGCATCCAGAAGACCGTTCAACGGATGGGCCGGGTCTTCCGTCAATCCGTGGCGCAGCTTGTGGCTGATGGTCCAGGCCGTCTGGTAGGCGACGTTCAATTCCCGCTGGAGGAACTTGGCTGAAACACCGCGCTTGTCGCACCCCATTAGATAGGCAGCGAGAAACCATTTCGGCAGCGCCGTCCGGGTCCGGTGAAAGATCGTCCCGGCCGTCACCGATTCCTGATGATGGCAGGTGCCGCATTCGTAGGTTCGAGGGCGCGAGGGCAGTCGCCACGCCTCGCGGCCACCGCATTTCCCGCAGACATATCCGCCCGGCCACCGAAGCTCGGCCAGATGCGCGATGCACGCCTCTTCCGTGCCGAATCGCGCCACAAAATCGAGAAGTCCGGCCATCTATCCCTCCGCGCTCAATGTACGGATTCTACCTCAGCGCGACCGCCCCACCAAGAACATTGGCGGAACCTGGGTTGCCTGGATAGGGAGATAAACCCAATCCCGATCGCTTTCAGCACCTGCAATGACCTAACGTTCTCGATGGTCGTCCCAGGGTGCACGGCCCAGGATACGACATTTTACAGAATATTCCAGGTGCCCCCCGGAACATATAGACTATCAGAAATAAGGCAAATTAACGACCATCTAATTCACAATTACCTCAGCGAGAAAATTGATATTTTAATTAAACCAAACGAGGTTGTATACGTAGGCGACTACACAGTTTCCCCCGCAAAAACCGCCCTGGGGCCAACGATTTCCATCTCCAAAAATGTAGCCGCTGCAGCGGCAGCTCTTCGCGAATTCAAAAACATCATCCTTCCCGGGCAGATGCAGGTCCGCCTGCCGCAGCCACCGAAACACGACCAGGACTAGCCGCAAGCCGACATTGGCGAACGCGCCGGCTTGAGGCACCATGGGCGGGATGGAGATTCGGCCGGAGCGACACAGATGGCATCCCTGACCTTCCCCCGCGACTTCCTGTGGGGGGCCTCGACCTCGTCCTATCAGATCGAAGGCGCGCTGGACGCCGATGGGCGCGGCCCGTGCATCTGGGACAGCTTCGCCGCCGCCGGCAAGATCCTGGACGGCACGACCGCCGCCACCGCCTGCGACCATTACCACCGCTGGCCGGAAGACGTCGCGCTGATGAAGGCGGCCGGCTTCAACGCCTACCGCTTCTCCATCGCCTGGCCGCGGGTGATCCCGGCCGGGACCGGCGCCGTCAACTCCAAGGGGCTGGATTTCTACGACCGCCTGGTGGACGGCCTGCTGGAGGCCGGCATCCGGCCGATGACCTGCCTGTACCACTGGGACCTGCCGCAGCCGCTGGAGGATGCCGGCGGCTGGCTGGGCCGCGGGGTGATCGAACCCTTCGCCGAGTATGCCCGCGTGGTTGCCGCCCGCCTGGCCGACCGGGTCAAGGACTGGATGATGCTGAACGAGCCCAACGTCGTGGCCATCTTCGGCTATGGCGTCGGCGAGCACGCCCCCGGCTACACCCTGGGCGAGGAGGCCATCCTCAAGGCCCTGCACCACCAGAACCTGGCCCAGGGCGCCGCCCTGCGCGCCATCGCCGCCGAGCATGCCGGCCTGCGGCTGGGTACGGTCATCAACCTCCAGCCCTGCCGCGCCGAGGACGAGGCCCCCGACAATGTCGCCGCCGCCGCCCGCTGGGACGCGGTGTGGAACCGGGTGGCGCTGGACGGCGTGCTGCGCGGGCGCATCCCCGACCTGTTGGCCGAGCGCATGGCCGGCTTCGTCCAGCCCGGCGACACCGAGCGGATCCGCTATCCCATCGATCTCCTGGGCATCAATTACTATTCGCGCATGACCATGAAGGCCGAAGCCGGAAAGCCGTTCGGCGCCTTCTGGGGAGACGCCCATTGCGACCGCTGGACCCATATGGGCTGGCCGGTGCAGCCCGACGGGCTTTATGACCTGCTGTGCGAATTCAAGCGCGATTACGGCAACCCCGCCGTCTACATCGCCGAGAACGGCGCCGCCTATGACGACGTGGTGGCCGCCGACGGCCGGATCCATGACGCCGAGCGCGTGGCTTTCCTGCGCGACCACCTGGCGGCGGTGGCGCGCGCCGCCGCCGATGGCTGCAACGTCAAGGGGTATCTGTGCTGGAGCCTGCTCGACAACTTCGAATGGGCCCAGGGCCTGTCCCGGCGGTTCGGCATCGTGCGGGTCGATTACGACAGCGGTCGCCGCACCCCCAAGGACAGCTACCAGTTCTTCCGCGACGTCATCCGCACCGGCGAGGTCGAGGCGAACATCCCGTAGCGCCGCCGCGCAAAACAATCACGGGATATTTGCTTCGGAAGAAACGCAAGGAACCAAGTTGTGATTGCTTTTGCGCGCGACGGAGACGTCCACAACGTCTGGTGGACCATATGTTTTGACCGAAAATTTCTAAACAAGAAATTTGATGACTTCCGCACGTTCACGATAGCGCAATTTGTAGCCGGCAGCTGTTTCGGCCTGTTAACGTGGACGTCGGATTACGTGATCGATCCCGTCGCGGCGATGGGCACGATCATTCCGCACGTCATGGCCATCGTGCCGGCAATCCTCTGGACGGCCCTGCGGAAATCACGCAACTATAAACTGCTGGAGACCATCGCTGTTTTGTGCCCATTGCCTATTGATGTCACTGGCGTCTTCATCTTCGACAGATTGCATGGGGGAGCCCCATACGAACCGGCTGGGCTTCTTCTGTTCCTGCTATTCGGCATTATCGCCTACCAGGGGTTTTCTCTAGTAATTAATATAATTTACACCACTTGCGTCATATCCATCCCCCATATTGTTGCGCTTTTATTCGGCATAGATCATTTTCCGCATTTGCGTTTTGCCGTGTTCGCTTGGCCGGCGGCGGCCATGACCATCATCGGGCAGACCATGTTCGCGCTGGACTATTACCGCCGCCATCAATTGCAGCTCCAACTTGAACGCGAGTCGCAAACCGACCCCTTAACCGGCGTACACAATCGGCGGTATTTCACCCCGCTGCTGGAGATGGAGGTCAACCGGGCCCGCCGGCTTCACCACCCCCTGTCGCTGCTGATTTTCGACATCGATCACTTCAAGGCGATCAACGACACCTACGGGCATTCCTGCGGCGACGCAGTGATCCAGGCTTGCGCCGATCTGTGCCGCCGTGACCTGCGGGCGATCGATGTGGTGGCGCGCCTGGGCGGAGAGGAATTCGCCATCCTGTTGCCGGGAACCGACCTCCGCCAGGCGGTATCGGTGGCGGACCGCGTCCGGACCAGCATCCAGGACGCCGCGATGCAGATCGGGGCGAACGCTCCCGTCCGCATCACCGTCAGCGTCGGCGCCGCCGAGTGCGGTGGCGGGCTCGGCACCGCCAGCGATTTCCTGAAGCGCGCCGACGACCAGCTATATCGAGCCAAAGGCGGGGGACGTAACCGTGTCTGCGCCGAATCGGAGCCGGAACCGCAGGCGCGAGGCGCTGCGGCCGTCCCGGTTGCATACCCGTCCGGCCGCCCCTGAAGGGGCCGATCGTCGCCCGCTCCGCCGGCTCCAGCCGCACCCGGCGGGCGCGCCTCTTCCGTCCGGCGGAGCGAGCGTCGGCGCGCGGCGTTATTTGCCCTTGCGCTCGGCCGCCGGCGAGGCGGCCGATTGCATCAGACGGGTCAACACCGCCATGTTTTGCTCGGCCACGCTTTGCAGAACCTGCTGCTGCGTCGCCAGGAACTCCTGGGGATTGCGCAGGCTGGTCAGCTGCACCATGGCGCGGCTGTTGTTGTCGGCCATTTCCCGCACCGCTTCCAGGCCGGCGCGCTGGAGATCGACCAGCCGGCCGATGACGCCGCCAGGATCAACGTTGAATTGATCGAAAAGATTTTGTCCCATATAGTTGAACATCGCGAAATCCCTGCCGTAGGTGATCCAGGGCGAACCTTGTCACGGACTGGGGGACGGCGCAATAATCCCCCATTATGCTGAAACGCCTATATTATCGGTCATAGTATTTCATACAGCGCCACCGGGACTGGATAGCGGCGCTTGTTGAGCACCACGCCCAGCAGGTTGGCGCCGCCCGCCGCCAGGGTATCGCGGGCGGCACGGGCGACCGCCACCCGGGTGCGTTCGGCCTCGACCACCAGAACCACGCCGTCCACCGTTGGGGCGACGGCCAGGGCCAGCGGCGATTCCAGCACCGGTGGGGTGGCGACCACCACCAGTTCGGCCCGCTCCCGCAGATGGCGCCAATAGGCGGCAAGCAGGCGGCGGTCGAGGGCACGGGGGTCGCCCCGCTGGCCGGGCAGGGGTCCGAACACCACCGCGCCCCGCCCCTCGCCTTCCACCGCCGGTGTGCCGTTCAGCACCACTACCCCGCCGCCCAGGGTGCGGCCGGCCAGGCGGGCCAGACGCACCGCCACGGCCGGATCGTCCTCGCCCGCGGCACAGGCGGCGATCTGCACCACCTTGCACCGGCACGCGGGCAGGCGGGCCTCGACCGCCTGCCACAGGCGGAGCAGCGGCAGGTCGGCGGCCTCGACCGCCCCCGGCAGAGGCGGCGGCGACCGCACCGGCCGCCCCGAGCGGATCGCCAGGGCACGGGCCGAGTCCAGGGCGGCATGGAAGCGGCTCATGGTTCCTCGCCCGATGGCGGCAGGCCGGGAAAGGCGATCACCTGGCCCACCTGGATGCGGTCGACATCGACGATCTCGGGGTTGTGGGCCTTGACCCAGTCCAGATGCTGACGGTCGAACTTGCCGTAGACCCGCGCGATCAGCTGGGCCAGGGTGTCGCCGCGGACCACAACCCACCGCGGCGCCCCATCACCGGCTGGGGCGATGGCCGGTGGCGGCGGGCTCGCGGAGGCCGGGCCGCCGGCTGGGGCGACCGTCTCGGCGGGTACCGGCGGCGAGGCCGCGCCGGAGGGCTCGGGCGCGGAGGGCGGCGGCGCGACCGGTGCGGGGAGAGCCGGAGCCGGCGAGATGAGTCCCGGCTCCGGGTCCACCACGGCGGGAACGGGCGCGGGATGGGCCGGCTTGGCCGTGGATCGGAGCGGCGGCAGCGGCAGCGACACCGCGGCGGGCGCCGCCGCCGGGCGATGGGACGGCGCACCGCCGAGGACCAGGGCGAGCGCCGCCGCCAGCCCGGCGCCGCCGGCGGCGAAGGCCAGCGACCGGCGCCAGTTCTCGGGCGGCTCCAGACCGACCCGTCGACGGCCGATGCGCAGGTCGCGCAGCACCTCGCGCACAATGGCGGAATTGGCGGGGCGCACCTGCCGGCCGAAGGCGGTCATCAGGGCGCTGTCGCACAGCACGTTGATCCGCCGGGGAATGCCCTGGGCATGGCGGACCAGCAGGCGAATCGCCCCTTCGGTGAAGACCGGCCGGTCGTCGAGGGCGACGCATTTCAGGCGATGGCGGATATAGGCGACGGAATCGGCTCGCGACAGCGGCCCCAGCCGGGTGCGCACCGCGATGCGTGATTCCAGTTGGCGCAGCTGGCGTTCGGCCAGCAATTGCTCCAGCTCCGGCTGGCCGACCAGGACGATCTGCACCAGCTTTTCCGTGGCGGTTTCCAGGTTGGACAGCATGCGCAGGCTTTCCAGCGTGCCCACCGGCATGTTCTGGGCCTCGTCGATCAGCAGTACCAGCGTCTCGTGGCGCTGGTGGCGTTCGATCAGGCGGACCCGCAACGCCTCGACCATCGAGGGGATGTCCTCGCCGGGAATCGGCAGGTCGAGTTCGGCGAAGATCTGCTTGAGCAGCGCCAGGAACGACACCGCCGGATTGAAGATGTGAACGAAGACCAGTTCCGGTTCCTCGGCTCCGTCCAGGTACGAGCGCAGGATGGTGGTCTTGCCCACCCCCACCTCGCCGATGATGCAGACGAAGCCCTTGCGTTTGGAAATGCCGTAGATGATGGACGCCAGCGCCTCCTTGTGCTGGTCGGTCAGGAACAGGAAGCCGGGATCGGGCGTGATCCGGAACGGCTCGGCGGACAGGTTGAAGAACTCCTTGTACATCGTCAGCCCTCGCGCGGGATGGAGGTCAGCACGGGCAGGCCAAGGCGCCGCTCAACCGCGGCCGGGGTATCGAACCGGGTGCCGAAGCGTTGGGCCAGCAGCGCAACCAGCACCGCCAGGACGACGCCGGCCGCCCCCGCCAGGCCGAAGACCGCCCCCGGCCCCGGCCCGACCGGCCGGGCATCGGCCTGGGGCTGTTGCAGCACGGCGACGGGCCCCACCGCCGGGGGCCGTCCCCTCGCCGCGGCCAGCCGCGCCTCGGCATCGCGGACGGCACGGTCCAGGGATTCATATTCCGCCTCGCCGCCGGACAGCACCGCCGCACGGCGGTCCAAATCCGCCTGCTGGCGCGCCACCACGCGGACCCGCGCCCGGGCGGCGGCCAGCGCCGCCTGGGCGCGGCCCAGCTCCTGCTCCAACGCCTGACGCACCGGATTGGGGCCGCTTTCCACCCGGTCCTGCTCGGGGGCGCGATAGGCCTGCACCGAGCGTTCGACCTGCCGCCTCTCCGCGTCCACCGCCTGGACCAGGGGGCTGCTCGGCAGGTACTTGCCCAGCAATTCCTGTTCTTTGGTCCGCAGCTCGAACAGCTTGGCGCGCGCTTCATCCAACACCCGCGGCCGGCCGGAATCGCTGGCCAGCCGGATGGTGGCGGGCGTGCGGGCCACCTGGCCGGCCAACAGCGCCGCCTTGTCGGCCAGGGCGGCGGCATCGGCCTCGGCGGCGGCGCGCGCGCCCTCCAGGGCGACCCGCCGGGCGGCCAGCCCATTGCGCTCGGCACGGGGATCGGCGACGCCCAGGCGGCGAAGATAGGCATCCAGCCGGCGGCGGGCCTGGGCCGCCGCCTGTTCCACCACAGGGGGCGCCGCCTCGGGCCCGGCGGCCTGACCGGCGGCGCGCACCCCCTCCAGCAGGGCGGAGAGGGCCTGGGTGGCGGCCAGCGGCTCGGGCCCGTCCAGGCGCAGGCGGACCACCCCGTCGGCGGCGGTCACCGCCAGCAGCCGGCCAAAGGCCCGGGGACGGTCGGCTTCCGGCACGCCGGGCAGCAGCCGGCCGCCGAACCGCACCACCGCGTCGCGCTGCACGTCGCGGCTGTTTGCCAGGGCCGCCACCGCGGCGACAGCATCGGGACCGGAGCCGG
>JAKAFA010000193.1 GCA_021818185.1 Pseudomonadota bacterium | reverse complement strand
GGCGGCATGACCGGATTCGAACTGGCGCATGCGGCGCGGCGGTTGCAGCCCGACCTCAAGGTGCTGATCACCTCGGGTTTCCCCGGCACTTGCCTCCATCCGGGCAGCGGCGAGGCGCCGGGCCTGGGCTTTGACTTCCTTGGCAAACCCTATCGGCACCAGGATCTCGCGCGGGCGGTGCGCGAGGTGCTGGACAGAGGAGCCACGACATGAGCGACAGGCTGCTGGTCATCGACGACGAGCCGGAATTCGCCAACTTCGTGCGAAAGGTCGCCGAGAATTGCGGCTACGAGGTCCGCACGACCTCCAGTCCGGTGGAGTTCCGCCGCCTGTCGCGGGACTGGCAGCCCAGCCACATCATCATCGATCTGGTGATGCCCGAGGCCGACGGGGTCGAGATCCTGCGCTTCCTGGCCGGCGAGTTGTCGGCGGCGCGCATCTTCATCATGAGCGGCTTCGATTCCCGGGTGGTGGATGCCGCCCGCCGGCTGGGCACCGAACGGGGGCTGGACATCGTCGGCACCTTGCAGAAGCCCCTCAGGGCCAAGGAACTGGCCGAGGTGCTGGAGGCCAACCACGGCGAGGAGGACGTGGTTACCGAAAGCGCGCTGCAACAGGCCATCGACAACGGCGAGATCCTGCCCTACTACCAGCCCAAGGTCGACCTGCATTCCTGGCGGCCGGTGGGGTTCGAGGCCCTGGTGCGCTGGCGTCATGCCCGCCGCGGCACCATTCCTCCCGACCAGTTCGTGCCCATGGCCGAGGCGTCGGGGCGCATCGACGCCCTCAGCCAGGCGGTGGCCGCCCAGGCGGTCAGCCAGATCAGCGAGTGGCAGAGCCTGGGGATCGACGCCCAGGTGGCGATCAATCTGTCGGGGCAGAACCTGCACGAGGAATCCCTGGCCGACCGGCTGGACAATATGTGCCGGGCCGCCGGCGTGCCCGAAGGCAACATCACCTTCGAGGTCACCGAAACCGCCGCCATGGCCGAGCCGTTGCGGGCGCTGGACATCCTGACCCGGCTGCGCATCAAGGGATTCAAGCTGGCCATCGACGATTTCGGCACCGGCTATTCGTCGCTGGTCCAGTTGCATCGCCTGCCGTTCTGCGAATTGAAGATCGACAAGCAGTTCGTCCAGGAATGCGACCGCTCGCGCGAGGCCCGGGTCATCGTCAAGACCATGATCGAACTGGCCCACAATCTGGAAATGTCGGCGGTGGCCGAGGGGGTCGAGACCGAGGACGTCCTGCATATCCTGGCGGGAATGGGCTGCGACGCGGTGCAGGGCTATGCCCTGGCCCGTCCGATGAACGCCGCGGTGGTGCCGGAATGGCTGAACGAGTGGAGCAGCCGCCACGCCTGAGGGCGGGCGCCTATCGCGTGGCCGCCCCGTTCTGCCGCACCAGCATGCGGGCTTCGGCCCGGAAGGCGGGCAGGACGCGGGCGAAGGTCAGGCCGCCCAGGATGCACAGCGATCCGCCCGCCGCCACGGTGGCCGGGGCGCCGAAGGCGCCGGCCGCCAGCCCGGCCAGCAGGGCGCCGAACGGCGCCATGCCCAGGAACATCATGGCGTAGACCGCCATGACCCGGCCGCGATAGGCGTCGGGCAACATGGATTGAACCAGGGTGTTGGCGGCGGCCATCTGGGTCATCTGGCAGAAGCCGACCACCAGCAGCAGGACCAGGGACAGCGGGAACGAGCGCGACATGGCGAAGGCGATCAGCGCGGCACCGAACCCCAGCGCCGCACGCATGATTGCCGTGCCGAGCCCGGCCAGCCCCCGGCGCGCGGCCAGGGCCAGGGCGCCGGCCAGCGCTCCCAGCCCGGCGGCGCTCATCAGCGCGCCCAGCCGTTCCGGGCCGCCGCCCAGAATGCGGTTCGCGAAGATCGGCATCAGCACCGTATAGGGCATGCCCACCACGCTCATCAGGGCGACCAGCAACAGCAGCATGCGGATCGGCCGGGTGCGGGCGGCATAGGCGAAGCCCTGGCGCATGCGCTCCAGGATCGGCGCGCCGGCCGGCCTGGCGGCGGCTTCCGGCAGCCGCATGGCCAGCAGGCCGGCGATCACCGCCAGGAAGCTGAAGGCGTTGAAGGCGAAGCACCAGCCCTCGCCCACTGCCGCCACCGCGATCCCCGCCGCCGCCGGCCCCAGCAGGCGGGCGACGTTGAACATCGACGAATTCAGCGCGATGGCGTTCTGAAGGTCTTCGCGCCCCACCATCTCGACCACGAAGGCCTGGCGGGTCGGGACGTCGAAGGCGTTGACCGTGCCTAGCGCCGCCGCCAGGACGAAGATGTGCCAGACCTGGACCTGGCCGCTCAGGGTCAGGGCCGCCAGCACGGCAGCCAGCGCCATGGCGACCGCCTGGGTGGCGATCAGGATGCGCCGGCGGTCGTGGTGATCGGCCACCGCGCCGCCCACCTGCGCCAGCAGGAACACCGGCCCCTGCGAGGCGAAGCCCACCAGCCCCAGCAACTCGGCCGAACCGGTCAGCCGGTACACCAGCCAGGACTGGGCCACGATCTGCATCCAGGTGCCGATCAGCGAAATCAGCTGGCCGGCGAAGAACAGGCGGTAATTGCGATGGCGCAGGGCCCGGCCCAACGCCGAGAAGCGGTCCCTGATCACGGCGGTCTCCTTGGCGGAGAGGCCATTGTGACGCGAAGCGGTGGGACGGGGAAGGGGGGGAGACCGGGCCGGAGGAGGGCAGGCTAGAAATTGAGGCGCGTGGTGAACAGCCAGGCGTGGTCGTAGGCGGGGGTCAGGGGCCGGGGGCGATAGGACGGGGTCAGCGCCGTCTGGTAGCCGATGCCGAGTGTGGCCGCCAGGCCGGCGCCCAGCGGGATGCGCCCCACCACCAGGCCGGGGGTCAGATGGATTTGACTCAGCCCGCCGCGCTGGCCGTCGGCGTCATAGGTCCAACTCGCCTCGAGGTCCGGCCAGAAGATTTGGCCGCAATGGTATTGCAGGGCGAGGTTGGTCTGGATCTGGTGACCGAGGATGTCGGTATGCGAGGCGGGCAGGACGGCGCCTATCGTGCCCTGAATGTCGAAAGCGCCCCAGCCCTTGCCGAAGGCCAGGGCCGGTGACCAAGTCCAGGCGTTGTTGCTGAAGCCGGCGGTACCGGCCGGCGCCTGCGCAGTCAGCCAGACGGTCAGCACATAATTCCCCTCACCGGCCGGGCGGCTGGCCAGCCGTCGTTCGATGCGCAGGAACGGCCAGTCGGTAAAGCCGGTGGCGGCGGGGGTGCCGCCGGCCGGCGAGCGCAGATTGTAGGTGGGCGCGCCGAACTGGAACTCGGTGGCGGGGGCGACGATCAGATCCAGGCCGCGGCCGCCGTCCAGCAAGGTGGTGTCGGCACCGTTGCCGGCATGGCGGCGCCCGATGTCGAGGCGCAGGCGCTGCTCCAGCAGGCCGGTGGTGGTGACCAGCGGGCTGCTCCAGTCGGGCTGGTCGGCGCGGGTGGCGTCGACCATGCGTTGCCAGGCATCCGGCCGGATACCGTCCTCCTCGGCGGCGGCTGGCGGCGCCAGGCCGGCGGACAGGGCCAGCACGGTCAACCATCGGCCGCCTTTGGCCTTCGGTCGTGTGGTCATCGCTTCCTTTCCCCGGAGCAACGCTTGGACGGATGGGGGCTGCGCGTCTTGACCGCGCCCCGACCGGACAGGTAAGAACCGAACCGTTCAGTTCATTCCTGGCCGAACCTCTCCTCCCCCTCTCCGTTTCGCGGTGCAGTCCATGCAGATCCAGCGGCAATCCTCGTTCTCCTCCCGTCCCCTGCTGTTGCTGGGGGGGCTGGCCCTGTTGGTGGCGGCCGGGGTGGCGGCGGCGCTGTGGGGCGGGTCGGGGCCGGCTGCCAAAGGCCGGCCGGCCGGCGGGCCGCCGGTCACCGTCTCGGTGCCGCTGGTGCGCCAGGTGACCGACTGGACCCGCTATACCGGTCAGTTCGCGCCGGTGGAGATGGTGGATCTGCGCGCCCGCGTCAGCGGCTACCTTACGGAAATCCACTTCACCGACGGCCAGATGGTCAACAAGGGGGATCTGCTGTTCGTCATCGACCCCAGGCCGTATGAAACCGCGCTGGCCACGGCGCGGGCCAAACTGGAACGGGCGGGCGCCTCCAAGGAATTCGCTCACCGCGAGCTGGGCCGGGCCGGTGAACTGCGCCAGAAGGATTTTGTCTCGCAGAGCATCCTCGACCAGCGCGTCCAGGATTCCCGCGGGGCCGGCGCCGGGGTCGAGGCCGCGCAGGCAGCGGTGCGCGATGCCGAACTGAACCTGCAATTCACCCATATCGTCGCCCCCATCTCGGGCCGGATCGGCGCGCGGCGGGTCACGGTGGGCAATCTGATCACCGGCGACGGCTCGAGCCCGACCCTGCTGACCACCATCGTGTCGCAGAACCCCATCTATTTCGGCTTCGATATGAGCGAGGCCGATTTCCTGGCGTTGCAGCATCGGCTGGGCGGTAAAACCGATCTGGTCGCCAATCCCATTCCGGTGGAAATCCAGCTGGACGGCGAAACCGGTTTCCCGCACAAGGGCCGGCTGGACTTCATCGACAATCAGGTCGATCGCGGCTCGGGCACCATCCGGGCCCGTGCCGTGCTGGACAATGCCGACGGCCGGATCACCCCCGGCCTGTTCGGCCGCGTGCGTCTGGCCGCCTCGGGCCCCTACCAGGCGTTGCTGGTGCCTGACAGCGCCCTCGTCACCGACCAGTCGCGCCATCTGGTGATGACCGTGGCGGCCGACGGCACCGTGGTGCCCAAGGCCATCGAGACCGGCCCGGTCGAGGACGGGCTGCGCGTGGTGCGCAGCGGCCTCGGCCGCGACGACCGCGTCATCATCACCGGCCTGCTGCGCGCCCGCCCGGGGGCCAAGGTCACGCCGGTGCCCGGCGCCATCGAAGCGGGCCAGCCCTGATGCGCATTTCCCACTTTTTCATCGACCGGCCGATCTTCGCCGCGGTCGTCTCGGTGCTGATCACCCTGATCGGCGCCATTTCGTATTTCGCCCTGCCGGTGGCCCAGTATCCCGAGATCGCGCCGCCGACCATCATCGTCAGCGCCTCTTATCCCGGCGCCTCGGCCCAGGTGGTCAGCGACACCGTCGCCACGCCGCTGGAAGAGCAGATCAACGGCGTCGAAAACATGCTCTACATGAGCAGCCAGGCGACCGGCGACGGCAATCTGCGCCTGACCATCACCTTCGCGCTGGGCACCAACCTGGATACCGCCCAGGTGCTGGTGCAGAACCGGGTGGCCATGGCCCAGCCGCGCCTGCCCGACGAGGTGCAGCGCATCGGCGTGACGGTGGCCAAGAATTCGCCCGACATGCTGATGGTCATCCACCTGCTGTCCCGCGACGGGTCGCGCGACCAGCTTTACCTGTCCAACTACGCCACCCTGCAAATCGTCGATCCGCTGGCCCGCCTGGACGGGGTCGGCGATATCCGGGTGTTCGGCGCCCGCGATTATTCCATGCGCGTCTGGCTGGACCCCGGCAAGGTGGCGGCCCGCAACCTGACGGCCGGCGAGGTGGTCAGGGCCTTGCAGGCCCAGAACGTCCAGGTGGCGGCCGGCGTGCTCGATGCGCCGCCCACCCCCCATCAGGGCGCGTTCCAGCTCAACGTCCAGACCAAGGGCCGGCTGACCGATCCGGCGGAGTTCGAGAACGTCATCGTCAAATCCGACGGCCAGGGGCGCATCACCCGCATCAAGGATATCGGCCGGGTGGAACTGGGCGCGCTGGATTACAGCGTCAACGGCTACCTGGATTCCCGCCCGGCGGTGCCGATCGTGGTGTTGCAGCGGCCGGGCTCCAACGCACTGACCACCGCCAAGCTGCTGCGCGCCAAGATCGAGGAACTGTCCAAGGCCTTCCCCGCCGGCGTCAATTACGAGATCGACTACGATCCCACCCAGTTCATCAGTCAGTCGGTACACGAGGTCGACAAGACCATCTTCGAAGCCGTGCTGCTGGTGGTGGTGGTGGTGATTCTGTTCCTCCAGACCTGGCGGGCCTCGGTCATCCCGGTGGTGGCCATCCCGGTGTCGCTGGTCGGCACCTTCACGGTGCTGAAGGCGCTGGGCTATTCGCTCAACAACCTGTCGCTGTTCGGGCTGGTGCTGGCGGTGGGCATCGTGGTGGACGACGCCATCGTCGTGGTGGAGAACGTCGAGCGCAATCTGCGCGAGGGCCTAAGCCCGCGCGACGCCGCCCACACCACCATGGACGAGGTGGGCACTGCGCTGCTGTCCATCGCCCTGGTGCTGTGCGCGGTGTTCATTCCCGCCGCCTTCATCCCCGGCATTTCCGGCCAGTTCTTCCGCCAGTTTGCGGTGACCATCGCCGCCTCCACGGTCATTTCGCTGATCGTGTCGCTGACCCTGAGCCCGGCGCTCTGCGCCCTGCTGTTCAAGCCCCATGTCGCGCACCACCCCGAGGGCGGGGCGGTCAGCCGCTTCTTCGCCGCCTTCAACCGGACCTTCGACCGGCTGTCGGGGGGATATGGCGGCCTGACCCGCCGGCTGGCGCGGCTGGCGGTGACCATGTGCGTGCTCTATGGCGGCCTGATCGCCCTGACCGGCACCGAGTTCTACAAGACGCCCAAGGGCTTCATCCCCGACATGGACCAGGGCTACCTGATCACCGTGATCCAGTTGCCGCCGGGCGCCTCGCTGGCCCGCACCGACAAGGTGATGCGCCAGGTGGTGAGTGACATGCTGGCCACTCCCGGTGTGGCCCATGCCGTGCCCTTCGCCGGCTTCGACGCCGCCACCTTCACCAACGCCTCCAACGCCGCGGCCATCTTCTCGCCGCTCGCCCCCTTCGAGGAACGGGCGGCCAAGGGCCTGACGGCGGCCGGGATTCAGCACGCGCTGCAAGCCAAGTGGGCGGGCATCCAGGATGCCTTCATCATCACCATCCAGCCGCCGTCGGTGCGTGGCATCGGTACGGCCGGCGGCTTCAAGATGATGATCGAGGACAGGGCCGGCCGCGGACCCAAGGCCCTGGAGCAGGTGGCCGACGGCCTGGCCGCCGCCGCTGCCCGCACTCCCGGCCTGGCCAGCGTGTTCACCCTGTTCAACACCCGCACCCCCAACGTCTACGCCGATATCGACCGGGTGCGGGCCCAGATGCTGGGCGTGCCGGAGGACCAGATCTCCGAGGCGTTGCAGGTCTATCTGGGGTCGGCTTTCGTCAACGAATTCAACTATCTCGGCCGCACTTACCGCGTCACCGCCCAGGCCGATGCGCCGTTTCGCCGCGACATCCGCGACATTGCCGATCTCAAGGTGCGCAACACCCACGGCCAGATGGTTCCCATCGGGTCGGTGGCGGCCTTCCGCACCACGACCGGCCCCTATCGCGTGCCCCGCTACAACCTCTATCCGACCGCCGAAATCCAGGGCGCCGCCGCCCCGGGCTATTCCTCGGGCTATGCCCTGGACCAGATGACGGAGCTGGCCGCGGAGCAGCTGCCCCAAGGCTTCGGCTTCGAGTGGACGGAACTGTCGTTGCAGGAGATCCTGGCCGGCAACCACGGGCTGGTGGTGTTCGCCGCCTCGGTGCTGTTCGTGTTCCTGGTGCTGGCCGCCCAGTACGAAAGCTGGTCGCTGC
>JAKAFA010000192.1 GCA_021818185.1 Pseudomonadota bacterium | reverse complement strand
TTGCCGCCGACAAGCTGGCGGAAGCGGCGGCCGGGGACGACGCGGCGGCCGGCGACGAGACGCCGCCGGCCGGAAGCGGGGCGGAGGCCGAGGCGGCGGGCGGCGGCGAAGGCGGCCGTAAGCGCCGCCAAGGCTATGAGACGCGCGAGGAGGCCTTGGCCGAACTGACGCGGATCGCAGCCTTCTTCCGCAAGTACGAACCCCACTCGCCGATTTCCTACACGTTGGAGGAAGTGGTTCGCCGCGGCAGCCTGACCCTGCCGCAATTGCTGGAGGAACTGGTCCAGGACGCCGAGGCGCGGCGCCTGTTCCTGCTGTCGTCCGGCATCAGGGTGCAGACCGCGGAGACGTCTTCGGACTATTGAGGCACCCGGCCTTGGGGGCCGGCATGGAGGAGGGATAGATGGCCGAAAGTACTCAACAGAAGCTTTCGCGGGTCCGCAAGCCGCGGGTGCACATTACCTACGACGTCGAGACCGAAGGCGCGGTCGTGCAGAAGGAGCTGCCCTTCGTGGTCGGCGTCATGGGCGATTTCTCGGGCGATCCGACCGAGCCGCTGAAGCCGCTGCGCGACCGCAAGTTCACCCAGATCGACCGCGACAATTTCAACGACGTCATGGCGCGCATGACTCCCGGCGTCAAGATGAAGGTGGAAAACACCCTGGCCGACGACGGCAGCCAGCTGGCGGTCGAACTCGCCTTCAAGAGCATCGAGGATTTCGAGCCCGGCCGGATCGTCGAGCAGGTCGAGCCGCTGCGCAAGCTGCTGGAGACCCGCAACAAGCTGCGCGACCTGGCCAGCAAGGCCGACCTTTCCGACGAGTTGGAAGGGGTGCTGGAACGTGTGCTGCAGAGCACCGAGGAGTTGAACAAGCTCTCGTCCGAGTTGGGCGTCGATAGCGACAAGAAGGAGTAGGACCGTGAGCCAGACCGAGGAACAGGCCCAGGCCGCCGCCGCGGGCACCGAAGCCACCGAGGCCGGCAGTCTGCTCGACCAGGCCATCGCCGCCACCAAGCAGACCGAACCGGACCGGGCGCAGGATCTGCTGCGCGCCCTGACCGAGGAGGCGCTGAAGGGCACCGTCACCTTCAGCAAGAACCTGAATCAGACCTTCAATCGGGCCATCGAGGCCATCGACGCCAAGTTGTCGCGTCAGCTGGCGGCGATCATGCAGCATCCTGATTTCCAGAAGCTGGAAGGGTCGTGGCGCGGGCTGCACCATCTGGTGATGAACACCGAGACGGGCTCGACGCTCAAGGTCCGCATGATCAACGCCTCCAAGCGCGAGCTTTACAAGGATCTCAGCAAGGCGGCCGAGTTCGACCAGAGCACCCTGTTCAAGAAGATCTACGAAAACGAGTTCGGTTCCCCCGGCGGCGAGCCCTACGGCGCGCTGATCGGCGACTACGAGTTCAGCAACCATCCCGAAGACGTCGAACTGTTGGGGCTGATCTCCAACGTGGCCGCCGCGTCGTTCGCCCCGTTCATCTCGGCGGCCAGCCCCAAGCTGTTCGGCCTGGAGACTTTCACCGACCTGGCGAAGCCGCGCGACCTGGAGAAGATTTTCGAGTCCACCGAATACGCCAAGTGGCGCGGCTTCCGCGAGAGCGAGGATTCGCGCTTTGTCACCCTGGCCATGCCGCGCGTCCTGGCCCGTCTGCCCTATGGGTCGAAGACCAAGACCATCGACGAGTTCGCCTACGAGGAGGCACCGCTGGACGCCGCCGGGGCCACCCGGCCGTTGCAGCACGACCAGTTCACCTGGATGAACGCGGCCTATGTCCTGGGCACCCGTCTGACCGACGCCTTCGCCAAGTACGGCTGGTGCACCGCCATTCGCGGCGCCGAGGGCGGCGGCAAGGTGGAGAACCTGCCGTCCTACGTCTTCACCTCGGACGACGGCGACGCCGACCAGCAATGCCCGACCGAGGTCGGCATCACCGACCGCCGCGAGGCCGAACTGTCCAAGCTGGGCTTCCTGCCGCTGTGCCATTACAAGGGCACCGACTATGCGGTGTTCTTCGGCGGACAGACCACCCAGAAGCCGAAAAAGTACGACAAGCCCGAGGCCACGGCCAACGCCGCCATCTCCGCCCGCCTTCCCTACATCATGGCAAGCTCGCGGTTCGCCCATTACCTCAAGGTGATGGCGCGCGACAAGATCGGCTCGTTCATCGAGGTGTCGGACTGCGAATCGTGGTTGAACACCTGGGTGCTCAATTACGTCAACGCCAATCCCGACGCCAGCGCCGAGATGAAGGCCAAGTTCCCGTTGGCGGAAGCCAGGGTGTCGGTGAAGGAAGTCCCCGGCCAGCCGGGCGTCTACAACGCCGTCGCCTGGATGCGTCCGTGGCTGCAGATGGAGGAATTGTCGGCCTCCATGCGGATGGTCGCGCGCATTCCGCAGATGGGCTGATCCGTCGTCGGGTCCGGGGTGGGAGCGTGGCCTCAACCGATACCATGGCCGATCTCGATGCGACGGTTCGCATCCGTCGGCCGGGGAGCGTGTCCGGGCTTCCTTCCGCCCCTTCCGCGCCGCTGCGCCGGGGCGCGGTCGATGCCGCGCTGGGGCGGGGGCGGGCCGAGGCCCTTGCCGCCTTTCTCGCCGAGCCCGATCCGCTGGCCGCCCTGCGTGCGTGGTTCGGTCCCGAATTGCTGCGTTACGCCAAGGCCGGCCGGTGGGCCGACATCGTGGCCGCCCTCGACCGCGACATCGCCGCCCTTGACGACCTGATGTCCCGGCAACTGGACGCCATCCTGCATCATCCCCGCCTTCAGGCCATGGAGGCGCGCTGGCGCGGCGTCGCTTACCTGACCCGCAACGCCGGGCATGCCGACGAGAATGTGGTCATCCGGGTATTGAACGTGTCGTGGCCGGAATTGTGCCAGGACTTCGACCGCTCCCCGGAATTCGACCAGAGCCAATTGTTCGAGAAAGTCTACAGCGAAGAATTCGGCATGCCGGGCGGCCGTCCCTACGGCCTGCTGGTGGTCGACCATCGTTGCAGCCACCGTCGCATTCCGGGGCAGTCCACCGACGACGTCGGCGGGCTTCGGGTCCTGTCCCAGGTCGCCGCGGCGTCCTTCGCGCCGACGGTGATCGGCGCCCATCCCGCCCTGCTGGGCCTCGACTCCTTCGCCGAGCTTGGCCATCCCTTGGACCTGGGCCGGGTCTTCCGCGCCGAAGAATACCGGCGCTGGCTTGGTTTCCAGGAAACGGAGGGTGCCCGCTACGTCGGGGTGGTGCTGCCTGGCATCCTGATGCGCGAACCCTGGCGCGATGGCGCCGCCGCCGGCTCCGACCGCTTCCCGTACCGGGAGGGCGCCGATGGCCTGGACCACGAGCATTACCTGTGGGGCGGCGGTGTTTTCGCCTTTGCCGCCGTGGTGATCCGTGCCTACCGCCTGTACGGCTGGTTCGCCGACATCCGGGGCGCCCGGCTGGATGGCGAGGACGGCGGCGTGGTGACCGGGCTGCCGGCCCCCGCCTTTCCCACCGATCACTGGGATGCGGCGCGGCGCCGGCCGGTCGAAGCCGAACTCACCGATGCCCAGGAGCAGGAACTGGGCAATCTCGGCTTCATCGCCCTGTCGCCCAGCCGCTATACCTCCAACCTGGTGTTTCTCGGCAACCAGTCGGCGCAGCGCCGAACCGCCGACCAGGGGATCGCCACGGTCAATGCGCGGCTCGGGACCATGCTGCAATACGTGCTGTGCGTCAGCCGGTTTTCCCATTACGTCAAGGTGATGGCCCGTGATCGCCTGGGCGGTTTCGCCACCGCCGCCCAATTGGAGGCCTTCCTGTCCGACTGGCTGCGGAGCTATTCGCTCGGCAATGACGACGCCAGCCCCGAACAGAAGGCCCGCTACCCGCTGCGGGCCAGCGCCGTGCAGATCCGCGACGTGCCGGGAAAACCCGGAACGCTGTCCTGCGTCTTCCATCTGCAACCGCATTTCCAGTTGGATCAGGTGGTCTCGGCCTTCCGGCTGCGGACCGAACTCGTCGCCGCCAAAATCAGTTGAGGAACGTCATGCGCAACGGTCAGGAACTGTATCGACAGGGACGGCTCGCCGATGCGGTCGCCGCCATGAATGCCGAGGTCAAGGCCCATCCCACCGACATTGCGGCGCGGGGCTTCCTCGCCGAGTTGCTTTGCTTCGAGGGCAACCACCAGCGGGTGGACCTGCTGCTCGACCAGATGGCGGGGCTGGACGGCAGCCTGGCGGTGCCGCTGGCGCTGATGCGCCAGTTGCTGCGGGCCGACGTGGCGCGGCAGCAGTTTCACGACGAGGGGCGTCTGCCGGAATTCGTGGATTCCCCCGCCGACTGGGTGAAAGCCTACCTGGAAGCCTCGATCCGGGTGCGCGAGGGCCGGTTTGCCGAGGCGGTTACCCTGCTGGCGGCGGCGGAGGCGGAGCGGCCGCGCGTGGCCGGCAGCCATGACGGCAAGACCTTCGACGATTTCCGCGATCTGGGCGACCTTGCTCCGGGGATTCTGGAGGTCTACACCAGCACCGGCAAATTCTTCTGGATTCCCCTCGACCGCGTCGTCGAACTGGAATTCCGGCCGCCCCGGCGGCCGCGCGACCTGTTGTGGCGCCAGGCGCTGATGACGGTTCGGAATGGCCCCGAGGGCGAAGTCTACCTGCCCGCCCTCTACGCCGGCAGCGCCGGGGCCGGGGACGACGCCGTGCGCCTCGGCCGTGTCACCAATTGGCTGGGCAACGACGGCGAGCCGGTGCGCGGGCAGGGGCAGCGCTGCTTCCTGGTCGGGGAAGACGACGTGCCCATCTTGGAGTTGGGCCGGCTGAGCTTCTCCGCGGCCTAGACCATGCGGCGATTGGATGGCAGGCGGCTGCGCGCAATGGAAAACTGACATGGCCCCCCGATCGAACCTGCGGCCCAGGCTGTCCTTCCTCGACCGGCTGCTGCTGGATGAGGAGGTGGACTCCGTCTCGTCGCCCCGGCGCGACCTGGAGCGGCTGCGCGGCGCGGTGCGCCGCGATCTGGAGGCGTTGCTCAATTGCCGCCGCTGGTCGCGGTCATGGCCGGCCACGGCCGGCGAACTGGAGCAATCGGTGCTGGGCTACGGACTGCTCGACATGCATAGCCAGCCTTTGGCCACCGAGGCCCAGCGCGACCTGTTCCGTCGCCACATCGAGGACGTGATCCTGCGGTTCGAACCGCGGTTCCGCTCGGTCTCGGTCGCCCTGCTTCAGAACGTCGAGGAGGTCGACCGCACCCTGCGCTTCCGCATCCAGGCCGTCTTGCGCGCCGATGCCGATGGCGAGCCGGTGGTCTATGACACCCAGCTGGACCCGGCACTCCGGTCCTTTACCGTGACGGACGCCAATCATGGCTGAGGATTTCATTTCCTATTACAATCGGGAACTTGTCCATGTCCGCAAGGCGGCCGCCGAGTTCGCCGCCGCCAATCCCAAGATTGCCGGCCGCCTGCGCATCAGCGCCGACAACGTGGAGGATCCGCATGTCGGGCGGATGATCGAGGCCTTCGCCTTCCTGACCGCCCGCATCCGCCAGAAGCTTGACGACGATTTTCCCGAGCTGTCGGATGCGCTGCTTTCCATCCTCTATCCCCATTACATCGCGCCCATCCCCTCCATGGCCATCGTGCAGTTCGCGCCCCAGCCCGACCTCGAGGGACTCTACCGGGTGCCGCGCGGGACCGAACTGGATACCGAGGCGGTCGATGGCGAGCGCTGCCGGTTCCGTACCACGCAGCCGGTGGAGCTGTGGCCGGTCGCCGTGGCCGGGGCCGCCCTGGCCGGCCGCCCCCTGGCCGCTCCCGCCAATCCCCGGGCGGCCGACGCGATGGCGTGCCTGCGGCTGTCGCTGACGACCTCGGCCGACGGCGGCTTCGCCAGGCTGGCCCCGCCGCGCCTGCGCTTCTTCCTTCGCGGGCAGCCGCAGCAGGTCTATCCCCTGTACGAGGCGATCCTCAACGACACCATCGGCATTGCGCTGGCCGAAAGCGCCTCGGACGCCGCGCCGATCCTGTGCGGACCGGAATGCCTGCGCCAGGTGGGGTTCGAGCGCGACGAGGGCATGCTGCCCTATTCGGGGCGCTCGTTCATCGGCTATCGCCTGCTGACCGAATATTTCGCCTTTCCCGAGAAGTTCCTGTTTTTCGATATCGAGCCGCCGGCTGGATGCCGCGCCAACGGGACGGGCAGCCAACTCGAGGTGTTCCTGTACCTGCGCCGCTCGTTGCCCGAACTGGAGCGCAGCATCTCCGGCGAGAATTTCGCCCTGGGGTGCACGCCGGTGGTCAACCTGTTCCGCCAGCGTGCCGAACCCGTCGCCCTGGCCCATACCGCCAGCGAGTATCGCGTCGTCCCCGACGCCCGCCGGGCGTCGGCGCTGGAGATCTATGGCGTGGAAAAGGTCGTGGCGACCAACGCCGAGGGCGAAACACGGGAGTTCCTCCCCTTCTATTCCGCCGACCACACCGCTTCCCACGATGAAGAGACGGCCTTTTGGCTGGCGCAGCGGCGCCGGACCACCGGCGCCAGTCCGGCCAGCGATATCTACCTCTCGCTGGTCGACCTGGGCTTCGATCCCCGCCAGCCGGCGGGGTGGGTGCTGTCGGTCGAGACCACCTGCCTCAACCGCAATCTGCCCGAACGGCTGCCGTTCGGCGGCGGCCACCCCCATCTGCAACTGGTGGATGGCGCCCCGCTGGTGAAATCGGTGCTGTGCCTCACCCCGCCCACCTCCACCCTGCGTCCCAATCTGGGGCAGGGCGGACGGTGGCGTCTGCTCTCGCATCTCAGCCTCAATCATTTGTCGCTGACCGACGAGGCCGGAGGGGCGGCGGCCCTGCGGGAGGTTCTGTCGCTCTACGACCTGCGGGATTCCGCTGAAACCCGCTCGGTGATCCAGGGCATTACGCGGGTGCAGTGCCGCAGCTCGATCGCCCGCATGCCGGGCGCCCATGTGGGGGCCTTCTGCCGCGGGCTGGATGTGGATATGGAATTCGACGAAAGCCGTTTCGCCGGGGCCGGGCTGTTCCTGCTCGCCAGCGTGCTGGAGCGGTTCCTGGGGCTTTACTGCTCGATCAATTCCTTCACCCGGCTGACCGCCAGCGTGAAGGGCCGCACCGGAGTATTGCGTAAATGGCCGCCCCGCGCCGGCGACATGACCCTTCTCTGATCGAGGCGCTTGGCGAGCGGCCTCGCCGGTTCTCATTCTTCCAGGCCGTTCGCCTGCTGGAATGGGAGGCGGCGCGCCAGGCTGCCGATCCCGGCGAGGCGGCGCTGCGTCCGGTGGGCGAGGACCACGACCCGCGGGGCGAGGCGGTGAGGTTTCACGCCGTCACCGATCTGGCGTTTCCCGCCGACGAGATTCTTGCCCTCCGGTTCGGCGAGGACGGCCGGGCCCATCTGGTCGAGACCTTCTTCGGCCTGACCGGCCCGCTGGGCGCCCTGCCCGAAAGCTATACCAGCCTGATCCAGCGCGGGCTGCGCGACAAGCGTCCCGGCCTGCGCGAGTTCTTCGACATCTTCAACCACCGCCTCACCTCCCTGTTTTACCGGGCCTGGGCCAGATACCGCCTGGCCCCATCCTTCGAGCGGGCGTGGGGCAGGGGCGAGCAGGACCCCATTACCGGCGCGCTGACCGCTCTTGTG
>JAKAFA010000191.1 GCA_021818185.1 Pseudomonadota bacterium | reverse complement strand
GACCGCGCCGCCGCGCACAGTCAGCACCCCGCCGCGCACCGCGACGTAGTGCTCGCTCCCGGCCCGGTCGCGCCAAGCCAGCACCGACGGCACCAGCACGGTCAGCAGATCGGCATGTCCGGGCAGCACCCCGAACCCGCCGGTGGCGTCCTCGGCCCGGAGGGCCGCCGCCTGGTCGGTGTCCACCATGATCCGTTCGGGCGTGGCCACCACCAGCTTCATCCACCGCCTCCCCGCTCCTCGCGGGCCCGCACCTCGTCGAGCCCGCCCGCCATGTAGAACGAGGCTTCCGCCCAACCGTCACCCTCACCGTCCAGAATCGCCTTTACCCCGGCCAGGGTGTCGGCCAGGGGAACCGAACGGCCCGGCTTGCCGGTAAAGGCCTCGGTGACCAGGAAGGGCTGGCTGAGGAAGCGCAGCAGGCGGCGGGCCCGCGCCACCATCTGACGGTCGGCACGGGACAATTCCTCGATGCCCAGCAGGGCGATGATCTCCTGGAGGCCGCGGTAGCGGGCGATGACCCGGCGCGCCTCCTGGGCCAGCGCGTAATGGGCGGCGCCCACCGTCCGGGGCTCAAGCAGCGCCGAGCCCGAGGCCAGCGGGTCGATGGCCGGGTACAGCCCGGCCGCCGCCTGTTCGCGCGACAGGACGATGGTGGAATCCAGGTGCGAGAAGGTCTCGGCCACCGCCGGATCGGTGAAGTCGTCGGCCGGAACGTAGACCGCCTGGATCGAGGTCACCGCGGCGCCGCCCACCGAGGCGATGCGCTCCTGCAATTCGGCGATCTCGGTAGCCAGCGTCGGCTGGTAGCCCACCCGCGACGGCAGCCGGCCCAGCAGGCCGGAGACCTCGCCGCCGGCCTGGACGAAGCGGAACACGTTGTCCATCAGCAGCAGGACGTTTTCGGCGCGGCGGTCGCGAAAATACTCGGCGACCGTCAGCGCGGTCATGCCGACCCGCCAGCGGGCGCCCGGCGGTTCGTTCATCTGGCCGAATACCAGGCAGGTGCGGTCGAGCACCCCCGACCGCCGCAGTTCCAGCAGCAGTTCGTGCCCCTCGCGCGAGCGTTCGCCAATCCCGGCGAACACCGACAGGCCGGCGTATTTTTCGACGGTGGTGCGGATCAGTTCCATGATCAGCACCGTCTTGCCCACCCCGGCGCCGCCGAACATCGCGGCCTTGCCGCCCTGGGCCAGGGGAGCCAGCAGGTCGATGACCTTGATGCCGGTCCAGAACACCTCGGCTGCCCGGCCCTGGCGGGCCAGGGGCGGCGGCGCCCGGTGGATGGGAAGCCGCGGCACGTCGGGCGGAAACGGCCCGCCGTGGTCGAGCGGCTCGCCGATCACGTCCATCAGGCGCCCCAGCACCGCCTCGCCCACCGGCACCAGGATCGGCCGGCCGGTGGCCCGCACGACGGTACCGCGGGCCAAGCCGCTGGTGGAGTGCATCGCCACGCTGCGCACCTCGGTCGGCGACAGGTGCTGCTGCACCTCGAGGACCAGGCGGGGACGGCCGGGCGGCGCCGCCTCGATGGCCGTACCGAGCAACGGCAGCGGGCCGGACGCGAAAGCCACGTCCACCACCGACCCCGCAACGCCGACCACCGTCCCTTCCATGCGGCACCCCGCCGGGATCCATCGACCCCGAACGGTATCATCCGCCGGGCCGGCCGGGAAACGGCGCAACCGGGCGGCAGCGGATGCATGTGGCGATCATCCCTCGACAACCGGAATGGGGCGGGGCAAAGTCGCAGGACGCAACGACAAGAATGGAGCAGCCAGCCATGGCGACCGTCACCTTGCAAGGCAATCCTCTCCACACCAGCGGCGACCTTCCGGCGGTGGGCAGCCCGGCCCCGGCCTTCACCCTGACCACCACCGATCTGGCCTCGGTCGGCCCCGCGGACTTCCCCGGCAAGACGGTGGTGCTCAACATCTTCCCTAGCATCGATACGCCGGTCTGCGCCGCCTCGGTGCGCCGCTTCAATGCCGATCTCGACAAGCTGGGCGACACGGTGGTGCTGTGCGCCTCGGCCGATCTGCCCTTCGCCCACAAGCGCTTTTGCGGCGCCGAGGGCCTTGACCGCGTGCTGTCGGTCTCCGATCTGCGCGATAGGGAGTTCGGCAAGCGCTACGGCGTCACCATCGTCGACGGCCCGCTGGCCGGCCTGCTGGCCCGCGCCGTGGTGGTGATCGGCAAGGACGGCGCGGTCAAATACACCCAACTGGTTCCGGAAATCGCCCAGGAGCCGGATTACGAGGCCGCCATCGCCGCGGCGAAGGCCTGAGGGCGCGGCCGGGCAGGGAGGAACCGATGTTCGTGGCCATGAACCGCTTTCGCATCGCCAGGGATCGCACCGCGGAGTTCGAACGGCTGTGGGCCGAGCGCGACACCCACCTGCCCGGCCTGCCGGGTTTCATCGCCTTCCACCTGCTGCGCGGACCGGAAGCCGAGGATCACGTCCTCTACGCCTCGCATACGGTATGGGAGAGCCGGCGGCATTTCGAGGATTGGACTCGCTCCGAGGCCTTTCGCCGCGCCCATGAGCGCGCCGGCGGATCACGCGACCTCTATCTCGGCCCGCCGCAATTCGAGGGCTTCGAATCCGTGCTGGGGGTCGAGGCCGACGGCGCCCGCGCCGGCTGAGTCAGGGGAGGCACATCCATGCGCATGCAACTGGCCACTTGGCCGGAGGTCGAGTCCTATCTGGCGCGGTCCCGCGCGGTGATCCTGCCCATCGGCTCGACCGAGCAACACGGCCCCACCGGGCTGATCGGCACCGACGCCCTGTGCGCCGAGGCCGTCGCCTGGCAGGTGGGCGAACGGCTGAGCACCCTGGTGGCGCCCACCCTGGCGGTGGGCATGGCACAGCACCACATGCGTTTTCCCGGCTCCATGACGCTCCGCCCTTCCACCCTGCTGGCGGTGGTGCGCGACTGTCTGCTGTCGCTGGTACGCCACGGCTTCGCCCGCGTGCTGGTGATTAACGGCCATGGCGGCAACAGCGCCACGCTACAGGCGGCCTTCGCCGAAACCCAGATGGAACTGGACGCCCTGGCGCCGCGCCCGGAATTGCGCACCCGGCTATTGAACTGGTGGGAATTGCCGGAGGTGGACCGCCTGTCGGCCGAATTGTTCGGCGAGGCGATAGGCTCCCATGCCACCCCGCCCGAGGTGGCGCTGACCTGGGCGCTCCATCCCGAGCGCGCCGACCCGCGCCCACTGGAACCGCGCCGCGCCCCGTCCTCGCCGTTCTTCGGGGCCGACGATTTCCGCCGACGCTTTCCCGACGGCCGCATCGGCTCGGACCCCTCGGTGGCCAGCCCGGAAACCGGCCGGCGCATCCTGGCGGCGGCGGTGGACGAGATCGCCCAGGCGGCCGAGCGCTTCTTCAGCGCCGAGTGACCGCGACGGCGCCGGTATCGACCCATTTCAGGTCGGGGTCGGCCAGCAGCAGCGTCTTGACTTGCGCCAGATCGGCCGGGGAGGCGACGGTGCCGACCAGATAGGCGGCACCGTCCACCACCCGCACGCCCAGACCGGCGGCGGCCGGATCCCCGGCCAAGCGGGCGGTCACCGCCCGTTCGCGCGCCGCGTCGGGAAGGAAGCGGTCCAACGCCCCGTCCTCGGCCAGGAACAGAGAATCGTAGACGCCGGTCACGCCGGGCACGCCGAGGGCGGCGGCCTCGGCCCGGCGGCGCAGTACCGGCTTAGTCACCGCCCCGGTCAGCAGAACCTCGCCCCCCGCCGACTTGGCCGAAACGGCGCGGTAGGCCTTGCCGTCCGCTCCATGCAGGCGGGCGATCACCGTGCCGGCCAGATCGTCGCCCGCCAGGGCGGGGTCGCCGGCCGCCACCGGCACCCCCGATGGCGGCGCCGGGCCGGCGGATGGACCAGGGGGCGGAGCGGCCGTCTCGGCGCAGGCCGCCAGCAACCCGGCCATGACCAGGGGCAGAAGCCGCCCGATCATTGGGCGTCGACCTCCGCCAGTTCCTCGGGCAGGCCGCGCGCGGCGCGGAAACGGCGCCACAGCCACAGGCCCAGCAGGGTGGAGACCACGAACAGCACCGCCGACAGCCCGAAGCGCAGACCCTGATCGAGGGTGAAGCCCGAACCCAGCAGGGCGAATACCACGGTCTGCGGCAGGAAGCCGAGGGCCGAGCCGGCGAAAAACGGCAGGGCCTGCACCCCCGACACCCCGGCGGCAAGATTGGCCGCCAGGTTGTTGCTGAACGGGCTGAGACGCAGCACCAGGACCATCGCCACCGTGTTGCCGGTTAGGAAATCGTCGATCCGCTTGATGCGGTGGGGAAAGCGCCGCACCAGGAAGTCGCGGCCCATGAAGCGGGCGAACTGGAAGCTGGCCCAGGCCCCCAGCAGGGCGGCGAGCAACCCCCAGAGCGTGCCCTGGACCACGCCGAAGGCATAGCCGGCCAGGAAGGACGGAACCTGCCGCGGCAGGCCCAGCGCGGTGAAGGCGGCCCCGGCCAGGACCAGGGTGGCGGCACCGGCCAGGCCGTGGCCGCGCACCGCGTGATCCACCCAGCCGGTCTGGAGCATGCTTTCCAACCCCAGCAGCTTCAACAGCGCGCCGATTCCGGCCAGGGTCAGGATCAGCACCGGGCCGCGCAGCAGCACTCCCTTGCCCGGCCGGAGATGTCGGAGCGCTTCCGTCACGGAAGCTCGACCTCGGGATTGCGGGCGCGCCGCATCAGCCACATCACGCCCAGCAGGTCGGGCAAGCCGACCAGGGCGCGGCGCAGGTTGCTGTAGTTGGACCGGCCGCGTTCCCGCGGACGGTGGTTGACCTTGACCGACACCACCCGGCCGCCGGCCCGCAACACCAAGGCGGGCAGAAAGCGGTGCATGTGGTCGAAGCGGGGCAGGTCGAGGAACAGGGCGCGGGGAAACAGCTTGGTGCCGCAGCCGGTATCCGGGGTGTCGTCGCCCAGCAGCCCGGCGCGGATGGCATTGGCCAACCGCGAGGCGATGCGCCGCGACGCGGTATCCTGGCGCTTGGCGCGCCAACCGGCGATCAGCAGCTTGTCCCGTTCCGCCGCCGGGGCGACCCGCCAGCATGCCACCAGGGCGGGGAGGTCGGCCGGGTCGTTCTGCCCGTCACCGTCAAGGGTGGCGATCAGCGGCGCGCGGGCGTGGCGCACGCCGGTGGCCACCGCCTGGCTCTGGCCGCAACTGGCCCGGTGGCGGACCACCCGCAGCCAGGGGAACTCGGCCCGCGCCGCGGCCAGCACCGCCGGCGTGGCATCGTCCGACCCGTCGTCGACATAGACCACCTCGAACGCGAACCGGCCATCCAGGGCGGCCCGGATCTCGTCGAGCAGCGGCCGGATATTCTCCGCCTCGTTCTTGACCGGCACGACGACGGCCAGTTCGGGGACGCCTTCCGCAGCCCCACCCCCGCCGCTCAGGCCCCCGTCGATCAGGCCCCCGTCGCTCATACCGGGCCCGTGCGGCCCATCTGGAGAAACTTCTCGCGGCGCCGCGCCCGCAGCACGCCGCCCTCGACGCCGGCGAGGTCGCGCAGCGCCGAATCGATGGCCAGGGACAGGGTCTTGAAGGTCAGGTCGGGATTGCGATGGGCACCGCCCAGCGGCTCGGGCACCACCTGATCGATGACCCCCAGCTTGTGCAGGTCCTGGGCGGTCAGCCGCAGGGCCTCGGCGGCGTCCTTGGCCGCTTCACCCGAGCGCCACAGGATCGAGGCGCAGCCCTCGGGGCTGATCACCGAATAGATGGCATGTTCCAGCATCAGCACGGCATTGCCGGCAGCCAGCGCGATCGCCCCGCCCGAACCGCCTTCGCCGATCACCACCGAAATCAGCGGCACGCGGATGTCCAGGCAGGCCTCGATGGACCGGGCGATGGCCTCGGCCTGGCCGCGCGCCTCGGCATCGACGCCGGGATAGGCGCCGGCGGTATCCACCAGGGTCAGCACCGGCACGCCGAAGCGGCCGGCCATCTCCATCAGGCGCCGCGCCTTGCGGTAGCCTTCGGGCTTGGCCATGCCGAAATTGTGCTTGAGACGGCTTTCGGTGTCCGAGCCCTTCTCGTTGCCGATCACCATCACCGTCGAGCCGCGGAAGCGGCCCAATCCGCCGACGATGGCGCGGTCCTCGCCGAAGCAGCGGTCGCCGGCCAGGGGCGTGAAGTCCTCGATCAGTGCCCGGATGTAGTCGAGGGCGTGCGGCCGCTCGGGGTGACGGGCAACCTGGGTCTTCTGCCAGGGGGTGAGCTTGGCGTAGGTCGAGCGCAAGAGCTTGTCGACCTTGGCCTGTAGCCGGCCCACCTCGTCGGCAATGTTGACGTCGCCGCCGGCCAGATGCCGCAGCTCCTCAATCTTGCCTTCGAGTTCGGCGATGGGCTTTTCGAAATCCAGGACGTGCATGGCCGGATGTCATACCGGGACACGCGTCCGGGGGCAAGGGGGAGCGTCGCCGCTCCCCCACCCTGCCTACAGGCCGTAGGCTTCCTTGGCGGCCGGATCGCGGGCGGCCACGGCGCGGGCCAGGTCGACGATGACCTTGGCCTGCTTCCAGGTGGCGTCGTCCTGCATCTTGCCGTCGATCATCACCGCACCGGTGCCGTCGGGCATGGCCTCCAGGATCTTGAGGGCGAAACGCACCTCGCCGGCATCGGGGCTGAACACCCGCTTGGCGATGTTGATCTGGCTGGGATGCAGGCTCCAGGCGCCGGCGCAGCCCAACAGGAAGGCGTTGCGGAACTGGGCCTCGCAGCCGGCGGCGTCCGAGAAGTCGCCATAAGGGCCGTAGAACGCCTTGATGCCGGCCGACTGGCAGGCATCGACCATCCGGGCCACGGTGTAGTGCCACAGATCCTGCTGGAACAGGGTGCGGGGGCCGCCCTCGGCGCGGGCATCCTCCAGCACGCCGTAGAACGGATGGCCGCCGCCGACCCGGGTGGTCTTCATGCCGCGGCTGGCCGCCAGGTCGGCCGGACCCAGGCTCATGCCGTGCATGCGCGGGCTGGCCTGGGCGATGGCCGAGACGTTCTCGACGCCCAGCGCGGTTTCCAGGATGGCATGGATCAGGATCGGCTTCTTCACGTTGTGGCGGGCCTCGAGCTGGGCCAGCAGTTGGTCGAGGAAGTGGATGTCCCACGGCCCTTCGACCTTGGGCAGCATCACCACGTCCAGCTTGTCGCCCACCGCCGCCACCAGTTCGGTAACGTCATCGAGGAACCACGGGCTGTTCAGGCAATTGACCCGGGTCCACAGGCCGGTGGAGCCGAAATCGGTGGCCTGGGCGGCGGCGATGAAGCCCTTGCGCGCCGCCTCTTTCTGGTCGGCGGGGATGGCGTCTTCCAGGTTGCCGAGCAGCACATCCACCTGGCCGACCATCTCCGGCAGCTTGGCGCGCATCTTTTCCACATGCGGCGGAAAGAAGTGGATCATCCGCTCCAGCCGGACCGGCAGGTCGCGATAGGGCGCCGGGGCGCCGATGGCGAGCGGCTCGAAAAATTTCCGGGGCGGCTTGGTGGTCATGCGCAATCCTCTTGCCGAGAGTAGGGAGGGGGACGCAATAATGCTGCGTGGTTGTGCGATGCACAAGACCCGATTTCGCGGCAGGGGCCGCGTTTGAGGAACGGCACGAGGAGCAGATGGGCGACGCCCGGCCCTATCCCCCCACCAGCCCGGACATGCGGCGCCGGAGAT
>JAKAFA010000190.1 GCA_021818185.1 Pseudomonadota bacterium | reverse complement strand
CTTGCCCCAGGGCACGCCTTCCACCTCGACCAGAGGACGGTAGTGGGAGATCAGCATGATGGCGTTGCGCAAGGTGATGCCGAACAGGGTGACGAAGCCGACCATGGAGCCCAGCGACAGCAGGCCGCCGGTGGCGAACACCGCGAAGGCGCCGCCGACCAGGGCGAAGGGCAGGTTGGCGAGCACCAGGAGCAGGTTGTTCCAATTGCGCATCACCACGGAGAGCAGCAGCACGATGCCGATGGCGGCCATCAGCCCGTCAGCCAGCAGGTCTCGCCGGGACTTGGCCTGCTCCTGGGCCTGACCCGAGAATTCCAGATAGGTCCCCTTGGGCGGCGGCCCCAGGGCGGCGATCTT
Organism: Pseudomonadota bacterium; assembly: GCA_021818185.1. Classification (GTDB taxonomy): domain Bacteria; phylum Pseudomonadota; class Alphaproteobacteria; order Rhodospirillales; family Magnetospirillaceae; genus JAKAFA01. Next base: position 7,356 of record JAKAFA010000190.1, on the reverse strand, counting down.
CGCCTTTGCCTCGCGCACGAACGAAGCGACGTCCCGCCCCACCACGTTGGCGGTGACCGTCTGCACTCGCCGGCCACCGCTGTGCTGGATCTGGGACGGTCCCGACCCCTCGAAGATGTCGGCGATCTGACGGAGATGGACGGTGGTCCCCTCCGGGTTCTTCAGCGGCAAATCTCCCACCGCCGATAGGCTGTTGCGGCTGTCCGGATCGAGAATGGCGAGGACGGGGACGATGCGGCTGCCTTCGTAGACCTGCCCCACATTGTCGCCGCCATAGGCGACCCGCACGGTGTCGAGCACGTCGGCGGCATCGAAGCCCCAGCGCCGCACCTCATCGGGGCGTAGGCGGATGGTGAGCTGCGGCATGCCGGGGGGCGACTGCACCAGCACGTCGGCGGCGCCCCGGATGCCGCGCAGCACCCCGGTGATCCGCGCCGCTTCGGCGTCGATGCCATCGAGGTCGGCTCCAAAGACGTCGATGACCACGGCGGCGCTGACTCCCGAGACGGTTTCGTCGATGCGCTCGGTGAGGAAGGTGTTGATGGCGAAATTCACGCCGGGGAAGCGGGCGAGCACCTTGCGGAGGCCTCCCTCAACCGCTTCGGTCTCGGCCCCCTTCTTGAGGCCGACTTCGAACTCGCTGGACTGGGTGCCGGTGATGTCGTCGGCCAATTCCGCCCGCCCGGCTCGCTGGGACACCGAAACCACCTGAGGCGCCGCCATCAGCGCCGTCGCCACGTGGCCGCCGAGCCGTATGGATTCGGCAAGCGAAGTGCCGGGCACCGCCTCCATGTGGACGATCAGGTGCCGTTCCTCCAGTTCGGGAATGAAGCTGGCGCCGAACAGCGGCAACACCGCAGCGGCGGCCACCGCCAGCAGGACCGCCCCGGCGATCACCGGCCGCGGGCGCCGGATGACGTGACGCAGCAGCGTTTCGTAGCGCGCCTTGGTCCAGCGCATCACCGGCGGTTCGCGCTCGACGAGGTGGCGCCCGGCCAGCAGCACCATCGCCATTGCCGGGGTGACGGTGAAGGCGACGATGAGCGAGGCGAGGACCGCCAAAGCGTAGGCGACACCTAGCGGCGCGAACAGGCGCCCGGCCAGGCCCGACAGCATGATCACCGGCACCGCCACCACGACGACGGCCAGCGAGGCGTAGAGCACGGCGCTGCGCACCTCCAGGCAGGCATCGAACACCACCGCGGCCACAGGACGGGGAGATGCGGCGTGGCGGTTCTGCCGCAGGCGGCGCACGATGTTCTCGACGTCGACCACGGCGTCGTCCACCACCACGCCGATGGCGACGGCCAATCCGCCCAGCGTCATGGTGTTGAGCGACGCGCCCATGGCGTCCAGCACCAGGAAGGCGGCCAGCAGCGACAGCGGGATGGCGGCGCAGGAGATGGCGGCGGTGCCGAGATCAAACAGGAACATCAGGATCACCGCCACCACCAGGCCGGCGCCCAGCAGCAGCGAGATGGCGAGGTTGTGGATGGCGGTGTCGATGAAGTCAGCCGGGCGAAACAGCGCGGGATGCAGGGCGGCGCCGTCGCTTGCCAGGACAGGCCGCAGCTCGGCCAGCGCCGCCTCGATCCGCCGGGTGACCTCGACGGTGTTGGCGCCGTATTGGCTGGAAATTTCCATCTGGATGCCGGGCCTGCCCATGATGGCGGCGGCGCCGATGGCCGGTTCCGGCGCGGTGACGACATCGGCCACAGCGTCAAGCGGAATCGGGACGCCGCCATGCGTACCGAGGACCGCTTTCCCCAGCGCCTCGGGTCTGGTCAGTTGCCCTTCGGTCTGGAGCACGACACGCTGGTTGGGGGTGTCGATGAACCCTGCGCCTTGTACGCCGGTGGCGCGCCGGGCCGCCGCCAGCACGTCGTCCATGCCCAGCCCGAAGCGGATCAGCCGGTCGGGGTGGACGCGGATCTGGAGCGCCTGTTCGCCGCCGCCGAAGATGGCGGCCTTGGCCACCCCGGGGACCGCCAGCAACCTCGGCTCCACCGTCCACTTGGCAAGGGTCCGCATCTGCATGGGCGACAGGCGGTCCGAGGTCAGGCCGATGATGAGCACGATGCTGGTCGATGAGGTCAGCGGCAGCATCTCCGGCCGGTCCGCGCCCCGGGGCAGTTCGCCCGCCGCCGAGGTCAGCCGTTCCGCCACCATCTGGCGGTCGCGGAAGATGTCGGTGCCCGCATCGAAGGTCAGCGTGATGGCGGACAGCCCCTGGACCGAACTGGAGCGCATCATCCTCACGCCGGGCAGCCCGCCCAGCATGGTCTCCAGCGGATGGGTAACCAGAAGCTCGGCCTGTTCCGAGGAAAGTCCCGGCGCTTCGGTCCGCACGCTCACCTGCGGCGGTGCGAACTCGGGGAAGACGTCGTACCTGGCCCGCTCCAGGGCGTAGAGGCCGCGGACGAGCAGCAGCCCGGCCAGCACCAGGACCACCCACCGGAAACGGATGGCGAAGCAGATGACCGCCGCCTGAGGACCATGGCGCCCGGCGCTCATCTAATCCCCGACCTTGATTTGGGCGCGGAATTCCTCCGACAGCAGCGCCTGCGCCCCCTGGACCACCACCACGATCGGCTGCGGCAGGCCCGCCACGAAATAGCCGCCACCGGGTTCGGGGACGTCGGTGGAAATGCCCCGGCGCACGAATGTGTCCGGATGGTCGCGGAGATAGACCCAGGCCCGCCCCTGCCACCACACCACCGCCGACGGCGGCACCTCCACCCCTGCCGCCGCCGGCCCGGCCAACAGGTGAACCACTACGCTGGTGCCGGGCAACAGGCCGCTACCGCCCGGGGCGGTGTAGAAGAAGCTCAGGCCTTGGATGCGGGGATCGGTGCGGGTGGCGGGCGAAACCAGGGCCAACGTGACCGCTGCACCCGAGTCTCCCCCGGTGGCCTGCTGGGGAGCGGCGGCGACGGCTCGGTCGGGCGGCAGAGTCACCTGCACCAGCACCTCCTCACGGTTGAGCAGGCGGGCGAGCAGCGGACTTTGCCCCGCCATGGCTTGGCCCAGAACCGGACCCCACGCCTGGACCGCCGACGTTTCCTGGGTGAACAGCCGCGAGTCCGCCGCCGTCATGCTGGCCTGGTCGGTGCGGAACTCCGCCTCCGCCGCCTGCAACTGGGCGGCGGAGACGTTTTGGCGGTCCTGGTAGAGCCCTTTCGCCCGCTCGTAGGCGGTGCGCGAGGCCGCCAGCTTCGCCGCGGCGATGTCGCGGTCGGTCTTGGCGACGGCGATCCGGTTGGCGAGTTCGGTGAGCGGCTGGAGGTCGAGGACTATGCCGTAGCCGGTCACCGGCGCCTGCATGGTCACCCGCGGCAGTTCGGCGGTTTCGATGCCCCCCTGCTTCTGGATGTCCGGCGCCAGGGTGATGAAGTTCTCTCCGCCCACCTGCGTGACCCGCTGCGGCGCTTTGATCGGCGCCTCGCGCTCGGCTTCCGCCGACTGTTCGCCGCGCCCGGCCAGGAACCCCGCCACGGCGCCCCCGGCGAGGAGAAGGACGACGGCTACGGCCAGGACTCGCCGTTTGCTCCATCCGGTGAAGTGAATCATCGGGCAGGATCTCCGGCATGGGGCAGCGGCGTCGGCTCCGCCACGAACAGGGGTGCCTGAAGGGCATCCTCCAGTGCGGCCCGCGACTGACGGTCGGCAACTTCCGCGTCAAGGCGGGAGACGTCGGCCGCCAGCCGCTCCAGTCGGGCGGTCACCAGGGTCGGTCGGTCGGCCGCTCCGGCGGAGAAAGCCCGGGCGATCCCCGCCTCGCGCTGGCGCTCGTCGGCAGCCAAGGCATCGGCCGTCGCCACTGCCGCGTCGGCCGCCTTGAGGCTGGCGGCGGCGCCGTCGACCGCGCCGATGATCCGCTCCTGAAGCGCGGTGAACATCGCTGCCACCTCGGCACGGTGGGCTTCCGCCTCGGCGATGGGGCCCTGGTTCTGGTTGAAGATCGGAAGGTCTGCCGCGGGAAGCAGCATGTATTTGTTGGCCCCCGCATCGTAGGCGTAGCCGGGACTGAGCGTGATGTCCGGGTATTGCCGGGCCACTTCGAGCTGAAGGGCGGCCTCCGCCGCCTGGTAGCGGGCCAACAGGCGTTGCACGTCCGGCCGCCCCGATAGCGCCTCGCGCCGCAGTTCGCCGTCGGCGGCGGCGGCGGGAAGCGGGGCGGGCCGGTCGAAGGCGCCGAAGGACAGCATGACCCCGTCGAGCGCCGACGGCGGAACGCCGATGGCGGTGGCCAACTGTGCTCGTGCCTCCGCCGCCTGTCGGTCAATGTCGCGGAGTTCCAGCGTGACCTGGTTGCGCTTGATGCGCTCGCGGGTGACGTCGAGCGCCGATGCCTGCCCCGCGGCGAAGCGGTGTTCCAGCAGGCCGACCAGTTCGTCCTGAAGGGAAAGGCGCTGTTCAGCGAGAGCCCGGTGCCGCTCGGCCGACCACAGCGCCAGCATCGCCCCCCGCACCCGGGCGCGCACCTGCCAGGCGGCCTCAGCCACGTCGGCGCGCGCCGCTGCGGCCAACTGGCGAGCCTGTTCCTCCCGGTGTTCGCGCTTGCCGAAGGTCTCGATCAAGAAATTGACGACGGGGGCGACCGTCCACGGCGACGGCGTGGCGACGGTGGCGTTGTAGCTCAGTTCCTCAAAGCTGAGGCTGGGGTTGGGCACCTCTCCGGCGGTCACGGTCCCGGCTTCCGCCCCGGCCAGCTTTGCGCGCGCGACGTCGAGATCGGGCTGCCAGTAGAGTGCCGCCAGCGTCACCTTTCGCAGCCCCCAAATCCCCTTCGGCTCGCCCGACACGGCGGAGGCCAGGAACGCCTGAAGCCTCGGGTCATCCAGGCGGCGCGCCTGCAGGGCGGCGGCGTTGGCGGCGGGCGAGATGGGGGCGGGATAGTAGTCCGCGCAGCCGTTCAGCACCGCGGCGAACGGCAGCACCGCCGCGATGGCGAGGCGCGCAGGAGATGGCCAGGACGGCATGGCGGCGATGGAAGGTCTCCCTGACTGGAACGCGCCGACACCGGGAAGATAAGCCCCAGCCTCTGACAAACCTCGGTCAGGAAGATTACAGCTCGGTAATCTCCAGCGGCTTCGCCGGGAACATCAGGCGCACCGACGTCCCCGCGCCGGGTATGCTGTCAATCTCCGCCGTCCCCCCGTGGAGGTCCATGATGGACTTGACGATGGACAGCCCCAGGCCGGTCCCCTCGGGATACGCCGAGCGGGCCGTGTCGGCGCGGTAGAACCGCTCGAACACCTGGCCGATATCCTCGGCAGCGATCCCCGTTCCGGTGTCGGTGACCGTGATGCTCGTGCCGCCCCCTGCTTCCGAGATGACGATGTCGACACACCCCCCCGGCGGGGTGTACCGAAGCGCGTTGGACAACAGGTTGCCCACCGCCCGTTGCAGGAGCGTCTGGTCGGCCTCGACCGTGCCCCGGCCCCGGCAGGTCACGGCCACCTCGCGATCCTCCGCCAGCATCGCGTAGTAATCGCACACCTGCGCCACCGCCGCCGCGATGTCGACCTCCTGGCGATGTCCTCCCCGCACTGCCCCGTCGGTGCGAGCGAGGAAAAGGAGGTTGTCCACCAGCCGGGCGAGGCGGGCGTATTCCTCGGTGGCCGAGGCGAGATGCTGGCGGTATTCCTCGGGCGTGCGCTCCTGGACCAGGGCCACTTCGGCCTCGCCCATGAGGTTGTTGATGGGGGTGCGGAGTTCGTGCGCCAGATTGGCCGAGAAGTCCGAAAGGCGGCGGAACGAGGTCTGGAGGCGGGCGAGCATGTCGTCGAACACCTCGGACAATACTGCCAACTCGGTCGGCCAGGCGGTCCGCCCAAGGCGTTCATCGAGGTTGGTGGCGGTGATGCGCCGGGCGGTGCGGGCGATGTCGCCGAGGGGTTTCAGTCCGCGCAGGGTCACCAGCCAGCCGGATGCCATCGCCAGCGCCAGGCCGCCTGCGAGGATGGCGAAGAGCAAGGTCCGCACACGGGCATCGAGTTCGGCTTCCTGGGAGACGTCGAGCGCCGCCTCGATGCGCGCCCCTGCCGGCGGAAGAACGGTCACACCGGCAAGATAGGGCCTGCCGCCCGCCGGGCTGGTCACCTGCGCCGGGCTGCCCGGCGTGAGAGCGGAGAACAGGGCGGCGGGCAGAAGCCGGCCCATGCCGGGGGTCTCGGCCACGATACGGCCGTCGCCGTCCAAGACCCGGACGTAGTTCAGGGCGTAGCGGTGGGCGGCGGTGCCCAGCGAGACCTCCACCTCCAGCGCTGCCTGGGGGGCGGGGTCCTTCTCCAGGATGGCCGCGGCGACCGCTATCCGGCTGGCGAGGAAATCACTGTCCTCGCGGTCGAAATTGGCCGAGAGGGTGGCGTAAACGGCCAGCCCCGACAGGGCAAGGATCACCAGCACGCTGGCGCTGTAAAGCAGGGTCAGGCGCGCCGTGATGGACTTCGGCATCAGCCGCCGCCAGACGCCGTGATCGGGCTCATACGGCTTCGAGGACATAGCCGCGTCCGTGGACGGTCTTGATCAGCCTGGTGGCGAAGGGCTCGTCCACCTTGGCCCGCAGGCGGCGGACGGCGACATCGACCACGTTGGTGTCGCCGTCGAAGTTCATGTCCCAGACCTGCTCGGCGATCAGCGTGCGGGGCAGCACCTCCCCGGCATGCCGCATCAGGAAGACGAGGAGTTGGTACTCTTTGGCGGTTAGCCGAAGGATCGTGCCCGCTCTTTGGACCTTCTGGCTGACCAGATCCACCATCAGGTCGGCGACCCCCAGCGTCTGGGACTGGAGTATCGGCGCGCGGCGCAGCAGCGAGCGGACCCGCGCCAGCAATTCGGAAAAGGCGAACGGCTTCACAAGATAGTCGTCGGCCCCCAGATCCAATCCTTTTACCCGATCGTCGATCTCATCGCGGGCGGTCAGGAACAGCACGGGTGTCGTCTTGCCGTCTTCGCGGAGTTGCCGCAGTAGGGACCAGCCGTCCCGCTTCGGCAGCATGACGTCGAGGATGATGACGTCGTGGTCGCCGTCATTGGCCAGCATAAGCCCCTCCGCGCCATCGACCGCCACATCGACGCAGAATCCGCTCTCGCTCAGGCCCTTGCGCAGATACTCCGCCGTCTTGGGCTCGTCCTCGATCACCAGCGCACGCACACCGCCTATCCTCTGACCCAACGGTGATATGAGAATGATGTCGCTCGCCAACGAGCCCCTCATCATCGCCACATTCGAGCTTCCACGGTCGGGCGGAATTCATCAACCCCGATTTCCGCGAGGCGCTGCTGGCCGTCGCCGGTGACGGCGGCGCCATCAGCGGCCGGCGCCTGGGCAAATGGCTGGCCGCCAACCAG
>JAKAFA010000189.1 GCA_021818185.1 Pseudomonadota bacterium | reverse complement strand
CGGCGCCATCGGCGCCCGCCAGCGCCGCCGCATCGGCCAGGCGGCCCGCACCTTCCTATCCGGCCGCCCCGATCTGGCCGCCTGTGCCGTCCGTTTCGATGCCGTGCTGCTCAGCCCCTGGCGTCTGCCGTGTCACCTTTGCGACGCCTGGCGCATGGAGGCTTGAGCCGGGCCGCGCCCGGCCGCTAGAGTGAGCTCCCCCAACGCGTGAAAGGGATCGGACGTGATCAAGCTTCGTGCCTCTGCGGTCGTCCTGGCGGCGGTCGTCTCGACGGTGGCCCTGTCGGGCTGCGTCGGCGTTCTTGTCGGAGCGGGCGCTACCGCCGGCGATGCCGCCGTCCAGGAGCGCGGCCTTGAAGGCGCCCTGTCGGACACCAAGATCCGGGCCGAGATCAACGACCTGTGGCTTCGCCGCAACTTCGATATGTACCGCGAAGTGGATCTCAACATCCTTGAAGGGCGGGTGATGCTGACCGGCGTGGTAAAGACCGAGAAGGCCCGCGCCGATGCCGTCCGCCTGACTTGGCAGGCCGCCGGCGTCAAGGAGGTCTACAACGAGATCGAGGTGGTTCCGAGCGGCGAAGGAATCGTCGATTCCGGCCGCGATACCTGGATCCAGGAGAAGCTGAACACCAAGCTGCTGTTCGACAAGAACATCCAGTCCGCCAATTACATCGTCGACGTGGTGAACGGCGTCGTCTACCTGATGGGCATCGCCCAGTCCCAGGACGAACTGAACCGCGTCCTCGCCTATGCCCGCGACATCCCCAACGTCCAGCGCGTGGTCAACCACGTGCTGGTGAAGACCGATCCCCGACGGGTTTCGGGGTAGGCGGGATGGCAGGGGGGATGGCCGGCGACACAGAGGCGGGGAGCGGACTGGCCGGACTGGCCGATGGCGCGCTTGACCTGATCCCCACCGCCCTAGCCCTGTCGGACCTCGGCCGGCGGGAGCCCGGATTCGCCCCCTATCTTGCCCATATCGCCGCCCTGGCCGAGGAGGCCGCCCGAGGGGCCGGCCCCGAAGCCGCCGCCGATTGCCAGGGCGCCGCACTGGCGGCGGTTATGCAGCGCCATTATGGCGGGTACCCCGACGAGACGGCCGAGGTCGGCCTGGCGGCGGCGATCACGGCGCGAACCGGCCCGGCGGACACCCTGGGCGTGCTGGCCCTGGCAACGGCCCGCCAAGCCGGTTGGCGGGCCGACGCCCTGGCCTTTCCCGCCCGCTTCCTGCTGCGGCTGGAAGGGGGCGACGGAAGGCGGATCATCCTAGACCCGGCGGCCGGCTGGCGGGAGGCGGGGCCGCCGGAGCTGCGGGCCCTGCTGAAAGCGGCACTGGGCGGGCAGGCGGAACTGACCCCTGACCATTACGCGCCACTCGGCAACCGGGAAATCCTGGTGCGGCTGCAGAACGCCGCCAAGCACCGCCTGCTGCGCCAGGGGCGCATCGCCGAAGCGCTGGCGGTGGTGGAAGCCACCCTGCTGTTCGCCCCCGGCCAGACCGCCCTATGGCGCGAGGCCGGGATGATGCATCTGCGCCTCGACCGCCTGCCGGCGGCGGTAGCGGCGCTGGAACAATTCGCCAGCCGCACCGGCAATCCGCTGGCGAGGCGGCGCACGGTGGACCTGCTGCACCAGTTGCGCGGCCGCCTAAGCTAAAAAGGAAACCTCGCCATGAGTCTTGCCGTCGCCATTCAGATGGACCCCATCGAGGCCATCAACATCGACGCCGATTCCACCTTCGTCCTGGCGCTGGAGGCACAGCGGCGCGGCCACGTCCTGTACCACTACCTGCCGCAGCATCTGGCGTTGCGCAACGGCCGGGTCTTGGCCGGCGCCCGACCGCTGTCGGTGCGGCGCGTGAAGGGGGCCCATGCGGAACTGGGCGAGGAACGAGTGGTGGACCTTGCCGAGATGGACGTGGTGCTGATGCGCCAGGACCCGCCCTTCGACCTGGCCTACATCACCGCCACCCATCTGCTGGAACATATCCACCCCAACACCCTGGTGGTCAACGATCCGGTGGCGGTCCGCAACGCCCCGGAAAAGCTGATGGTGACCCACTTCCCGGCGCTGATGCCCCCCACCCTGATCACCGCCGACCGGCGGCAGATCCTCGACTTCCGCGCCGAGTACCGCGACATCATCGTGAAGCCGCTGTTCGGCAACGGCGGCGCCGGGGTGTTCCACATCGGGCCCGGCGACGAGAACCTCAATTCCCTGCTGGAAATGTTCACCCAGCTCTACCGCGAGCCGGTGATGGTCCAGCGCTACCTGCCCGAGGTGCGGGGTGGCGACAAGCGCATCATCCTGGTGGACGGCGAGCCGGCCGGGGCGGTCAACCGCGTGCCGGCGGGGGGCGAGGCCCGCTCCAACCTGCATGTCGGCGGCCAGGCGCAGAAGACGCCGCTGACCGACCGCGACCGCGAGATCTGCGCCGCCCTTGGCCCGGTATTGCGCGAGCGCGGCCTGGTGTTCGTCGGCATCGACGTGATCGGGGATTACCTGACCGAGATCAACGTCACCTCGCCCACCGGGATCCAGGAAATCAACCGCTTCGACGGCACCTGCATCGAGGCGGAGATCTGGGACGCCATCGAGCGGCGGCGGAGCGAAAAACCAAAGCTATCAAAGGCTTAATAAGTTTTCCGGTGGCGATGGGCGGCCGGTTCCGGTCGCCGCCTGCGATCGCAGGTGCAGGCGGCGTGATCCGCAACTTCGAACGTGTTTGCAGAGAGGGCCGGAGCGGCGCCCCGTTGCGTGGCTGCAACGGGATCGCGGGAAAAACTCCCGGTCGAGCGCCGCAGGGCGACCTATCCCCGGCGGCCGGGCTCGACCACCCCACCGCCCGTCTATACCAGTCCATTTGTTTACAAGGGATTAAGGTCCACACCGGTGGGTCGGGCAGGCAATCTGGCCCGATGGCGGCGGCTTGGCAGGCGGCCAACTACGATGGTGAACGGGCGGCGCCGCCATCGGCCGGATAGCCGCCGGATGACGCCTCCCACCGCACCGGCTCCGGCGTTATCACATTCATTCTACTCGTTTTCTCCGCGCCCCGGCGGCGCAAGCCCCCGACAGCGGCAACCATCCGCCCTCTTGGTGAATATTTCGCTTCCGGCGATGTTACCGCCCGCAGCCCGCCCCATTATCGCGTTTCATCGGTGGCACCGCGGGAATACAACCCTTATGATCATCCAATCATCGGGGCATCAGGTGCGGGGGTCCGCAAGCGCAGCCCCGTCCGCCGAGGGGCATCGAATGCGTGAGCACTTCATCCTGTTCAGCCGCTATAATCTCTGGGCCAACCGAACCCTCTACGGGGCCCTGACCGCCCTGCCGCCGGAGGAAATTGCCCGCGACCGTCGCGGCTTCTTCGGTTCGATCCTCGGGACCCTCAACCACCTTCTGGTGGGCGACCGCCTGTGGCTGGCGCGCATGGCCGGCGAGGACAGCGGCTGGTTCACCTCTCTCGACCAGATTCTGTTCGCCGATTTCGACACGCTACGCCGCGAGCGCGAAATCAGCGACCGCAAGATCCTCGACCTCGTCCCCGCGCTGCCGGTCGACGGCGACCTCACCTACCGGGATTCCCGCGGCCGGCCCCGGCAGGCGCCGTGGCCCGTGGTCCTCGGCCACCTCTTCAACCACCAGACCCATCATCGCGGGCAGGTCCACGGCATGCTCAGCCACGCCGGATACGCCCCGCCGCCCCTCGACCTGATCTATTTCCCCCGGAACGACTTCCAGCCCTGACGCCCCCCATGACCACCCACGCCCCCACCGTCGCCTTTTCCGGCATCGATTGCCTCGACATCGACGTCCAGGTGCAGGTTTCCGGCGGGCTGGTCGCCTTCACCCTGGTCGGGCTGCCCGACAAGGCGGTGGGCGAGAGCCGCGAGCGGGTGCGGGCCGCCTTCCATGCCCTGGGCCTGTCGCTGCCGCCGAAGCGGATCACCGTCAACCTCGCCCCCGCCGATCTGGTCAAGGAGGGCAGCCATTTCGACCTGCCCATCGCGCTCGGCCTGCTGGCCGCCATGGGGGTGGTGCCGGCCGAGGATGTCGCGGCCTACGTCGCGGTGGGTGAACTGGGCCTGGACGGCTCCATCGCGCCGGTGGCGGGCGTGCTGCCCGCCGCCATCGCCGCCCACGCCGCCGGCCGCGGGCTGATCTGTCCGGCGGCGCAAGGATCGGAGGCGGCCTGGGCGGGCGACATGGACCTCCTGGCGGCACCGTCGCTGCTCGCCCTCATCAACCATTTCAAGGGCACCCAGGTGCTGTCCCGCCCGACACCGGGGATGGCCGAGGAGGACGGGCCGCTGCCCGACCTCAAGGACGTCAAGGGCCAGGAGACCGCCAAACGCGCGCTGGAAATCGCGGCGGCGGGCGGCCACAATTTGTTGATGGTCGGTCCGCCGGGATCGGGCAAGTCCATGCTGGCCGCCCGGCTACCGGGGCTGCTGCCGCCGCTGTCGCCGGCCGAGGCGCTGGAAGTCAGCATGATCCATTCGGTGGCCGGCCAGTTGCCGGAGGGCAAGCTGCTGCGCCGGCGCCCCTTTCGCGACCCCCATCATTCCGCCTCCGTGGCCTCGCTGATCGGCGGCGGCCAGCGGGCCCGGCCGGGAGAGGTGTCGCTGGCCCACGGGGGCGTGCTGTTCCTCGACGAACTGCCCGAATTCGCGCGCGGCGCCCTGGAGGCGCTGCGCCAACCGCTGGAGAGCGGCCGCGCCGTGGTGGCCCGCGTCAACGCCCATGTCGCCTATCCCGCCCGCGTCCAGCTGGTGGCGGCGATGAATCCCTGCCGCTGCGGCCATCTCGACGACCCCGGCCTGGCCTGCAGCCGGGCGCCGAAATGCGCGGTCGATTACCAGTCGCGCATTTCCGGCCCGTTGTTCGACCGCATCGACCTGCATGTGGATGTGCCGGCGGTCAACCCCGCCGACCTGGCGCTGCCACCACCGGCGGAAGGATCGGCAGCGGTGGCGGAACGGGTGACGGCGGCCCGGGGCTGCCAGGCCGAGCGCTACCGCGCCCTGTCGCCCGAGCGACCCATCCGCTGCAACGCCGAGGCCGACGGCGAGCTGCTGGAACGGGCCGCCGCCCCCGATGCGGCGGGCCGCGCCCTGCTGGCCGAGGCGGCAGACCGGCTGCGCCTGTCGGCCCGCGCCTATCACCGGGTGCTGCGGGTGGCGCGCACCCTGGCCGATCTGGCGGGCGGTGGCGGAGTCGGCCGGCTGCACATCGCCGAAGCCCTAGCCTATCGGCGGGTGGCACCGCGGCGGGCCTGAGCGGCACCTTGTGCGCAATACCACGTACGCGCTAAACTGACCTCCTTGCGGCAACAGGGAGACGTGAGGCCATGGATCGTTCGCCGGAACACGGGTCGGCCATCCGCTGTCACGCGCTGACCGCAACCGTTGCCGATCTGGTGGTGACCCTGGCGCGCGAACGGGCGATCGACGGCGTGGTGTCGCTCGACGATCTGGAGCGCATCGCCCTGCTGGTGCGGCGCGGCACCATCACCCTCGACGAAGCCCTGCGGGCGCACGAGAGCGGCTGCCGCCAGCACATGCTGAAACCCAAGGGCAATGTCGGCGCGCGCTCCGACCCGTTCCAGCGGCTGATGGTACGGCCGCTGGAACAATTGCTGGCCGGCGACCCGCCGCCGCTGCCGCGGCCCTATCTGGCCCATTACGCGGAATACCTCGGCCATGCCTTCGGCAAACGGCGCGACCATTTCGAACGGCATTGCCGGGCGATCATCCAGGCGCTGCTGGTGGTGCACGGCAACAACCTGACCTGGGACCATTTCTACGGCGATCCCCGGACCGTCAAGGCCCTGCACGCGGCGCTCCAGGTGGTGGCGCACCACCTGCAAAGCCTGGAAGGCCGGCGCATCTGGTACGCCTTGATGGCACGACCGGCCGGCGACCTGCCCGCCCTGCCGCTGGCGCGCATCGAGGAGGTGATGACGCTGCTGCTCAACACCCACCGCGGCCTGGCGGTCGCCGCGGATTAAGCCCTCAGTGGCGGACCAGCATCGGCCCCAGCGGGCGGCCGCCGAAGATATGGATGTGCAGGTGCGGCACTTCCTGGCCGCTGTGCTCGCCGATATTGGCCAGCATCCGCCAGCCGGATTCCGCCACCCCCAGCATCTTGGCCACCGTGCGCACGCTGCGGAACAGGGCGGCGATCTCGGCCTCCGACGCATTGGCGGCGAAATCGTCCATCGACACGTATTCCCCCTTGGGGATCACCAGCACATGCACCGGCGCCTGCGGGTTGATGTCGTGGAAGGCCAGGGTAAGCTCGTCCTCGTAGACCTTGTTGCACGGGATCTCGCCGCGCAGGATCTTGGCGAACACGTTGCTGCGATCATAGGCCATGCTGCCCTCCGTCGTTCAGCCCTTGCGGGATAGCTTTTCCGCGATGCCGGACGTGCCGGCCCGCCGGTCCAGTTCGGCCCACACCCGGTCGGGGGTGACGCCGCACTCGGCCCACAGCACCAGCAGATGGTAGAGCAGGTCGGCGCTTTCCGACACCACGGCGTCGGGACCTTGCGACACGGCGGCCACCACCGTCTCCACCGCCTCTTCCCCCACCTTCTGGGCGATCTTGCCGCGCCCCTTGGCGAACAGCTTGGCGGTGTACGACGTCTCGGGGTCGCCGCCGCGCCGTCCGGCGATCACCTGATAGAGGGCGTCCACGCTGCTGGCATCGGCGCTCATCGGGCGGTCCCTCCGTCCACCGGGCGGACGGGAATGCCCGCCGCCGCCATATGGGCCTTGGCCTCGGCGATCGAGAACAGGCCGAAATGAAAGATCGAGGCGGCCAGCACCGCGGTGGCATGGCCGTCACGGATGCCTTCCACCAGATGGTCGAGCGTTCCCACCCCGCCCGAGGCGATCACCGGCACGCCCACCGCGTCGGCCACCGCGCGGGTCAGCGGGAGGTTGAAACCCTGCTTGGTGCCGTCGCGGTCCATGGAGGTCAGCAGGATTTCCCCGGCGCCGTATTCGGTCATCCGCCGCGCCCAGTCCACGGCGTCGAGGCCGGTGGCGTTGCGTCCGCCATGGGTGAAGATCTCGAAGCGGCCGGGGGAAACCTGCTTGGCGTCGATGGCCACCACGATGCACTGGCTGCCGAATTTCTCCGCGGCCTCGCGCACGAACTCGGGGCGGTGCACGGCGGCGGTATTGATGCTGACCTTGTCGGCCCCGGCCAGCAGCAGCTTGCGGATGTCGTCGACGGCGCGCACCCCGCCGCCCACGGTCAGCGGCATGAAGCATTGCTCGGCGGTGCGGCCGACCACGTCGTAGATGGTGTCGCGGTTCTCGTGGCTGGCGGTGATGTCGAGGAAGGTCAGTTCGTCGGCACCGGCCCGGTCGTAGACCTTGGCCTGTTCCACCGGATCGCCGGCATCCACCAGGTCGACGAAATTGACCCCTTTGACCACGCGGCCGTCCTTGACGTCCAGGCAGGGGATGACCCGCATCTTCAGCATGGGCCTAGTCCTTCAGCACGGCGAGAGCCTGCGCCAGATCGATCCGCCCGTCATAGAGCGCCCGGCCGGAGATCACCCCCTCCAACCCCGGCACCGCCTTCAGCCGGCGCAAATCGTCGAGGGACGATACCCCCCCCGAAGCGATGACGGGGGTGCGGATGGCGGCGGCCAGCGCGGCGGTGGCCTCGACATTGGGCCCGGTCAGCACGCCGTCGCGATCGATGTCGGTGTAGATGATGGCGGCCACGCCGGCATCCTC
>JAKAFA010000188.1 GCA_021818185.1 Pseudomonadota bacterium | reverse complement strand
GGCAGCTTCAGCCATGGTCTCGATATGGCCCCAGGTGGAATAGTACAGGACGAGGATGCGCGTCATGGCGGGCCCTCCGCGGTTGTCGGGTGGCTCCGATATCGGGTGCGGCAATCCTCTGGACAATCGCCGCGATTGGAACAAGATTGTTTCATGAAAGAAACGGCGCTTTCCCTCGATACCCTGGCCGGCATGGCGGTGTTCGCCCATGTGGTCGACGATGGCGGTTTCTCCGCGGCGGCCCGTCGCCTGGGCCTGTCGAAATCGGCGGTCTCCAAGCAGGTGGCGGCGCTGGAGGACCGGCTGGGTGCCCGCCTGCTCAACCGCACCACCCGGCGGATGAGCCTGACCGAGGCCGGCGCGGCGCTGATCGACCGCTGCCGGCGGGTACTGGCCGAAGCCGAAGCGGCGGCCAACGCGGTGGGCCAGTTGCAGGCGGCCCCGGCCGGCGTGTTGCGGGTCAATGCGCCCGTGACCTTCGGTTCCATGCATCTGGCGCCGGCCATCCCCGAGTTCCTGGCCCGCCATCCGGGGGTCAGCGTCGACCTCACCCTCAACGACCGCATGGTCGATCTGGTGGAGGAGGGCTTCGACGTGGCGATCCGTATCGCCCGGCTGGCCGATTCCAGCCTGGTGGCGCGCAAGCTGGCGCCCATGCGGGCGGTGGTGGTGGCGTCGCCCGCCTATCTGGCCCGGCGCGGCACCCCCATCCGCCTTGCCGATCTGGCCGGCCACGATTGCATGAATTACGCCTATGCCGTTTCGGGCGACGAGTGGCGCCTCACCGGGCCGCAAGGGGAGGAAGCCATGCGGGTGACGGGCCGGCTCAGGGCCAACAACGGCGAGGTGCTGCTGGCCGCGGCCCTGGCCGGCGGCGGAATCGCCATGCTGCCCACCTTCATCGCCGGCGCGGCGCTGGCGTCGGGCCGGCTGGTGCAGGTGCTGCCCGCCTGGGACAACCGCACCGCCGCCATCCACGCAGTCTGGCCATCGGGCCGCCATCCCAGCCCGAAGCTCAGGGCCTTCGTCGATTTCCTGGCAGAACGCTTCGGGCCGAAACCCTATTGGGAGCCGTGAGCGTCACTCGGCCGGCGGCGACACGTCCTCGCGGCGGGGGGATTCGGCGGAACGCGGGGTATCCTCGCCGTCTTCCTCGTCGTCGTCCTCGTCCTCGGGCAGCATCAGCATGCCGGCGTTGTAGTCGTAGTCGAATAGCTCGGCGTAGCGGCCCCAGCTGATGACCACCTCCAGCACGCGCTCGGCCTCGTCGTCGGTCAGGTAATCCTGCAATTCCTGTAGGAAGCGATCCTCGGGGGCGCGGTGGCCGCGGCGCTCGTCCAGCACCCGGCGGATGTGGGCGGCCAGGGGAATGGACCGCAGCAGGTGCTCGGCGAAGATCTGCTTGCGCTGGTCGTTCTCGGCCTCGACGAAGGCATGGCCCGAGGGCGTCAGGAAGATGTCGCCGGCCGCCAGCCGGGCGAAGCCCAGGGCGCGCAGGGCCTCGAACAGGTGGAACAGGGAATCGTCGGGCAATTCGGTGGCTTCGGCCAGGGCCGGCAGGTCGGCGCGGCCGTTGAAGGGCGGTTCGGCGACGGTTTCCAGCAGGCTGGCGATCTTGCCGGGCTGGGCGTCGGGAATGCGGTAGCCGATGGTCATCGGCTCGGCCGCCGCGGCACCGGCGCGGACCGAGGCGGTCATCAGGCCGTAAACCTCGTCGACGATCTGGCGGAAGGCGGCGGATTCGGGATCGCGCGGCCGCGGCAGGCCGACCGGGATCTCGGCCCGCACCCGTCCCGGGTCGCTGGAGAACACCAGGATGCGGTCGGCCATGGACACCGCCTCCTCGATGTTGTGGGAGACCAGCAGGATGCCCTTGGTCGGGATCCGCCGCTCGTCCCACAGCTCCAGAAGGTCGGCGCGCAGGGTTTCCGAGGTCAGCACGTCCAGCGCCGAAAACGGTTCGTCCAGCAGCATGACGTCGGGGCGCATCACCAGGGCGCGGGCGAAGCCGACCCGCTGGCGCATGCCGCCCGACAGTTCCTTGGGATAGGCGCCCTCGAACCCGTCAAGGCCGATCAGTTCGATGGCCTCCTTGGCGCGGTCCTCGCGCTCGTCGCGGTGCACCCCCAGCGCCTCCAGGCCCAGTTCGACGTTTTCCTGTACGGTCAGCCAGGGAAACAGGGCGAAGGACTGAAACACCATGGAAATGCCCCGCGCCGGGCCGATCATCGGCTGGCCGCGGTACAGCACCTGCCCGCCATTGGCCGGGATCAGGCCGGCCATGATGCGCAGCAGGGTGGACTTGCCCGAGCCCGACTTGCCCAGCAGGGCGACGATCTCGCCCTCCGCCAGGCGGAAATCGACACCCTCCAGCACGGTGCGTTCCTTGCGGTCCGGCGTGCGGAAGGTCTTCTTGACCCCTTTGAGGTCGAGCAGGGCGATGCCGGAGCCGTTGGCGGCGTGGTTCATGTCTCTTCCTAACTCAGGCGCAGCCGGTCCGCCGCCAGGGTATACAGGCGCCGCCACAGCAAGCGGTTGAATGCCATGACGAACAGGCACATTACGGCGATGCCGAGCGCGATGCGCGGAAAATCGCCGTCCGCCGTCGCCTTGGCGATGTAGGAGCCCAAGCCCACCGCTTCCAGCTGGGTATTGCCCCAGCTGACCAGTTCCGAGACGATGCTGGCGTTCCACGACCCGCCCGAGGCGGTGATGGCGCCGGTGATGTAGCTGGGGAAGATGGCCGGCAGGATGAAGCGCTTCCAGCGCAGCCACCCCTTCAGCCCCAGCGTGCCGGCGGCATCCTTCAGGTCCTGCGGCAGGGCCGAGGCCCCGGCGATGACGTTGAACAGGATATACCACTGGGTGCCCAGAATCATCAGCGGACTCGTCCATACGTCCACGTTCAGATGGAAATGGACGATCAGCATCACCGCCACCGGGAACATCAGGTTGGCGGGGAAGGCGGCCAGGAATTGGGCCACCGCCTGGAGGTTCTGGGCGATGCGCGGCCGGGTGCCGATCCACACGCCGATCGGCACCCAGATCACCGAGGCCAAGGCGATCAGCACCGACACGCGCAGCGTGGTGGCCAGGCCGTAGAGGAGGACGCGGCCGACCTCGGCCATGCCCACCGAGGCGTGGACGAACAGCGCCACCTTGACCAGGGCGATGCCGGCCGCCGCCAGCAGCACCGTGTTCCAGGCGGGGTCGAACCAGGCCGGGGGAGTGAAAACCGGGCCGTGCAGGCGGATGAACATCCCCTCCCGCCGGCGGGGGATCAGGCCGGTGAAGCGGTCCCACAGCCGCGACGGCAGCGCCACCAGAAAGCCGAAGAAGCGCGCCCGCTGCATCAGGGTCAGCAGCCAGGATTCGGGGATCTGCTCGCCCGGCATGTAGTCGAACTTGAACTTGTCGGCCCAGGCCACCAGCGGCCGGAACATCAACTGGTCGTAGATCAGGATGCCGGCCAGCACGGTCAGGATCGCCCAGCCGATGGCCCCCAGGTTCTTGTCGGCGATGGCCAGGGCGATGTAGCTGCCCACCCCGGGCAGCATGATGTTCTGCCCCGACACCGAGATGGCCTCGGACGCCACCACGAAGAACCAGCCGCCCGATACCGACATCATGGTGTTCCACACCAGGCCCGGCACCGCCCAGGGCAGTTCCAGGCGCCAGAACCGCTGCCAGGGCGACAGGTGGAAGACCTTGGACGCCTCGATCAGGTCGTTCGGCACCGTCTGCAACGAGCCGTACAGGCTGAACGCCATGTTCCACGCCTGCGAGGTGAAGATGGCGAAGATGGCGGCGCATTCGACGCCCAGCAGGTTGCCGGGGAACAGCGCGATGAAGCCGGTCACCGTAATGGACAGGAAGCCCAGGATGGGGATGGATTGCAGGATGTCGAGGATGGGGATCAGGATCTTTTCCAGCGGCTTCACCTTGGCCGCCAGGGTGGCGTAGACCAGGGTGAACAGCAGCGAGCAGGCCAAGGCCGCCGCCATGCGCAACGCCGACCGCAGCAGGTAGTAGGGCAGGTTCGCCGGATCCAGCGACAGCGGCAGTTGGGTGCCGACGTCGTAGGGCGTGGTCATCTGCGAGCCGCCATAGGCCAGCAGGGTCAACAGCAGGAAAATCAGCGGGACCAGCGCCGCGTCCCAGGCGTTGGGGCGGAATTCCGGGCTGGCGAAGATGGCGCGGGTCGGGGGCAGCGGCATGAACGATCTTCCGTGCTGGCAGCGGCCCTTCATAGTCCCGCCCTGTCCACCTGTCGAGGCTGCAACGGTGACAAAAGGATGAAGCTGCGGCGAAAGCGGGCCGGGGATGCGGATTTGGCGATTGACCTCCCGCCGGCCCCCGGCGCCATAATCCAAAAGGATAGGTTTTTATACGAAAGAGTGGATTTGGCGGATGGCGGGCGCAAATCTCGAAAGCTGGGTCGTGCGGCGGGGCGTCGCGGTGGTGATCGACGGGTCGGCCAAGATCCGGGACGGCCTGGCCGCCGCCCTGGCCTCGGGCTATTGGCCGCTGGACTTCGCCGACATCGCCGATGCGGTTGGGCGGGTGCGGGTCCCGCCGGCGGTGGTGGTGCTGGGCGCGCCCGCCTCCGACAATCCGCTGCCCGTCCGCAGCCTGCGCGCCGCGCCGGCCTTCCGGGAGGTGCCCATCGTGCTGTGGCGGCGCGACGGGATGGTGCGCGACCGCGCCGATGCCGCGCCCGATGCGGCCGGTGACGCCGCCTCGGGCGGCGAGGGCCTGCGCGATGTGGTGGCGCGGCTGACTTCGGGTGTGGTGGAGCAATCCTGGGCGCGGCTGCCCGAGGCGCCGCGCCTGGCCCTGCAGCAATCGCGGGCGGTGTGCAAGGATCTGGCCCGGCTGGTGCCGGCCGGCCGGCCGCTGGCCTTCGCCGCCATCGCCGAATCCTGCCGGCCGCTGCTGGCGGCGGTGCGCAATTCCGAACATCGCTGGGTGTTCGAGGGCTTGCGCGGCCACGATGATTTCGACTACGCCCATTCGGTGCGGATGGCGGCGCTGCTCGGCCTGTTCGGCATGGCCGCCGGCCTCGACGACCAGGAATTGATGACCGTGGTGTCCGGCGGCTTCGTCCACGATGCCGGCATGGCGGCGTTGCCGGCCGACCTCAAGACCAAGGTGACGCGCTTTTCCGAGGAGGATCGCGCGCGGATGCGCGGCCATGTCGCGTTGACCGTGGATTATCTGGAACGCCACACCGATACCCCGCGCAGCATGATCGCCGTGGCGGCCGAGCATCACGAACGCCTCGACGGCAGCGGCTATCCCAAGGGGCTGCACGCCGGGGACCTCAACGATCTGTCGCGCATGGCCGCCATCGTCGACGTGTTCGCCGCCCTGACCGAAGACCGCCCGTACCGCGCCGCCATGTCGGGGTTCCAGGCGCTGGAGGTGATGGGCGAACTGATGGCCCCCCGGTTGGACCAGCGTCTGGTCCGGCTGTTCCGCACCGTTCTGCTCGACGCCGCCGCCTGAGCGGCGGCGAAGCGGGGCGGCGGAAAATTCGCGCCGGCCCAGGCCCTTGGCCAACCGCCCTCTGGCGTCGCGGAGCGGGGTGCATTATATAGGGCGTGTCGGGCTTGCCCGACTATGGCGCTAAACGTCATGCGGAATAAGCGTTGCGGACCCGGGGGCGGTACCCGGCGCCTCCACCATTCTCCCCGGCCTGCCGGCCGGGGTCCAGGGGGGCGAAATAGGATCGACGCGCGTGGTAAAGGCATGGCTTGTGCTCGGCATGGTATCCACCGTTATCGGGCCGAACCTCACAAGTGCCAACGACAACGTGGCTCTTGCCGCTGCCGCTTAACCGGTAAGCGCGGTCCGGGGGGCACCGGGCAACAGAAGCCCCCCACTTCCGTGATGGCCAGTCGCCGGGAAACGAAATGCCTGAGGAGATGCTGAGGTACGACCGTATGGTGGAGGACGCGCTGCGCAGCGTGGTGCGGAGCGCGCTGGAGACGGCGGCCGTGCACGGCCTGCCGGGCGACCACCATTTCTACATCACCTTCCGCACCGGCCAGGCCGGAGTGCGGATTCCGGACCACCTCAGGGCGCGCCATCCCGACGAGATGACCATCGTGCTCCAGCACCAATTCTGGGGGCTGGGGGTGGACGACGAGGCCTTCGAAGTCACCCTGTCCTTCGGCGGGGTGTCGGAACGGCTGCACGTGCCACTGGCCGCCATCACCGGTTTTGCCGATCCGTCGGCCAAGTTCGGCCTGCAATTCCAGGCGGTCGACGGCGAGGGCTACGAGGACGAGGGCTTCGACGAGGACGACGACGCGGATGCCGACCAGGACGCGGCGGCGGCCGGCGACGGCGATGGGGGCGACGGCGATGGCGGTGGGGACGCCGGCAAGGTGGTGGCGCTGGACGCCTTCCGCAAGAAGTAATCCGGCTTGACGCTGTCCTGAAAAAGGTGTTTGACCAAGGCCGCCGCCCCACCCCATGCGGCGGGGCGGGCCTACCCGTTTTCGCAGCCACACTTCGCACCGAGGGGGCCCCGATGTCCGAATTCCACGAGCTGTTCCCGCTTCAGCACGACGAAATCCCCTACCGCAAGCTGGATTCGTCCGGTGTCGCCACCGAGACCTTCCGGGGCGAGACGGTGGTGACCGTGGCACCCGAAGCCATCGAGCGGCTGACCTTCGAGGCCCTGCGTGACACCTCGCACCTGCTGCGGCCCGGCCACCTGGCGCAGCTGCGCGCCATCCTCGACGATGCCGAAGCCTCGGCCAACGACCGCTTCGTCGCCTACGACCTGCTGAAGAACGCCTGCATCGCGGCGGGCGGCGTGTTGCCCATGTGCCAGGACACCGGCACCGCCATCGTCATGGGCAAGAAGGGCCAGCGCGTGTGGACCGGCGGCAACGACGAGGCCGCCATCTCCCAGGGTGTGCAGCGGGCCTATACCAGCCTGAACCTGCGCTATTCCCAGACGGCGCCGCTGTCGATGTACGACGAGGTCAACACTGGCACCAACCTGCCGGCGCAGATTGACCTGTTCGCCACCGAGGGCGACGCCTACAAGTTCATGTTCATGGCCAAGGGCGGCGGTTCGGCCAACAAGACCTTCCTCTACCAGCAGACCAAGGCGCTGCTGAATCCCGGCAGCCTGCTGAAGTTCCTGGATGCCCAGATCCGCACGCTGGGCACCGCCGCCTGCCCGCCCTATCACCTGGCCATCGTCATCGGCGGCCTGTCGGCCGAAATGACCCTGAAGACGGTCAAGCTGGCCTCGGCCCGTTACCTGGATTCGCTGCCGTCGGCGGGGACCAAGTTCGGCCAGGCCTTCCGCGACCGCGAGCTGGAGCAGATCGTCCTGGAGATGACCCGCAAGATGGGGCTGGGCGCCCAGTTCGGCGGCAAGTATTTCTGCCACGACGTGCGGGTGATCCGCCTGCCGCGCCATGGCGCCTCGCTGCCGGTAGCCATCGGCGTGTCCTGCTCGGCCGACCGCCAAGTTCTGGGCAAGATCACCAAGGACGGCGTGTTCGTCGAGGCGCTGGAGACCGAACCCGCCCAGTACCTGCCCGAGGTGGACGCCGCCAGTCTGGCCGGCGAGGTGGTCAAGATCGACCTGACCCGCCCGATGGACGAGATCCGTCGGACGCTGTCGCAGTATCCCATCAAGACCCGCGTGTCGCTGACCGGGCCGATGATCGTTGCCCGCGACATCGCCCATGCCAAGCTGAAGGAGCGGCTCGATCGCGGCGAGGGCCTGCCCGACTAC
>JAKAFA010000002.1 GCA_021818185.1 Pseudomonadota bacterium | reverse complement strand
TTCGGCGCCGGGGCGCAACATCAGGTGGTAGGTGTTGCCCAGGACCATCTGGGCGCCGGTCTCCGCCACCGAGGCCGGCAGCATGGCCTTCACCGTGCCGGCCGTCCCCACCGGCATGAAGGCCGGCGTGTCGACCGGGCCGTGGGCGGTGGACAAGCGCCCCAGGCGGGCGGCGCCATCGGTGGCAAGCAGGTCGAAGGTGAAACGGCTCAAGGACGGTCCTCGCGGTGCAGGAGGCTGGAATCGCCATAGGAATAGAAGCGGTAGCCGGCCGCCCGGGCATGGGCGTAGGCCTGCCTCATGCGGTCCAGCCCGGCGAAGGCCGCCACCAGCATGAACAGGGTGGAGCGCGGCAGATGGAAGTTGGTCATCAGCACGTCGACGGCGCGGAAGCGATAGCCGGGGGTAATGAAGATGTCGGTGGCGCCGTCGAAGGGGGCGACGGCCCCGCCGGATGCGGCCGCGCTTTCCAGCAGGCGCAGGGCGGTGGTACCCACCGCCACCACCCGGCCGCCGGCGGCGCGGGCCTCGGCGATGGCGGCGGCGGCCTCGGCGGTCACCACGCCGCGCTCGGAATGCATCCGATGGTCGCGGGTGTCGTCCACCTTGACCGGCAGGAAGGTGCCGGCCCCCACATGCAGGGTCACCGCCACCCGGCGGATGCCGGCGGCATCCAGGGCGGCCAGCAGGCGGGGGGTGAAGTGCAGGCCGGCGGTGGGGGCGGCCACCGCGCCCTCGGCGCGGGCATAGACGGTCTGGTAATCCTCGCGGTCGGCGGCGTCGGCCCGGCCCTGGCGGATATAGGGGGGCAGCGGCAGGCTGCCGTGTTCGGCCAGGGCGGCCATCAAGGATTCGGCGCCCCGGTCGAACCGCAATTCCACCTCGCCGGCCTCGCCCTTGGCCGCGACCGTGGCGGTAAAATCGGGGCCGAAGGTGATGGCGTCGCCAGGGCGCAGTTTCTTGGCCGGACGGGCGAAGGCCTTCCAGGTGTCCGCCCCGATCCGTTCGTGCAGGGTCGCCTCGATGCCGGCTTGGCCCCGCCGGCCGGTCAGGCGGGCCGGAATGACCCGGGTGTCGTTGAAGACCATGACGTCGCCGGGGCGCAACAGGCGCGGCAGGTCGCGCACCCCCAGGTCGCCGAGGGTGTTGCCGTGGACATGCAGCAGGCGGGCGGCGTCCCGCGGGCGGGCGGGGCGCTCGGCGATCAGCTCGCGCGGCAGGTCAAAGTCGAACTCATCGACACGCATGGCGGCGGGAGTGGCAGGAAACCGGTCGCAGGTCAAGGGCCGCGTTGGCCGCGCACCTCTCTGCCTTGCTCAGCAATATTCCAGCCCCTATTTTGACGTCCCCGTCAGCCGCCATTGTGCCGCGTGCCGAACCTGCGCCGACCTGGGGCGGGGCATTCTCCCTCGGAGGTTGCGGCTGGCACCCTCGCACCACACTTCAACCACCTTCTTGCGGATAGTGGTCCGCGACCAGCTTTCCGTCTCGTCCGCCGGGATACCCCCATCATCCTGCCTTGATGACCTGCGAAATGGCGGGAAGACCCCCGCCGGTCAGAGTCTCTCGCCCGGCCCTCGCCCATCCGCCCGCGCCGTGGCACAATGGCGCATGGATCTGTTTCCGCCCCTCGACCCCTTCGCCTCCGGCTGGCTCGACGTCGGCGACGGCCATCGCATGGCCTGGGAAGTCTCGGGCAATCCCCGCGGCATCCCGGTGGTGTTCCTGCATGGCGGGCCGGGGGCGGCCACCGCGCCACCCTATCGGCGCTTCTTCGACCCGGCCTTCTGGCGCATCGTGCTGTTCGACCAGCGCGGCTGCGGCCGGTCCTCGCCCAATGCCGATCTGGAGGCCAATACCACCGCCCATCTGGTCGCCGATATCGAGCGGTTGCGGGTCCATCTGGGCATTGCCCGCTGGCTGACCTTCGGCGGGTCGTGGGGCAGCACGCTGGCCCTGGCCTATGGCCAGGCCCACCCCGAGCGGGTGCTGGGCTTCGTGCTGCGCGGCGTCTTCCTGTTCCGCCCGGCCGAGGTCGAGTGGTTCATGACCGGCATGGGCCGCTTCTTTCCCGAAGCCTGGCGCGCGTTCACCGGCCATCTGGCGCCGCACGAACGGGTCGATCTGCTGGCCGCCTATCATCGGCGGCTGACCGATTCCGATCCTGCCGTCCAACTGGCGGCGGCGCGCGAATGGTGCGCGTACGAAGAATCCTGCGCCCGCCTGTTGCCGCGCCCCGACCGCGGGACCATGGACGATGCCGCCTGCCTGGCCATGGCTCGCATCGAATGCCACTACATGGTCAATCGCGGCTTTCTCGAACCCGGCCAATTGCTGGCCAACCTTCCCCGCATCGCCCATCTGCCGGCCGCCATCGTCCAGGGCCGCTACGACATGGTCTGTCCGCCGGCCACCGCCGAGGAACTGGCGCGGGCTTGGCCGGGTGCCCGTCTGGCGCTGGTGCCCGATGCCGGCCATTCGGCGATGGAGCCGGGGGTGCGCACCGCCCTGGTGGCTGCGGTCGAAGGGATGAGGCGCCTGATCCCGCGGGAGTTGCGCGGGTAAGCGGCCTCCGTTAAGTAACTGATGTTTGCGTCACTACTATTATTAGCGATCAGCGCCAAACCATCGTTTGCTCATTCGCCACATTTCGACACAGAAGGCCTCAACTTTGGACTGGAGCCTTGCGGTTGTCCCGGGCAATTTTGAATGAGCACAATTTGACTGAAGACTGCAAGGTGCCGCCATGAACGCCACCCAAATCCATACCCCGCTCCGCCAGGCCTCGCGCGACCCGCTGGTGACCGAGATCCTGGCCGCCGTGGCCGAGGAATTCGGCCTGACCGAGACGGAGATGATGGCGCATTGCCGCGGCCACGGCGTCTGGCGGCCGCGGATGGCCGCCATGTATTACACCCGGCTGTTGACCGGCTGCTCGCTGCCCGAGCTGGGGCGCATCTTCGGCGGCCGCAGCCACACCACCGTGCTGCGCGCCTTCCGCCGCTGCCGCGACATGATCGAGACCGACGACCACTGGGCGGCGCGCATGGATCGCCTGCTGGTGCGACTGCTGGAAAAGATCATCGTGCCGCGGGCCAATGAACAAGGTATTTGACGGGACGCTTCTGTCTAAGGCTTCCTCGGGTGGGGAAACTCGCTCATGGGGAATACCGTCATGGCCTGCATCGCTGTCGTCGAGGACGAGGATTCGCTGCGCGCCGATCTGGTGGAGTACCTTGAGGCCAGCGGCCACCGGGCCTGGGGCTGCGACGGCGGCCCCGCCCTTGATCGGGTGCTCGCCCAGGCCCCTGTGGAAATCGTCGTGCTGGACGTCAACCTGCCCGGTGAAAGCGGGTTCGCCATCGCCTCGCGGCTGCGTGAGCGGGCGGCG
The DNA here is from genome assembly GCA_021818185.1 of Pseudomonadota bacterium. GTDB lineage: Bacteria > Pseudomonadota > Alphaproteobacteria > Rhodospirillales > Magnetospirillaceae > JAKAFA01. The sequence continues at coordinate 34,385 of JAKAFA010000002.1, read as the reverse complement.
GTCGGCATCATCATGCTGACCGCCCGCGGGCTCAGCGTCGACCGGGTGGTCGGCCTGGAACTGGGGGCCGACGTCTACATGGTCAAGCCGGTGGAACTGCGCGAGTTGGAGGCGCAGGTGCGCGCCCTGGCCCGCCGCCTGCGCCTGCCTGCCGAAGACGCTCCGCCGCCGGCCGCGCCGGCGCGGGCATCCGCCTGGGTTTACGACCGCCTGGCCTGGACGCTGAACTCGCCGGACGGCGTGGCCGTCAAGCTGACCGGCAACGAGCGGGTCTTCGTGTCTCTTCTGGTCGCCCGCCCGGGCGAGCCGGTGACGCGGGCCGATATCTATGCGGCGCTGGGCAAGCGCCAGTGGGACCCGCTCGACCGCTCGGTGGATTCCATGGTGCGCCGGCTGCGGGCCAAATGCGAAGAGGCGATGGGCGGCCCGATTCCCATCGAGGCGGTCCACGGCACCGGCTACGCCTTTACCGCCCCGGTGGCGGCAAAGGGATGAGTACCGGCGGCAAGCTCGTCCTCAAGCCGGCACGGCCCGTCGGCGGCGAAAGACCGGCGCGGCCCTGGCGGGTGCTGGTGGTGGACGACGACGAACAGGTGCACGCCATGACCGGGGTGCTGCTGCGTGATTTCACCTTCGAAGGGCGGCCGTTCGCCATGGTGTCGGCGCGCTCCGCGGCCGAAGCCGCCGCCGTTCTGGCCGCCGATTCCGACTTCCCCGTAGCGCTGATCGACGTGGTGATGGAAACCGCCGCGGCCGGCCTTGATCTGGTGCGGCGCATCCGCGACGACCTGGGCAACCGGCGGCTGCGCATCATCCTGCGCACCGGCCAGCCGGGCGAAGCCCCGGAACGGGACGTGATGCTGGCCTACGACATCAACGACTATAAGAACAAGACCGAGTTGACGGCGGCCAAGCTGTTCACCGCCTTGGTGGGCGCCGTGCGGGCCTGGCGCGAAATCGTGCGGGTGTCCGCCCTGGCCGATGAACTGGCCGAGCTCAACGCGTCCCTCGAACGGCGGGTGGCGGAGCGCACCGAGGCGCTGGGCCATGCCAAGAATGCCGCCGAGGTGGCCTTGGCCCGGGAAAGCGAAGCGAAACGGCAGTTGCGGCAGTTCCTGTCGATGATGTCCCACGAATTCCGCACCCCGCTGGCCATCATCGATTCCGCGGCGCAAATGCTGCTGATGCGCGCCGGGCGGCTGGACGGCGGCGAAGGCCTCGCGCCCCGGCTGGGCTCGATTCGCGGCGCGGTGGCCCGCCTCATCGGCCTGATCGATACCTGCCTGTCCGACGAGCAGTTGGAGAGCGGCAGCATCGTCCTGCACGAGGCGGCCGTCGACCTGGGCGCAGTGGTGGTGGCGGCGGTCGAGCAGCAGCGGGCCGTCACCCCCGATCGCGACATTCGGTTGCAGGCCACCTCGCTGCCGGCCGCCTGGGGCGATGCCGGGCTGCTGGGGCTGGTCTTCGCCAATCTGGTGGGCAACGCCGTCAAGTACTCACCGGAGCGCAGCCCCGTCGAGGTCGTCACAGCCGAGGTCGCCGGCATGCTGTGCGTCCAGGTCCGCGACCGCGGCATCGGCATTCCCGCCGCCGATCTGCCGCGGGTCTTCGAGCGATTCCATCGCGGCGCCAATGTCGGGACCGTCGGTGGGTCGGGCATCGGCCTGCATATGGCGCGGCAGATTGTCGAACTCCATGGCGGCAGCATCGGCGTGACCAGCCGCCCCGACGAGGGAACGACCTTTAGCGTGCGGCTGCGCCGGGCACCGGCCGGCGCCACGGCCTCGGGTGGATGACCGATTGCGTGGACCGGCCGCCGATCTTACTATGATCGGCGGGGAGCGCCGCTCCTGAAAGGAATTTGGATGCTCGCGCGACACTACCGATCCTTCAAGCATGTCCTTGATGAGGAAGGAATTATCTTCTCCTTCTCGGGCTATCTGTCCGAATCGATCCTGTATTCCCTCGGAGAAGCGTTGCGGCAGAAGATGACATTGGAAGAAACCAACGTCACAACCGTCAAGAAGGTATTTTCGGTTTTCATCGAGCAATCCCAAAATATCATCCGATATTCTGCCGACAAAGTGACGGGGCCGGATGGCGCCAATATTGAACTATCCTCCGGCATGGTCACCATCGGGACCCAGGATGGGAAATTCTTCATCGTCTGCGCCAACATGGTGCGGCAGGAGGATGTCGCCCGCCTGCGCGGACGGCTGGAGCTGCTGAAGGGAATGGGGCGCGAGCAGATCAAGGCATATTACAAGGAACAATTGCGCGAAGCCCCCGACGAGAACAGCCGCGGCGCCACCATCGGGCTGATCGAGATCGCGCGGCGGGCCAGCGAGCCGATCGAATTCGACTTCGACCCGGTGGACGAGCATGTTTCCTTCTTCTGCCTGAAAGTTTCCATCTGAGGCCCCATGGACAAGCTGCACATTCCCGCTACGGAACGTTCGCCCGAAGTCGATTTCGACTTCGCTGCCGGCATCCTCCGCCTCAGCGGGGAATCCTATCCCGAGGATGCCTCGCGGGTGTTCGGCCCGATTTTCGGGGCGCTCGACCCCTTCCTCGCCGGGGCGGCGGGACGCGACATCCGGTTCGACATCGAGATGATCTATTTCAACAGTTCCAGCGCCAAGGCGCTGATGAACCTGTTCCAGATGCTGGACCGGGCCGCCGCGTCGGGTGTGCGCCTGGTGGTCAACTGGCGGTTCGCCCCCGACGACGAGACGCTACGGGAATTCGGCGAGGATTTTTCCGAGGATCTTGAGCATCTGGCGTTCAACCTCGTCGCAGCCGACGCGGCCGCCGAGTGACCGAGTCCGATTCGTCCGGCTTCAACCTGTTCGATGCCGAGGAACGGATTCTCGCCGAGGGGCGCACCCTGGCGGAGCACCTGGGCGATGCCTCGCTGGAATGCCGCGCCGGCGTCGAAGCCCTGGTCAAGGCTTATGGCAAAAGCATCCGCGAGCAGCGCCGGCTGGTCAAGCTGAGCGACCGGCAGCAGGCTCAGCTGGCCAGCCTGAACCAGGAACTGGCCGGCCGAACCGCCCAGGCGGAAGAGGCGCTCGCCCGCCTCACCGAGGCGCAGGAGACGCTGGTCCAGGCGGAAAAGCTGGCGTCGCTCGGCGCCCTGGTCGGCGGTGTCGCCCACGAGATCAACACCCCGGTCGGCATCGCCCTGTCCTGCGCCTCGCACCTGGCCGACGCCACCGGCCGGCTGTCGGCGCTGTACCGGGCCGACGATGTGGGCATCGATGATTTCGAAACCTATCTGGCCACCGCCGCCGACACCGCAGCGCTGATCCTGGCCAATTGCGAACGGGCCGCCGAGTTGATCCGCAGTTTCAAGCAAGTGGCGGTGGACCGGACCAGTTCCGAGCGGCGGACCTTCGATCTGGCCGCCACCATCGCCGAGACCCTGGTCAGCCTGGGCCCGCGCCTGCGTCAGGCCGGCCATCGGATGACGGTCGCCTGCCCGCCCGGAACGATCATGGATTCCTATCCCGGGGCGTTGTCGCAGGTGCTGACCAATCTGGTGATGAACTCCATCATCCATGCCTACGACGACGGCATGTCCGGCCAGCTGACCATCGTCGTCGAGCGTCCGCGCGCCGATACCGTCCGCATCGTCTATCACGACGACGGCAAGGGCATCGCCGAGGAATATCGCGGCCGGGTCTTCGACCCGTTCTTCACGACGCGGCGCGGCACGGGGGGCAGCGGCCTGGGGCTGCACATCGTCTATAATCTGGTCACCGGCCCGCTGCGGGGGAGTGTCGCGGTGACCGGCCGGGCGGGCCAGGGGGCGGAATTCGTCCTCACCCTGCCGATCGCGGTGGACGGAGCCTGAGCGGGGGCCTCACCCCGCCGCGTCGGCCGGAGGGAGGACGGGCAACGGGCGGAAGGCCAGGAAGGTCATGTCGTCGCGCCTGGCCTCGGTTCCCCGCCATTCCGCCAGCCGGTGGAACAGGGCGCCCATCTGGTCTTCCAGGGACAGGTCGGCCAGTTCGCCCAGTGCCGCGATCAACCGGTTACGCCCGAACAGCCGCCGGCTGGGGCCGCCCACCTGGTCGGTCACCCCGTCGGTGAACAGATAGCAGGACTCGCCCGGCGCAATGGCGATGTCGTGGCCGGTGAAGCGGTAATCGCCGGGAGTTTCGACATAGCCCAGGCTCATGCGGTCGCCGCGAACCAGACGAAACTGACCGGCCTGGCGCAGCAGCAGCGGCAGGTTGGCGCCGGCGAAGCGGATCCGACCGCGACCGGCATCGACCACACAGACGGCGGCATCCAGCCCGTCGTTGGATACCGCGCCCTCGCGGTCCTGGCGCAGGGCCGAGCGCATCAGGCGGTTGAGCTGGGTCAGAATCTCGCCCGGATCGTCATGCCCATGGTGGTGCAGCACGCGGGCCAGGGCCGAGGCCGCCACCGCGGTCATGAACGCCCCCGGCACGCCGTGCCCGGTGCAGTCGAACACCGCGATCACCCCCTGGGGGCCGAACCGCCCCATCCAATAATAGTCACCCCCCACCATATCGAGAGGCTGCCAGCCGCCGGCCAGTTCGGCCACCACCCCGTCCAGGGCGCCGGCCTCGGGCAGCAACGCCGTCTGGATGCGGCTGGCGTAACGGATGCCGTCGTTGACGTAGCGGTTGGCCCGCTCCAACTCGCCGTTGGTCCGTTCGACCGCCTCCTTCTCGCGGGCCAACTCGGCGGTGCGTTCAGCGACCCGGCGTTCCAGGTCGCGGGCCAAGGCGGCCAGTTCGGCCTCGGCCCGGTCGCGACCGTCCAAGCCGGCTTGGGACTGCGCCAGCAGGCGGTTGACGGTGGCGGCCAGCAACCCGAGCTCGTCCCGCTCGTGCCGCTTGGGCACCGCGATGGGGCGGGCGCCGGGCTGCGACGGATCGACGGTGGCGATCGCCGTGGTGATCTTCAGCAACGGCTTGGTGATCAGCCCATAGAACACCGCAACCACCAGCCCGCAGAGCAGGGCGGCACGGGCCGCACCGCTCAGGATGGTGGCCAGCAGCCGCGACAGGAAGCGGTCAAGCAGCCGGTTGGGGTCAAGCCGCAGCCGCAGCCGGCCCACCGTGGCGGTGGACCCGTCGGGAGCCCGGCCTTCCAGAATCAGATCCTGGTGGGCGACGTCGCCGAACAGCCGGACGGCCAGGCCGGGAAAGGGGCTGCGTGCGGGCTGGCGTTTCACCGCGCCCAGCTCGTCGCCGTAATTGTCGCTCAAGACCACTTCCGCCACGGCATCGTCGGCGGCCAGGCCGCGCACCACTTCACCGGCCAAGTCGTTGGACATCTGGAACGCCGCTTCGACGGCCAGGCCGTGGACCAGCATCAGGTTGGCGGCCGCGCGCTGGCGCACCGCCTCGTGCTGCGCACGGAAATCGCTCATCAGGTCCCAGCCGCCGGCGGCGATGCCCAGCAGCAGGGCGATGGCCAGGGTGGCGACCGCCTGCTTGACCGACAGGCGGTCCAGCAAGGGCGGCGTGAAGCCGCCGGATGCTACGGGGGCCGGATCGATGCGCGAGGTGTGCACAGGCCGGGCTTTCCGACAAGAGGATGAAGACCCCGCCTTCTATCGCATGAAACGCCGCCACCCCCAAGCATCAATGAATTGGCGAAATACGTGCATGTGTAGGGTGATTACCCGATATGCTAGAACGTCCGGCCGGGTTGAAAATGGGTGGTTCAGGGAGTATCCATGGACTTTCGTGGTAGGCCGGGGAGGGAGCGGTGACGACCATCGGCAGGGCTGGCGGCAACGTCGTCGATTTCGCCAGCGAGCGCAGGCGTCGGGGACCGCGCTTCGACGGCAGCCTGATGAGCATTCTGGAGGTCTCGCGGGATCTGGTCTGCCTGTGCCGCGGCGGGCTGATCGTCGCCATCAACGGGGCCGGCCTCCGCCTGCTGGGCGCCACCTCCAGCGAAGAGGTGCGCGGCCGCCGTCTGTCCGACTTCCTGATCCCCGAATACAGCCAAGTGATTGAACGCTTCCTGGGGGGCAACCGGGCCGACGATTCGCCCACCCCCACCCGTATCATCGCCCTGGATCATTCGGTCAAGGCGGTGGAACTGCGCGTGTACCGGGCCCGCGAAATCGCTCCCGACGCGGCGGTGGTGACCGGCCGCGACATCACCGCCGAAGGCCGGCCGGCCGATACGGCCAGGGATCGCGGAACGCGGTTCACCCTGCTGGTCGATAATGCGATGAATCTGGTCTGCCACGTGCTGGACGGCCTGGTCCGCTATGTCAATCCGGCGGGCGTGCGGATGCTGGGGGCGGCCGGCGCCGCCGCGGTGGTCGGCCGGCCGCTTGCCGCCCTGTTCGCCGGTCCCTATGCCGAAGTGGTGGTGGGCGAGGCGCTGGAAAGTGCCATCGGCGAGGGGGTGGCTCTGCCCATGCGCCTGCGGCGCGACGATGGGGGGACCGTGGACGCCATGGTGCGGATCGCCCGTCTGCCGACCCGCCACGGGTTGGAACTGATGGTGGAGGCCCGCGACATCACCGCCCACAACCGCGCGGTCGTGACGCTGCGGCACGGCGCTGCCGCAGCGGCGGCGCGGCGTTTCACCGAAAAGCTGGTGGAACTGCTTCCCAACCCGGTGTGGTACTGCGACGCCTGTGGGCGGTTCGAGGTCGCCAACCGGGCGTTTCACGATCTGATCGGCGATCCGGCCCGGCTGGAAGATCCCGCCCTGCCCGAAAGTGACCGCGACCTGCTGGCCGGCCGCGTCGAGCGCATCACCTTCGAGGCGGCGTTCACCACGCCCGACCAGCGGCGCATCCATGCCCTGGTCAGCAAGACGGCCTATCTGGACGATGAGGGGCGGCCGGTCGGAATCATCGGCGTGGTCACCGATATCGGCGAGCGCTAGGCGCCGGAGGCGGCGCGGAAACCAAATTCCCGCCCCGGCTGTTTTCCCGGGCAACGATGAGCGTCAGCGATTCCGCCAGACTGCCCGCGCACTCTTCCGCCCCTGGGCTGGCCGGGATGAGCTTGGCCGCGCTGGGGGTGGTCTACGGCGATATCGGCACCTCGCCGCTCTATGCCGTCCAGGCGGCGTTCGGCCAAGCCGGAGGGCTTCCGGTGGAGGCCGGCGCGGTGTTCGGGGTGCTGTCCCTGATCTTCTGGTCGCTGGTGGTGGTGGTATCCTTCAAATATGTCGGGCTGATCATGCGCGCCGACAACCGCGGCGAGGGCGGCATCCTGGCGCTGTCGGCGCTGGTGCAGCGGACCCTGCGCGGCCGGGCAGGCCAGGCCTCGGCCATCGCCCTGGCGACCCTGGGGGCCGCCCTGTTCTACGGCGACGGCGTGATCACCCCGGCCATTTCCGTTCTGTCGGCGGTGGAAGGCCTGCATGTCGCCACCCCGGTGGTCGATCGCCTGGTGCTGCCGCTGGCGGTGGCGATCCTGGTCGGGCTATTCCTGTTCCAGCACTACGGAACCGCCCGGGTCGGCCGCCTGTTCGGCCCCGTCATGGTGGTATGGTTCGTGGTCAGCGGCCTGGCCGGCCTGCTCTCCGTGCTTGCCACGCCGCGAGTGCTGTGGGCGCTGTCCCCCGTCCCTGCCGTGCATTTCGTCCTGACCTACCGCTGGACGGCCTTCGTCGCGCTGGGGGCGGTGGTGCTGGCGGTGACCGGCTCCGAGGCGCTCTATGCCGATATGGGCCATTTCGGCCGCCGGCCGATCCGCCTGGCCTGGTTCGGCCTGGTGCTGCCGTCACTAGTCCTCAACTATTTCGGGCAGGGGGCACTGCTGCTGCGCCAGCCGCAAGCGGCGGCCAATCCCTTCTATCTCCTGGTGCCGCCCTGGGCGCTGCTGCCCATGGTGGCGCTGGCCACCGCGGCCACGGTGATCGCCTCGCAGGCGGTGATTTCCGGCGCATTCTCCGTCAGCCGCCAGGCGATCCAACTGGGCTTCCTGCCGCGCATGGAGGTGCGCCACACCTCGGAACACGAGGCCGGGCAGGTCTATGTGCCGCAGATCAACTGGCTGCTGATGGTCGCGGTGATCCTGCTGGTCCTGGGATTCGGCAGTTCGGCCCGGCTGGCGGCGGCCTACGGCATCGCGGTGACCGGGACCATGGCCATCACGGTGATCCTGGCTCGCGTCGTCGCCCGCGAGCAATGGCGCTGGCCGCTGCCGGCCACGCTGGCGGTGTTCCTGCCGCTGCTTCTGGTCGATCTGGGCTATTTTTCGGCCAATTCCCTGAAGATCGCCGAGGGCGGCTGGTTTCCCATCGCCCTGGCCGCCCTGGTCTACCTGCTGATGTCGACCTGGCGCACCGGCCGGTCGGCGGTATTCCGCAGGCTCTATCTCAAATCCGTGCCCCTCGACGCCTTCGTGCGCGATATCGGCCGCAGCGGCATCCATCGCGTGCCGGGGGTGGCGGTGTTCCTGTCGGGGCGCGTCGGCGTCGCCCCCCGCTCGCTGCTGCAGAACATCGAGCACAACCACGTCCTGCACGGGCGCAACATCATCGTGACGGTGGAAACCGCCGACATCCCGCGGGTCGACCCCGCCCGGCGGATGACGGCCACCTCCTGGGGCGAGGAGGTCCATTCGGTGCGGCTGCGCTACGGCTTCATGGAGCACCCCAACGTGCCGGAGGCCCTGATGGAATGCGGCCTGTTGCGGCGCGAACTGGCGCTGATGGACACCTCGTTCTTCCTGTCGCGCACCACCCTGGTGCCGTCCGACGAGCCCGATCTGCCGCCCTGGCGGGAAGGCATTTTCATCTTCCTCAGCCATGAGGCGGTGCCCGCCACCGAGTTCCTGGGCCTGCCCCATGATCGCGTCATCGAACTGGGGGTGCAGTTGCGGATCTGAGCGGAAACCGGCCCGGCTTCAGCCGAACCGTCCGGTGACGTATTGCTGGGTGCGGGGGTCCCGGGGGCGGGTGAAAACCAGATCGGTGTGGCCGAATTCCACCAGTTCGCCCAGGAACATGAAGGCGGTGTAGTCCGACGTGCGCGCCGCCTGTTGCAGGTTGTGGGTAACGATGACGATACAGTAGTCGCGGCGCAGTTCGCAGACCAGGTTCTCGATGTGGCTGGCCGAGACCGGATCAAGGGCCGAGGCGGGTTCGTCCAGCAGGATCACCTCGGGCCGGACGGCGATGGCGCGGGCGATGCACAGGCGCTGCTGCTGTCCGCCGGACAGCGACAGACCGCTCTGGCGCAGCTTATCCTTGACCTCGGCCCACAACCCCGCCTTGCGCAGTGCGCTTTCCACCCGCTCGTCCATGTCGGCCCGCCCCAGTCGCTCGTAGAGCCGCATTCCGAAGGCGATGTTGTCGTAAATCGACATGGGGAAAGGGGTCGGCTTCTGGAACACCATGCCGACGCGGGCGCGCAACCGGGTGACGTCCACCGCGTCGTCCAGGATGTCCGTTCCGTCCATCAGCACGGTTCCATGGGCGCGCTGGCCGGGATACAGGGCATAGATCCGGTTGAACACCCGCAGCAGAGTGGACTTGCCACAGCCCGACGGGCCGATGATGGCGGTGACGCTGCGGTCGGGGATGGCCAGGTCGACGCCGCGCAACGCCTCGAAAGTCCCGTAGTAGAAGCGCAGGCCCCGCACCTCGATCTTGCCTGCGGACCCCGGCGCGGTCATGGCGCCTCGCGGCGACGGCCGGCCGCCAGACGGGCGAGGATGTTGAGGGCCAGGACCGCGGCGGTGATCAACAGGGCGCCGGCCCAGGCCAGATCGCGCCAGTCGTCGTAGGGCGACATGGCGAACTGGAAGATCACCACCGGCAGGTTGGCCAGGGGACGGTTGAGGTTGGCGCTCCAGAACTGGTTGTTGAGGGCGGTGAACAGCAGCGGCGCCGTTTCGCCGCTGATGCGCGCCACCGCCAGCAGCACCCCGGTCAGGATACCCTGCGACGCCGCCCGCCAGGTGACGGCCACCACCGCCTTCCAGCGGGGCGCGCCCAGGGCGGCAGCAGCTTCACGCAACGTGTCGGGGACCAAGCCCAGCGTGTTCTCGGTGGTGTGCACGATGATGGGCAGGGCAATGACCGCCAGGGCCGCCGCCCCCGCCCAGCCCGAGAAATGGCCGGCCGGCACCACCATCGCCTGATAGACGAACAGGCCGACGACGATCGACGGTGCCGATAGCAGCAGGTCGTTGACGAAGCGCGCCGACCGCGCCAGCGGGCTGGCTGGCCCGATTTCGGCCAGATAGGTGCCAGCCAGGATGCCCAGCGGCGCTGCCGCCAGGATGGCGGCGGCGGTCAGCAGCAGGCTGCCGGTCAGAGCATTGGCCAGGCCGCCGGCGGCCCCGGGCGGCGGCGTCGAGCGCAGGAACACATCCAGATCGAGAGCGGCCGCCCCGCGCGCCACCAACGCCCACAGCACGGCGGCAAGGAAGGCCAGCGCGATGGCGGTGGCCGCCGAAGCCAAGGCAATGGCCACCGCATTGCGCGCCCGGCGCATCGTCAGGCGCAAGGGCGGACGGGAAGGCAGGCGCGGGCGCGGCCTCACCGCGGCCTCCCGCCCGCCGGGGTGTCACGGCGCAGCATCAGCTTGGCGGTGGCCAGCACGGCGAGGGAGATGCCCAGTAGCACCAGCCCCAGGGCGAGCAGGGCCGAGGTATAGAGCCCGCCGCTCGCCTCGGTGAACTCATTGGCCAGGGTGGCGGCGATGGTGGTGCCCGGCGCGAGCAACGAGGCCGACAGCCGGTGGGCGTTGCCGATGACGAAGGTCACCGCCATGGTTTCCCCCAGGGCGCGGCCCAGTCCCAGCATGACGCCGCCGACGATGCTCCGCCGGCTGTAGGGAATGACCACCGCCCGCACCACCTCCAGACGGGTGCAGCCCAGGGCGTAGGCGGATTCGCGAAAGGCGGCCGGCACCTGTTCGAAGGCGTCGCACATCACCGTGGCGGCATAGGGCAACACCATGCCGGCCAGCACCAATCCGGCGGTCAGCAGGCCGATACCATAGGGCGCGCCCTGGAACAGCGCCCCGATGAGCGGCAGGGGGCCCAACAGCCGGGTCAGGACGGGCTCGACATGGGCCTGCATCAGCGGCACCAGTACGAACAGGCCCCAGATGCCGTAGATGATGCTGGGAATGGCGGCCAGCAATTCGATCGCCGTGCCGATGGGCCGGCGCAGGCGGTGCGGGCACAGCTCGGTGAGGAAGAAGGTCACGCCGAACGACAGCGGCACCGCCACCAGCATGGCGATGGCCGAGGTGATCAGGGTACCCGCCAGGGCGGGCAGCGCGCCGAATTGCCCGGTTACCGGATTCCACGAGATGGAGGTCAGGAAGCCCCCGCCGAATCGCCCCAGGGCCGGCGCGGCACCGGCCACCAGCGCCGCCACCACGCCTCCCAGCAGGACCAGCACCAAGGCGGCCGCCGCCGCCGTAAGACGGGAAAAGCCGCCGTCGGCGGCGCGATGTGCCCGCGCGCGGGCCTCGAACGTCCCTTTCCCGGTCCGCGAAACGGCCTCTTCGATGTCCATCCACGCCCGCCCCCGCCCCGTTTCATACGCCGCCAGACATGGGAACGGCCGGCCAGCGCGGTGAGGCGGGTCATGAAACCTTAATGCGGGCGTCCTGCCTCAAACGGAAGCGGCCTTAGAGCCGTCGCTTTAAACGGAAGCGGCCTTAGGGCCGCCGGGGGCGCCGATCTGCACAGCGTGCGGGGCGATGAAGGCGTAATGGGGTACGTAGAGGTTCTTGGGGGCCGGGCCTTGGCGGATGCGGGCCGAGGTGTCGTAGATCGAGCCGTGGCACGGGCAGAACCAGCCGCCATAGGGACCGCGCGGGTCGGACGGTTTCTCGCCCAGCGGGATGCAGCCCAGATGGGTGCAGACCCCGACGACGATCAGCCATTGGGGGTCCACCACCCGGTCGGCATCGGTTTGCGGGTCGCGCAACGATGCGACATTCACCTGGCGGGCCTCGGCGATCTCCTTTTCGGTGCGCCGGGCGATGAAGACCGGACGGCCGCGCCACTTCACCGTGACCCGCTGCCCGACCTGGATGGGCGCCAGGTCCACGTCGGTGGTCGACAGGGCCAGCACGTCGGCCGAGGGATTCATGAAATCGATGAACGGCCACAGGGCCAGGGCGGCGCCCACGGCGGCGGTGGCAACGGTGGTGTAAAGCAGGAAGTCGCGGCGGCCGGAATTCTCGGGGGCGCTGGGTTCGGATGGCGTGGTGTCGGTCATGGCGGGCCTCGGATGCGCGTGTGGGGAAGATTTGGGAACCCGCCCCCGCCGCCGGCAAGGGGGGCGGCAAACCCTTGCCGGAGGCCGGCTTTGTCTGTAGCCTCGCGACCATGATCGGACGTGGCCTTCGCATCGCCCTGACCGTCGCAGCCCCCCTCGTGACCGCCGGCTGCGGTGGCCGGACCAATCTTCCGCCGGCGCAAAGCGAGACCGGCCAGCCGGCCAATTTCCAACTGGTCACCGACATTCCCATTCCACCCGGCGCCACCATGGACAACGAGCGTTCGCTCATCCTGTCCGACCACGACCACTGGGAGGGACGGGTGGTGATGCGGTTCTGGCAGGCGCCGCCCGAACTGACGGTGTTCTACCAGAACCAGATGCCCGGCTTCGGCTGGGAACCGGTGATGAGCGTGACCTCGGACTCCAGCGTGCTCAGCTATGTTCACGGCGACCGCGCCGCCACGATCCAGATCGAGAAATCGTTGCTCGGCATGACCTCGGTGGTGTCGGTGACCGTGGCACCGCGGCAGACCGGCGGCGCGGCCTCGGCCAGCAGTTATGGCGGGTCGTCTGGGTACCAGACCGGGGCGACGAGCCGGCCGGTCCGGGCCGAGTCTCTGCCGCCGCCCGGCCGGCCCTAGGTGTCAGGCGGGCGGCGACAGCGGCCCGGCGGTGCGCGGCTTGTCTTGACGAAGGGTGCGTTGCGCCCAAAATAGTAGGAAACGGGTGCCGATTGACGGGCCCGCGACCGTTTCTCGCTCAATCGAGGAGGACGTTACGACATGACCCGACTGTCCGTCTTCAACTCTCCGCTTCTGCTGGGATTCGACCATTTCGAGCGCGTGCTCGACCGTGTGTCCAAGACCTCGGCCGAGGGCTATCCGCCGTACAACATCGAACAGACGTCGGAAAACGGCCTGCGCATCACCCTGGCGGTGGCCGGTTTTTCCATGGACGATCTGGCGGTGACGCTGGAGGACAACCAATTGGCCGTGCGCGGGCGCCAGAGCGAGGACGAGTCCGGGCGGGTGTTCCTCCACCGGGGCATCGCCGCCCGCCAGTTCCAGCGCAGCTTCGTCCTGGCCGAAGGCATGGAGGTGACCGGCGCCACCCTGGATAACGGCCTGCTGCATATCGATCTGGTGCGGCCGATGCCCGAGCCACGGGTGCGCAGCATCCCGATCCAGGGCGCGGCGACCGGCGCGGCGCGGCGCACCATCACTGTCGACGGCGACGAAAGCGGCAAGCCCGCCCGCCGGCGCCCCGAATAGGATATGGAGGTTGCCATGAACGACAACAATCCCTGCAAGGCTCCTCCGGCCCGCAGCATGTCGCCGGCCGATTTCGCCGCCTGGGGCATGCCGGAATTGGCCTTCGTCAAGCGCGCCGGCGAGCACTGGTCGATTCATGCGGCGGACGGAACCCAGATGGGGCTGGCCCCCGATCGGGACCTGGCCTTTGCCGCCATCCGCCAGCACGACCTGGAACCGATGAGCGTGCATTGAGCCCCCCGCCGATGACCGATGCCGCCCCTGCCCCCGCCCCTGGCGACGAGACCCTGCAACGGCACAAGGAGAAGATGGCCAGGAAGAAGGCCAGCCGCGACAAGCTGATGGCGAAAAAGACCGGGGCGCGCGGCGTGGTGATCGTCCACACCGGCCCCGGCAAGGGCAAGTCGACGGCGGCTTTCGGCATGGTCCTGCGCTGCATCGGCCACGGGATGAAGGTCGGCGTGGTGCAGTTCATCAAAGGGGCCTGGGACACCGCCGAGCGGCGGGTGCTGGAAGGCATGGGCGACCTGGTGACCTTCCGGGCGATGGGCGAGGGCTTCACCTGGGAAACCCAGGATCGCGCCCGCGATGTGGCCGCCGCGCTGCGCGCCTGGGAAACCGCTGCCGCCATGCTGGCCGATCCGGCCTATGGCATGGTGGTGCTGGACGAGATCAACGTGGCCCTGCGCTACGACTACCTTTCCCTGCCGCCGGTGCTCGACGCCCTGGCCGCCCGCCCCGCCGGCCAGCACGTCGTCCTGACCGGCCGCAACGCCCTGCCGCCGTTGATCGAGGCCGCCGACCTGGTCACCGAGATGACCCTGGTCAAGCACCCCTTCAAACAGGGGATCAAGGCTCAGCCCGGGGTGGAGTTCTAGCCGGTGGCCGCCATCCTTGCGCCGGGGCCGGCGCCGACCGGGGCCGGCCTGGCGTTTCCGTGGAGACCGTCGATGCTCGCTCGCCTGCTTTCTCTGACCGCCGTCCTGATCCTGCTGGCGGGCGGCGGGCCGGCGCGGGCCCAGGCGGTGACCGACCAGACCCTGCTGGTGGCCAAGGCGGTGACGACGGTCGAGCGGTTGCGCACCGATCCCAATCTGGAAAAGCTGGTCGGGGAAAAGCTGGTGCGGGCGCGGGCGGTGCTGATCGTTCCCAATCTGGTCAAGGGCGGGTTGCTGGTTGGCGCCGAATATGGGACCGGCATCCTGCTGACCCGCGACCGGCACGGACGCTGGAGCGGCCCCGCCTTCTATTCGGTGGCGTCGGGCAGTTTCGGCCTGCAGTTCGGCGTGCAGGATGCCGAGGCCATGTATGTCATCATGAGCGAAGGCGGCCTTGAGGCCATCATGAGCAACCGCATGAAGCTGGGAGCCGATGCTGGGATAGCCCTTGTGGCGGTGGGCGCCGGCGCCTCGGCCTCGACCACGACCAATGTCGGAGCCGACATCTACGCCTTCGACGATCCCGTCGGCCTTTATGGAGGAGTCAGCCTGGAGGGCTCGGCCATCCTGCCGCGCGACTCCTGGAACGCCGCCTATTACGGCGGCAATCCCTCGCCCGAGGACATCCTGCTGCGCATGCGGGTGGACAATCCCCAGGCCGACCGGTTGAGGGACGTCCTTGCCCGCTGATCCGCGCCCCGCCGCGGCGGTGATGCTGCAAGGCACCGGCTCGGATGTCGGCAAATCCCTGCTGGCGGCCGGCCTGTGCCGGCTGTTCGCCCGAAGCGGCCTGGCCGTCCGGCCGTTCAAGCCGCAGAATATGAGCAATAACGCCGCGGTGACGATCGACGGCGGCGAGATCGGTCGCGCCCAGGCATTGCAGGCCCGCGCCTGCGGCGTGGCACCGGTGGCCGACATGAATCCCGTTCTGCTGAAACCGCAGAGCGACACCGGCGCCCAGGTGGTGGTGCAGGGCCGGGTGGTGGCCCAGGCCGGAGCGCGCGACTACCATGCGCTGAAGCCCAGCCTGCTGCCCCGGGTGCTGGACAGCTTCCGCCGGCTGGCCGCCGCCGCCGATCTGATGGTGGTCGAAGGGGCGGGCAGCGCCGCCGAGATCAACCTGCGCGCCGCCGACATCGCCAATATGGGATTCGCCGAGGCCGCCGACCTGCCGGTGGTCCTGGTCGGCGACATCGACCGCGGCGGGGTGATCGCCAGCATCGTCGGCACCTGGGAATTGCTGCCGCCCGCCGAACGAGCCCGCCTGAAGGGCTATGTCATCAACCGTTTCCGCGGCGACCCGGCGCTGTTCCACCCCGCCCTGGCGATCATCGCCGAGCGCACCGGCCTGCCCTGCCTCGGCATCGTGCCATGGTTCGCCGAGGCCGCCCGCCTGCCCGCCGAGGATTCGGCCTCGCTGGGCGGCGGCGGGACGGAGGCGGGGCGCCTCCACGTTGCCGTACCGATGCTGTCGCGCATCGCCAATTTTGACGATTTCGACCCCTTGGCCGCCGAACCGGCGGTGCGGCTGACCATGGTGCCGCGCGGCCGGCCGTTGCCCGGCGATTGCGATCTGGTGATTTTGCCCGGGTCGAAGGCCACCATCGCCGACCTGGCGGTTTTGCGCGACGAGGGCTGGGATATCGATCTGCGCGCCCACCTGCGCCGCGGCGGCCGGGTGATCGGAATCTGCGCCGGCTATCAGATGCTGGGCCGCAGCGTGGCCGACCCTCTGGGGGTCGAGGGCCCGGCCGGGGCCCAGGCCCCCGGGTTGGGGCTGCTGGACGTGGCGACGGTGATGGGAGGCGACAAGGTGCTGCGCCGGGTCGCCGGCACCGATTCCGCCGGCCGGCCGGTGGCCGGCTATGAAATGCATATGGGCCGTACCGACGGCCCCGACGCCGCCCGGCCGATGCTGGTCCTGGACGGACGGCCTGACGGGGCGGTGGCTGCCGACGGCCGGGTGATGGGGTGCTACCTGCATGGCCTGTTCGCCTCCGATCCGTGGCGGCATGCCCTGCTGGACGCCCTGCGCCCCGGTGCGGCGACGGGCGGCGTAACCTACGAGCCGCTGGTGGATGCCATCCTGGACCGTCTGGCCGACCACCTGGAAAGCCACCTCGACATGGCGGCGCTGTGGCGGATCGCCAGCGCCGGCCGCTCTTGCCGCGGCGCACCATTCCTCGACCAGGCGAGGAAATCTGCAAGCACGATTGACGGACCGCCCGCGTTCCGCTAGAAACGGCCTCCAGCCTTGGGCACCGCGCCCGTGCGCCGCTCCGCGGAGGGGTGGGTGAGTGGCTTAAACCAACGGTTTGCTAAACCGTCGTAGGGGGTAAACCCCTACCGAGGGTTCGAATCCCTCCCCCTCCGCCATTCTTTTGCGGTAGCGCGCAGATCATCTGTGTAAGCGGCCGCAAGGGCGGCCGTCCGGCCATGTCTGCGGGCTCACCCGAAGGGGAGACCGGCGCGATCCCTCCCCCATCGGCGCTGCCCGCTCCCGTTTTCTCCGTTTGCCACTTTGCCGCTTCGGGTCGACCGAATACCCGAACGCGCACGCTGGCAACACGACGCGCTTGCCCCCGTGCGGAGTGGCGGAAAGAGGCCCGCCGAAAGATGGGAAATCAGCCGAACCCGAGGGCGCGGCGCTGCTCGCCCCAATCGGCCGGCAGGTCGATGTGCCGGATGAGGGTTTCGGCGGTGAGGCCGACCGGCTGGGTGCCGGCGACGATCGCCGCGACAAGGTCGGGGGCGAGGAAAGCCAGCGGCAGGAGCTGGCCGATGTAGCGGTCGGTGATGCCCTCGCGCCGGGCGATGGCGGCCAGCGACGGCATCGCGCCGCTGGCCAGTTCGTCAAACCACGCCCTCGCTCGGGCGAGGGCCTTGATCAGGGCGGGATCGACCTTGGGCAATGGGCCGGCGCCATCGACCACGAGACGCATCTCGCAGCCGCGCCGCTTCAGCTGCATGGGGATGGCGCGGGTGATGGTGAGCGCCTCGACATCGGTGACGATCGCCTCCGGCTGCAAGAGCGCCGCCAGCGACACCGTCAGCAGCAGCCCATCGTCCCGCACCTCGACCCGCTCGACGATGGCCGCCACCGCCGCAGGGGCTTCGGTGCCGGCTTCCACCCTCTTGCGCCAAGCGGCGGCCGCGGCGAACACCGCCGATAGCTTCTCCAGCGCCAAGCCGGCGGCGCGCATCGCTGTGGCCAGGCCCGCGCGGTCGGCGAGGATGCCGGACAAGGCTTCGCCGACGGCGTTTTCCACCTCCTGCGCCGGCAACCGCCATCGCTCGGGAGCCTGATCGACGGTGCCGGTGATGAGCGGATGGGATACGTAGTAGCGGTAGCGCCGCGCAGCCTTGACCGTGTGGCTGGGGGTCAGGCGCTCACCGTTGCCATCGTAGAGCTTGCCGGCCAACGGGCTGGGGGCGACCCTGGTAGGGCGCATGGCGCGGGTGACGCCGTTGCCGGCCAGCATCCGCTGCACCTCGTCCCATTGCTCCCGCTCGATGATCGCCTCGTGCAGGCCGGGATAGGTGGCCTTGCAGTAGCGCACCTCGCCGACATAGAGGGGATTGGCGAGCAGGGTGTAGAGCGCGCCGCGGCCGAGGACGGTGCCGCCACATCGCTTGCCGGTGTGCCGCTTGGAGCGGATACCATCCCGCTCCAGATTCTCGGCCAGCCGCCGCACGCAGCCGAGGTCGAGGTAGCGGCGGAAGATGGTGCGCACCGTCGCGGCCTCGGCCGTATTGACCACCAGCCGGCGGTCCTCGACGTCGTAGCCCAAGGGCACCACGCCCCCCATCCACATTCCCTTCCTCTTCGAGGCGGCGATCTTGTCGCGAATGCGCTCGGCGGTGACCTCGCGCTCGAACTGGGCGAAGGACAGCAGGATGTTGAGGGTGAGCCGGCCCATCGAGGTGGTGGTGTTGAACTGCTGGGTCACCGCCACGAAGGAGACGGAATGGGCGTCGAACACCTCGACCATCTTGGCAAAGTCGGCCAAAGCGCGGGTCAGGCGGTCGATCTTGTAGACCACCACCACGTCGATGCGCCGGGCCTTGATGTCGGCCAGGAGGCGCTGCAGGGCGGGGCGGTCCATGGTCCCGCCCGAGAAGCCGCCGTCGTCGTAGGCGGCCTCCACCAGCCGCCAGCCCTCCGCCTTCTGGCTCCTGATGAAGGCTTCGCAGGATTCGCGCTGGGCATGGAGCGAGTTGAAGTCCTGCTCCAGTCCTTCCTCGGAAGACTTGCGGGTGTAGACGGCGCACCGTTTGGGGTTAGGCTTGGTCGGCGGCATCGGCAGCCTCCTTGCCCTGGAGGCCGAAAAAGCGCGGTCCCGACCAACGCACCCCGGTGATGGCGCGCGCCACCTGCGACAGTGAGCGGTAGCGCTCACCCCGATACAGCGCGCCGTCGTCCAACACCGCCACCTCGTGCACCTCACCATGCCATTGCCGGATCAGACAGGTGCCGGCCTTGGCGATGGGCGGCGGCGGTGCCACCGGTCGGCCGGCAGCGGCATGTCCGGCCGCTTGGGCCAACATCCGGCGCACCGACGGCTTGAGCCCACCCAGGGCCTTCTCCTGCAGGCGGTAGGCAACCGCAGCCGCCAGCAGACCCCTGCCGAGCCGGGGCGGCGGGTGGCCGAACAGATCCCTCCAGCGGCTCCGGAGGTCTGCATCAGCGAGATGGGGGAGGCCTGCCAGCTCGGCGGCGAGTGCCGTCCGATCGACCTGGCCGCGGCGCATGGCTCAGCCCTCCGCCGGCAGGCGGTAGATGCGGCGGCCCTCGGCCATCTCGCTGGCCACCGCGAGGTCCATCTTCTTCTTGAGGGTGCCGCTCAAGCACCCGCGCACCGAATGGGTCTGCCAGCCGGTGGCCTCGACCATCTCGGCGAGCGTCGCGCCTTCCCGGCGGCGCAGCAAGACGATCAGGCGGGCCAGCTTGGTATCGTCACGGCCGGCGGCAGATGGAGGCGGCGCCAGCGCCCGGACGGCACGGTCGGCGGCAGCCTCGGCCTCCCCGGGGGACAGGCCGGCAGCACCGGCAAGATAGTCGAGCAGCAGGGTCCGGCAGGCGGCGGCGATCTCCTCGCCGCTGGGAAGCGGCTTCGGTTCGTCGATCTTCTGGGCGGCGGATGGTTCCGACGCCGCCACGCCATCAACCGCGCCCTCCGATGTGACGGCCTTGGTCCGGGGCTTCCGCCGGCTCTTGATCGCAATGGTCGGCGGGATAACGGCGATGGCACCGCCCGATCCCTCGGGCGGCTCCACCGCCCCGGGAGGACATGGGGTATGCTCGGTGGCCGGCGCGATGGCTTCCGTGATTTTTCCGTGCGACATGGTGAGGGCCTCCCGTTTCGTGGCGCCGCGAACCGCCGCGGCGCTGCCACCACCGGGAGCCCCGCCGGTCTCCCGGTCGGGGCGGGCGGCAGGCCAGGAGGAAGTCCGGCACGCCGTCACCCACCAGCAACGCTCTCTTCGGAGGGGAAATCCAGTCTTTTCCGGCAGGCACCCAAGTGGGGCGGCGTCCCAGCCGTTCGCTGATCCCCAGACGTTCAGAATGCGCGGCGAAGCTCGTCTCGGGGCATAAAGCCGCCCAAGGCGGCGGCCAAATCATCGAGGGCGCCATCCCAGCATTTGGGCCGATGCTGTCGGAACAGCGTCATGCTCGGATACCAGGGAGAGGATTTCCCGAAACCCGGCCAGCGCCAGTCGGAAACATGGTGCAACAGGAGGTAGGTCGGTACGCCCAGCGCACCGGCAAGGTGGGCGGCAGCGGTATCGACGGTGATCAGCAGGTCCAGCTGAGCGAGGATGGCAGCCGTCTCGGCGAAATCCTCCAGCAGGGGGCCGAGATCGGTGATGAAGGCATCCCCGCCAAGCGCCTTCAAGTCGTCGGCGCGCGGGCCGGTCTGCAGGCTGAATACGGCATACCGGGGGTCGCCCAGCCGTGGCAGCAGCAGCTCCAGGGGACAGGAGCGATCGGTAGGCGTCGCCTTGCCGGCCCAAACCAGGCCTAGCTTGAGGCGGCCATCATCCGGCAACGCGTGGGCCGGAGCGGGGGCGACCAGATAGGGCACGTCGGCCGGAAGGGTCTCCCGAGTGGTGCCGAGAAGCCCCGGAAGACTGAGCAGCGGTGCGTAGACGTCGCAGTTTGGCGCGGAGCCGTCACGCGGCACCACGGTATCGATCCCAGGGGCCATCGCCATCAGGCGCATCAGTTCGGGGCGGCACTCCAGCACCACCCTGGTTGCACCGCGGCGCCTCACCTCGGGAATAAAGCGGGCAAACTGCAGGATGTCGCCGAAGCCCTGTTCGTCCTGCAGGAATATCGAGCGGCCCTCCAGCGAGGTGCCGTCCCAGCGCGGCAGCGACACCTTGCGGGGCGTACCACGGGTCAAGGCCCAGCGCGCTTCGTAGGCGGGAAACCCTTGCCCGTAATCCCCCTTCTGCAACAGGGCGAGCGCATGGTCCCACCGGCAGGCGCTGTGATCCGGTTTCAGCACCAGCGCCCGTTCGAAGGCGGTCAGGGCTTCTTCCGGCTTTCCCTGATCCCGTTTCAGCAGGCCGAAATTGTAGACCACGCTGGGATGATCGGGTGCCAGGGCGAGCGCCCGCGCATGGCACTCCTCGGATCGCTCGAACTTGCCCTGCTGCCGCAGCACGTTGCCGAGATTGCACCACACGGTGAAGTCTCCCGGCGCCATCGCGGCGGCTCGGTGACAGCAGGCGGTGGCGGCGGCATGGCGGCCAAGCCCGAACAGCATCACGCCGAGGCTGTTGTAGAGATCGCTGAGCGTGGCATCGGCAGCGGCGGCCTGCGCGAAATACGCCAGTGCGTCCTCGACCTTGCCGGCCGACTGCGCCTGGATGCCGAGCTGGAACCCGCGCCGCGCCTCGAAGACGGCATCCAATATCGGGCTGGCCGGCTGGGCCATGGGTTGCGGCCGGGGCAGGCCGTAACTGGCATGCGGAGAGATGCCGGGGGCAAGCTCGAAGACATTGCAAATCCGGCCGGTGTCCGTGAACGGGAGCAGCGGGCCCGCCGCGTCCTCGGACTCGAAATACCACGCGGTGAACCCCAGGGAAGCGAAGTAGGCGCGCAGGAGACGCAGCCGCTCCTGGCCTTCGGGATGGTCGTACTCGCGGCCGCGCTCCCAGATGACGGCAGCGACCCAGCCGGAGCCCAGCAGATCTGCCATGCCCCGGATGACCTCGGTCTCGTTGCCTTCGACATCGATCTTGACGATGACCCGCTGCCCCCTTAGGGCCGGCCGGTCAGCCAGCAGGCCGTCGACCGTGACCATGGGGATTGCCCCATCGTCGCTGCGGGTGACGCTATGGCCCATGGTGCTCTGGGGCTTGAGGTCGCCCCGTCCGGCAGCCTCCCCGGCCGCCGCACCGACGACCTCGATCACATCCGCTAGGCGGTTGGCCGCCACTGCCGCTGACGGTGATCACATCCGACGACCCGCTCACCGTCGCCGTGTCACTGCCCAGCGCGGAAATGCTGTCGCCGTTGCCGGCGAGCGTCGTTGTCACACCGGCTGCAATCAGGCTGATCGTGCCGCTGCTCAAGGTGACCGTCGCAGTGCTGCCGCTCAAGCTGAGGCTGTCGCCCGCCCCACCGCTGATCACGTCGCCAATGCCGCTCACCACGGCGACGCTGGCATTGGCTAGCGTCACCGTGCCGGAGCTGAAGGTCACCGTATCACCACTGCCGCTCAAGCTCAGCACGTCGCCGGTACCGCCGGAAATCACGTCGGAATTGCCGGTTACCGCCTCGGACAGGCTGCCGGCAAGGCTGACCGTCCCGCTTGAAAGCTGCAGGCCGTCGTTGCTTCCGTTCACCACTAGGCCAGACGCGCTGACTGTGAGGCTGTTGGCCGTCACCGTCACCTGACTGCCGTTGGCAAGCCCGACGGCACCATTGCTGAGGGTGGCGGTGTCGCTGCTGCCGCTCAGCGTCAGCACGTCACCGCTGCCGCCGATGATGCTGTCGCCGGTGCCCGCGACCGTCACCGTGCTGGCGTTGCCCAGCGTCACCGTGCCGCTGCTCATCGTCACCGTGTCGCTGCTGCCGGTGGTGGTCAGATGGCCGCCCGACGCGGGCGCCTCACCTTGCCATCGTGCCGCTGGCCTTCGCCGGCTTCCCCCATGCCGATGGCCGGATTCTGGGCTTTGCCCTGGCGCCGTCCGCCGATGGGCTGATGGATGATCCCGGCTTCCGTGCCGCCCTGCGCGCCATCGCTCCGATGGACGGCGGAACCGGACGCCGGGTGTTGCGCCTCCACCGCTTCGGGCTGACCCTGTCCCCCACCCTGGAGCCGGCCAAGGTTTCCCTCGATCCGGCCCTGTACACCGCAACCTCGTCCACCTTCGCCTCCGTCACCCCCATCGTGCTGGATCGCCATCTGAAGCAGGACGGGCCGGCACGGCAGACGGAAATCGCCGCGCAGATCGCCGCCGCCTGCCGCAACATCGGCCTGCCGGACCCGCAAGTCGTGGTTCCCGACAAGCATTCCGCCGTGGAAGGCGCGGTCTCGGCAGAGCCGGCCGGCCGGTCACCCGACTGGATGCGCTGGCGGCTGCCGACCTCGCTCGCCAGCCGGACGCTCACGCATGCGGTGATCCGCTTTTCCGAGCGGGTGGATGGCCCGATGATCCTGGGCGCCGGCCGGTTCGTCGGCCTGGGGTTGTGCCGCCCCGTCGATGCGGAGGGCCCGCATGTCCCCTGACCTGACGGCCGATGATTTCCCCGCCTTCTTCCAGGCGATCCATGGGCATCCGCCGTTCCCCTGGCAGACGCGGCTCGCCCGGCTGGTGGCCGAGGACGGCACCTGGCCCGCGGTGCTGGACCTGCCCACCGGCTTCGGCAAGACGGCGGCGTTGGACGTGGCCGTATTCACTCTCGCCCTGGACGCCGATCGCGGAGCGGCGCGACGGGCGCCGGTGCGGATCGCCCTGGTGGTGGACCGCCGGCTGGTGGTGGACGATGCCTTCGCGCGGGCGGAGAGGATCGTCAACGCCCTTGCCGATCCGGGCCATTCCGTCATCGGGAGGGTGGCGGACCGCCTGTGGTTGCTGGCCGGGCCGGACGCCCCGCCGCTGGTCGCCCGCCGCCTGCGCGGCGGCATTCCGCGGGAGGACGACTGGGCCCGCACGCCGTCCCAGCCCACCATCCTGTGCTCGACCGTGGATCAGGTGGGCTCGCGCCTGCTGTTCCGGGGCTACGGCGTGTCCGACCGCATGAAGCCGGTTCATGCCGGTCTGGTCGGTGCCGACTGCCTGATCCTGCTGGACGAGGCGCATCTCTCCGAACCGTTCCGCCAGACGCTTCATTGGGTAAGGCGCTACCGGGAGAACGACTGGCGCCAATGCACGGATGCCGCCGCCCCCTGGGGGGTGTCGCTGTTGACCGCCACGCCGGGAGACAGGGCGGGCGGCCGCGTCGGCCTGGAGCCGGAGGACTACGCCGATCCCGTTCTCGCCACCCGTTGGCACAGCCCCAAGCCGGCCCGGCTGGTCGATCTCGGCGGCATGCGGACCGCCGAGGCCGATGACGGGAACGAGGCAGCGGATCAGGCCGAAGAGCGGCGACGAGTCAAAGTGATCGTCGGCGAAACGCTGCGGGCGTTGATGGCCATGGACAAGAACTCCGCCCTCGGCGTGGTGGTCAACCGCGTGGGGCGGGCACGGACGGTGTTTGAGGAGCTTGGCCGGCACCTCGATGCCGAGGCCGCCGATCGGCTGCTGATGATCGGCCCGGCCCGGCCCGTGGATCGCGACGACCTCGCCGGCAAGCTGAAGCCGATCCGCACCGGTTGCCGACGCGAGCTGGACCGGCCGCTGGTGATCGTCGCCACCCAATGCGTCGAGGCGGGAGTGGACATCGACCTGGACGGACTCGTTACCGACGCCGCCCCCGTCGATGCCCTGCGCCAGCGCTTCGGGCGGCTCAACCGCGCCGGTCGGAACATCACCCCCCACGCCGCCATCGTCGGCGGCAAGGCCGACGCCAAGGATCCGGTCTACGGCACAGCCGCCGGAGAGGCATGGACGTATCTGACCGGCACCGCCGATGGCCCGCCCCGCAAAGGTGCCGATGCCGTCGTCGATTTCGGCTTGGCCGCCTTCGCGAAGCGGTCGGTGCCGGAGGACGCTCTTTCCCCCAAGCCGGACGCCCCCGTGCTGTTGCCCGCCCATCTCGACCTGTTGTCCCAGACCTCGCCCGTTCCCGCGGCCGATCCCGAGGTGGCGCTCTATCTCCATGGCCCCGACCGCGCCGCGGATGCGGTGTCCGTCATCTGGCGGGCGGACGTGGACACCGCTGTTCCGAAGGAAGGCATGCGCCGCCTTCTCCTGCTGGTGCCGCCGCGGGCCGCCGAGGCCATCGACCTGCCGGTGTGGGCGGTGCGCCGCTGGCTTGAAGACGCTGACGGGACCGCCGGCCTCCTGGCCGACATTCCCGCCGCCGGTCCCGAAGAAGCGACGCTGTCGCGGCGGCGGCCGGAAGCGAGGCCGGTGTTCCGCTGGGCCGGCGACGATGACCGCTCCGCCTGGATCCGGCCTGGGGATATTCGTCCCGGCGACGCGGTGGTGGTTCCGGCGGCCTATGGCGGGGTGGACGAATTCGGCTGGACCCCCGATCGCCGCGATCCGGCCGCCGATGTGGCCGATAAGGCCGCTCGGCCTTTCGTCGGGCGCCATTTCGCGGTGCGGGTGGCGCCGGGATTGCTGACCGGTGACGACGACGGTGGCAGCCAGGCGCTCGCCCAGGCCATCGTCGGGGCCGAAACCCGGCACTGGCGGGATCTGCGCGATGCCGTGGCCGCGCTCCCCCTGCCCGATTCCATCCGGGAGGCCCTCGGGTGCCTGGATCACGCCAGGAAAGGCCGCCGCAGTGTGGAGGCGCGCACGGATCTCTACGGCGTCGACGAGGACGGGCGCCCGCGGGGGGTCGTGTTCGTCGCGCGGTCGGGCTTGAAAGGGGGCGGCGACGCTGAAGATGGGCATGGCGCCGCCACCGAGGATGACATGGCCGGATCGCTGCCGGGCTATGCCCTGCCGCTCGACCGGCACGCCCGGGAGGTGGAAGCGGTAGCGGAAGCGTTCGCGCGGCGGGCCGGCCTGGCGGAGGAGCGTGTCCTTGACCTGAAAGTGGCGGGGTATTGCCACGACATCGGCAAGGCCGATCCACGGTTTCAGGGGTGGCTGGCCTTTGGTGACCCGCTCGGCACCGACCCCGCCCATGTCCTCGCCAAGTCGGCCCGGCCGCTCCCCCGCGAGGCCAGGGCGCGCACCCGGTTGCCCGACCACTGGCGGCACGAGGCACTATCCGTTCGGTTGGCCCCCCTGATCCCCCGTTTCGCCGAAGCGAAAGATGCCGATCTGGTGCTGTGGCTGGTGGGAACCCACCACGGCCATGGGCGTCCCTTCTTTCCCCATGCCGATCCCGAGGACCGAGAGGCGCGCACCGGTCTGCCCGGGATACTCGGCCTGCCGTTGTCAACGCTGCCGCCCGGAGCCGGGCCCCAGTCCCTGGCCTATGATCGCGACGGCCTCGACTGGCCCGCGCTTTACGAATGCCTCAAGGCCCGCTACGGCGTTTGGGAACTGGCCCGCCTGGAGGCCATCCTGCGCCTGGCCGACCACCGGGCTTCGGAGGAGGCAGCCCTTCGCCTGGCCGAGGATGGAGCCTCCGCATGACCGCCGCGACCCGCCACCGGCTCGACGGGCTGGAACCGGACAATCTGCTCGCCTTCCTGGCCCTGCTCGGCGTGTTGAGGGCGCTGGAGGCCGCCGACCGTGATCGGCCGGAGGGCGGCAAGCGTCATCCCCGAGCCGCCTGGGACCTCGATACTCCACCGTTGCGTCCGCTGCTGTGTCTTGCCGTTTCGGTCACCAGGGAAGAGGTCGCCGAGGCCGCCGCTGCCGGCCTTTCCGTCCTTGCCGCCGACCATGATTTGGGGCAGTGGACCCGGAAGGATCTCAACTACGCGCGCGACGAGGCACTTCGACTGCTCGAGGAGGTCGCTGGCAACGCGACAATCTCGGCACGCGGGCGAGCGGACCTGCTGGCCGCCCTGATGAGCGATGCCGCCGTTAAGGAGGACCGGCATCCCGGCAACTCCCCCATTGATCCGACGCCGCTGTGCCTTCTGTTTGGCCAGGGTCACCAGCATTTCCTGGAGAGACTGGCGAAGGTTCCCGCCGACCCCGCCCCGCCGCCGCGCGGAAGGGGCAAGGCGGCCGTTACCCTTTCCGCCGCCGATTGCCTCGCCGAGGCCCTGTTCATGCCGTGGCACCGCCGGGACCCGACCTTTTCCTTCCGCTGGGATCCGGAAGAGGATGTGCGCTACGCCCTCCTGGCCGGTGATCCCACCGATCCCGCCTACAAGGGTGGCACCCAGCACGGGGCCAATCGTCTGGCCGCCGTTGGCCTCGCTGCGATCCCGCTGGTTCCGGAAACGCGGGCCGGCAGGGTGCGCCCCGCGATCGTCGGCGGTTCCTTCGGCCAAGACGGCTTTTCCTTCGCATGGCCCATCTGGAGCCACCCGGCGACGCTATCCGCTATCCGCGCTTTGCTTGCCCATCCCGATCTGCACAAGGCCGGCGGCCTCACCCATTTGGGCGTCGATCACCTCTTGGTGGCGAGGCGGATTTCGGTTGGAAAATTCATGAATTTCACCAGGGCGCGCCCCGCGGGATGAAGTGAGTTTCCGCGCCACCATGATTGGGCGGGGATTCGTGGCGAGCGACGGCCAGCCCAACCGTCATAGCTTCGCACGTGCCCGGGCATGAACCGCACCGCCCCCGGACCGAGCAAGCCGGCCGGATCGAGGGCGGATGCGACGGCCCTCTGTCACGGTCTGTCGTCGCCGGCCGCCGGGGCGGCCGCACCCCAATCTCCGTCTCGAACGCTGGGGGTCGATTGCCGCGACCGAGGATTGATCGGCGAAGACAGCGCCGCCGCCCGCGCCCTGAGGCTGTCGCGGCTGGGGTTGAAGTGCATTCGGAAATTGCCCGCTACCGCGCTCCGCGGCGCGGTTCACCGCCTCGGCGGTCTCAATTCCCTGCCACCCCGCCCGGCTCCGCCCCCTTGCCCTTCGCCCGGCCGCCCGCCCCCATTGCCGCCAATTTGTTCCGATAGCAAGCCTCGATCTGACGGTCATGGTCGGCAAGTTGCTGCGCGGCCCCACGATCGCTGTAATACGACGCCCAATAGCGGATGAGGGCGCCCTGGGGGATCGGATAGTCCTTCTGGCAGTCTGACATCGCATCGTAGCGGTTCACCATGCCGGTGCAGCCGGCAACCAGGCCGGCAATCGCCACCGCCGCCATTCCCCTCATGGCCCCTCCCTGCGCACCACGACCTCGGCAAGCCGCCTCCCGTCACATCCTACACCGGATGCGCACAAAACGACTCGACTATCCGTTTCAGTACGATAGGATGAACCGAAAAGGCGGAAACACGCCAATCCTGTAGTCAAAAGTTGCTGGGCCGCCACGGCCGCGGTGTGGGGGGACGATGCCGGACGGGATGTGTACGGAGGCGAGGCAGCCGGATACCGGTCTGGCCTGTCTGGCGCTGCTGCTGCGCTTCTTCCAGCGTCCCGCCGATCCCGACCAGATCCGCCACGACTACGGCAAGACCGAAGGGCCATTCGAGGCCGTCGACGTGGTGCGGGCGGCCAAGCGCAACGGGCTGCTGGCCCGGATTTCCTCTTCGTCGTGGCAGCGGCTCGACCGGGCGCCCCTGCCGGCGATCGCGCCGCTGGCCGACGGGTCCTTCGTGGTCTTCGCCCGCTTCGTCGAGGGCAAGCTGCTGATCCAGGACCCAAGAGTTCCGGCGCCCGAGATCAAATCGGAAGAGGAGATGGCGGCCGAGTGGGACGGCCGGCTGATCCTGGTCACCCACCGCGAGGCCCTGGCCGGGCCGGCGCGCGGCTTCGACCTCGCCTGGTTCATTCCCGCCGTGGTGCGCCATCGCCGGCTGCTGGGCGAGGTGCTGGCGGCGTCCTTCTTCATGCAGCTGATGGGCCTGGTGTCGCCGCTGTTCTTCCAGGTGGTGACCGACAAGGTGCTGGTGCATCGCGGCCTGTCCTCCCTCGACGTCCTGGCCGTCGGCCTGGGTCTGGTTTCGGCCTTCGAGGTGGGGCTGGGGGCCATCCGGTCCTATGTGTTCAGCCACACCACCAGCCGCATCGACGTCGAGTTGGGGGCCCAGTTGTTCCGCCACCTGATGGGCCTGCCGCTGGCCTATTTCGGCGCGCGGCAGGCCGGCACCACGGTGGCGCGGGTGCGCGAGCTGGAAAACATCCGCAACTTCCTGACCGGGTCGGCCCTGACCCTGGTGGTGGACGCGGTGTTCACCATCGTGTTCTTCGCCGTGATGTTCACCTACTCGGCGACCCTGACTTGGATCGTGCTCGCCACCATCCCGCTCTATGTCGGCCTGTCGCTGGGGGTGACGCCGGTCCTCAAGCGGCGCATCGACGCCAAGTTCCGCCACGGCGCCGACAGCCAGGCCTTCCTGGTGGAGGCGGTCACCGCCGCCGAGACGTGCAAGGCGATGGCGGTCGAGCCGCAATTGCAGCGCAAGTGGGAAGGCCTGCTCGCCGCCTATGTGCGCTCCTCGTTCCGGGCGCAAAATCTCAATGCCGTCGCCTCGCAAGCGGCGCAAGCTATCTCCAAGGCGCAGGTGGTGCTGTGCCTATGGTTCGGCGCCAAGGCGATGATGGACGGCGGCATGACCATCGGCGCCCTGGTCGCCTTCAACATGATGTCGGGGCGGGTCGCCGCGCCGATCCTGCGCCTCGCCCAGCTGTGGCAGGACTTCCAGCAGATGCGGGTCTCGGTCGATCGGCTGGGTGACATCCTCAACACCGCCACCGAACGGCCGCAGGCGGCGCGCTCCACCCTGCCGGCCATCCAGGGGCGGGTCAGCTTCGACGCGGTCACCTTCCGCTACCGGCCCGACCGCCCCCAGGTGTTGAAGGGCGTGTCCCTCGACGTGGCGGCGGGCGAGAGCATCGGCATCGTCGGTTCGTCGGGGTCGGGCAAAAGCACCCTGACCCGGCTGATCCAGCGCCTCTACCTGCCGGAAAGCGGCAAGGTGGCCATCGACGGCATCGACCTCGCCCTGGTGGACACCGCCTGGCTGCGCCGCCAGATCGGCGTCGTGCTGCAGGAAAACGTGCTGTTCAACCGATCGGTGCGCGACAACATCTGCCTGGCCGATCCCGCCGCCCCCATGGAGCGGGTGGTGGCGGCGGCGCGGATGGCGGCGGCCCACGAGTTCATCCTCGACCTGCCGGAGGCCTACGACACCGTGGTGGGCGAGCGCGGCGGCGCCCTGTCCGGCGGCCAGCGCCAGCGCATCGCCATCGCGCGGGCCCTGATCACCGACCCGCGCATCCTGATCTTCGACGAGGCGACCTCGGCCCTCGACTACGAATCCGAAGCGGAGATCCGCCGCAACATGGCGGCGATGGCCCGCGGGCGCACGGTGTTCGTCATCGCCCACCGGCTGTCGGCGGTGCGTCCTTGCGACCGCATCGTGGTGATGGAAAAGGGCCTGGTGGTCGAGCAGGGCAGCCACGAGTCCCTGCTGGCGGCGGGCGGCCGCTATGCGCAGCTGTGGCGGTGCCAGGAGGCCGGTGATGTGGATTCGTGACCGTGTCCGCGCCGCGCTTGAAACCCGCCTTCGCGCGGCCACGGACTGGGTCGGCGCCCGACTGCCCGAGGGCTGGCACGACGAGGCCCTGATGCGCCTGGAACCGTTGCGCCGGCACGCCGCGGTGTGGCAGGCGGCCTGGCAGCTCGACCGCCTACGCCCCAGGCTGGCCGGGCGCAATGCCGACGAACTGGCCTTCCTGCCGGCGGTGATCGAAATCACCGAGACGCCCGCCTCGCCGCTGGGCCGCACCACCGGGGCGGCCATCGTCGCCCTGTTCACCGCCGCGCTGCTGTGGGCCAGCCTCGGCCGGGTGGATATCCACGCCACCGCCCAGGGGCGCATCATCCCGGCCGGCAAGACCAAGCCGGTGGCCGCGCCCGAATCCGGCACGGTGGCGGCCATCCACGTCAAGGACGGCGACCGGGTGACGGCCGGCCAGGTGCTGATCGAGCTGGATCGCACCGGGTCGGAGGCCGACACCGCCCGGCTGGCGCGGGAGCGGCTGGAACAGGTGGTCACCGCTTCGCGGCTGCGCGCCCTGCTGCGGGGCAGCGACCGGCTGGAATTGCCGCGGGGAGTGTCGGCGCCGCCCGACCTGCTGGCGGTGCATCAGGCCGAACTGGCCCACAAGCTGGCCGATTACCGTTCGACCATCGGCGCCCTGGAACGCGAGCGCGACGAGAGACGGGCCGACGTCCAGGCCGCCGGAGCGGAGATCGCCCGCCTCAAGGACACTGTGCCGCTGCTGGCCGAACGCGCCCGCATCCGCGGCGGCCTGGCGGAAAAGGGCCTGAGCAGCAAGCTGGATTACCTGCAGGTGCAGCAGGATCTGGTGGATCGCCGCCAGGAACTGGAAGGCGCCACCCACAAGCTGGCCGAAGCCCGGGCGGCGGTGGACAACGTCGCCGAGCGCCTGAAACAGGCCGACGGCCAGTTCCGCGCCGAGGCCTTCGGCCAATTGGCCGAGGCCGAGCAGAAGGCCGCCTCGCTGGCCCAGGACCTGGCCAAGGCCAGGGACCGCGACCGCCTGCTGCGCCTTACCGCCCCGGTGGACGGCGTGGTGCAGCAACTGGCGGTCAACGCCCCCGGCGCGGTGGTGACTTTGGGGGCCCCGGTGCTGATGGTGGTCCCCGACGACGTGGGCATCGCCGTCGAGGCGGCGCTGCCCAACAAGGATGCCGGCTTCGTGCTGCCCGGCCAGAAGGTGGAGATCAAGGTGGAGGCCTTCCCCTTCACCCGCTACGGCACCGTGCCGGGCGAGGTGACCCTGGTCTCCTCCGACGCCGTCGAGGGCCCCGACAGCGACCCCACCCGGCGCCCGCCGCCGGAGAATGGCGACAGCCACGATTCCGCCGGCCGGATGGCGGAGGCCGGCGGGCCGGTCTATTCGGTGCGCATCCACCCCGACCGCACCACCATCCGCGCCGACGGCAAGGACGTGGCCCTGACCCCCGGCATGGCGGTCACCGCCGAAATCAAGACCGGCCGCCGCCGGGTGATCAGCTACCTGCTGGACCCGGTGATCCAGCATGTCGATGAGAGCTTCAGGGAGAGGTGAGGAGAATGAGCAATGCTGCCATAGCGACGCGAGGGGCCGCTACACCCTCTCCCGCCAAGTGGGAGAGGGTGGCCGCGCAGCGGCTGGATGAGGGCTCGCTGCCACCACACTTACCAAACTCTCTCAAACTGGATGTTGTAAAAGTGAATATTCCACGAATAATACATGATTGCAATTTGCACGCAGTGGCGAAATTTTATTTAAACTTGTGCATTAAATTTAGCGTAGCACTAGTTTTACTTGTTATTTTGCAATACCAAACAAGCGTTTCTTCTGCGGGGATGGTGACTGAATCGGTTTATCCTACCTATATCGACTCCTCCGGCCATATCGTAGCTTTCCGCTATCCTGCCGAGTTAACTGAGCCCACTAACATTCAAGGCGTATCCAACGCTGTTTCCGTTTCGGGGACTGCGGCAGTTGATCGGCGGGGTTGGGTTTGGACATGGAATGCTGGTTTGGATGCTGCCAGGCCTGTGCATGAAGAAAGTGAGTCCGCCCCAGTCAAATTTTCCAAGGCGCGTCGCGTAGGAAAACTGAACGATGCGCAGGAAGTTACCTCTACGGCCTGGGCAACATTGATCCGACTGGCCGATGGTACCGTCTGGGGGATAGGCCATACCAAGTTTGGGGTACTCGACGGCATCCCTCCTAACCCTGCTTCACGACTTTTGGACAGCCCGGACCGAATTATTCAGCCATCTTCACCGGTTCATGTGCCGCTTCCGGAGCCCGTGATCGATATCTCCACCAACGGGCTTAACGCGCTGGCTCTTGGCCAGAGCGGTGCGATTTATGCGTGGGGTCTAAATAGATTCGGCGTGCTTGGCATTGCCTCAGAAAAATTTAAAAGTGTGGGGGTCAACAGGATCACAGCTATAGCAGACGTAGCCCACGTATTCTCCGGGCATTTTCACAGTTACGCCGTAACAAAAACGGGTCGGGTTTTTGTCTGGGGAGGGTGCCCGCAGCTTAATGATGATTCAGCGCTATCTCCATTCGAGATAAAAGATATTTATGATGTAAAGACATTACTTATTCCTTATTTTGACGAATATTATCCTGTATTCTTCTTAAGGTATGACGGGTCAGTTTCGTACAGATCAATCAATTCTGTCTGGTACAACTCTGGAGACAAATGCAGGTTAAGGGGTGGAAGTGCGGAAAACATGCCAGAACGCTTCTCTCCTGTTCCTGTTATTAAGAAAAAAAACATTTATCAGATTGCAGATACTTATATGGGACCAGACTTACGGATAATTGGGCTAGACGACAATGGTAAATTTTTCTCCATGTTCGCAAACAACGAACCATAATCTCGACTAGGAGGGCGCCAATATGCCAGCTAACAGTCAGATCCTTACGGCCGCCGAATCGCGCTTCGGAGTCGGGTTAAATGGTTCGTTTATTTACAACGGCGTGCCAGGGCACAACAACGGTACGACCCTTGAGTCTGATCAATATGGTAACGTTGGTCCAGGCATAGATTGCTCTGGACTGGTTTATCAATCACTACTGGCAGCCGGCTACAACGTTGGCTCACAGCGGCTGACGACAGGGAACTTTGTCGCAGGCAGTATGTTTGACTCTGTCGCCCCGGCAGATGTCCAAGCGGGCGATATTATTACATTCCAGGGGCATGTTGGAATTGTAAAATTCTATGACCCAAGTACCGGCAAGGGTATATTTTATGGTTCGCAAACTAGTACCGGCCCTGACGAAGCGCAATTTTCCATAAATGGAGGTACGTATTGGGGAGGAGCAAAAGCCATTACGGGCTTCTTGAGGCCAAACGATTCACTCTACGATCCGCAGGGAGCGGCAGCGATACTTCAGCCAATAACCGACAGCCAGGGCATCATTCTTAAAGAAGTCGATGCTCCTTCTGTAAGTTTCAGCCTTCCCATTGACATGAGCGATCCAAGCGGCGCTTCAAATGTCATTACGAGCGCGTTATACGCTCAAGGGCAGTCTGCAGATATTAATGGCGATATCGGCCTGCCAGGAATAACCCCCTCCGAGGCCACAGCCCTGGGAAATCAATGGCAAAATGCTTTCGCCGGGGAAATTGGTACGATCAGCAGCTATAAAAATATAGACAATGGCATTGCAATTGTTACCTCGACAGGTAACCTATATCAGCTCAAATATGATGGAAGCTGGACAAGAACGACGCAAAATTCCGATGGAAGCGTGTCCGAAGTTCAAGGTATGTCTAATGGAACCCTGGTGATCACAACGGCCAGCGTGCCGGATGCTAGCGGTAATTGTCTCACTGGTTCCTACACCATTAACGGCACAACCGGCTCGGCGGTGACCAATGCCGACAGCACCATCTCGATTCCGTTGGCCTCGGGCACACTGACAATCAATCCCAGCACGAGCATTGCCACACTGGCTTCGGCTAACGGCACAGTGTTCACCGCGCCCCCCGGGCAGGCGGTGACGCTCGGCAACGGCAGCGCCGGCGGCACCACCTTCAGCACCGGCAGCGGCGATTCCGCCGTCTCCGGCATCGTCGCCACCGACGGCTCGGGCCAATTGAGCCAGAACGGCACGGTCACCACCTTCGGGGCCGGCACCCAGCTGTCGCCAGAGCCGGTCTTGGAAATTCGGACAGCGGGATAAGTGGATTTCCTGCCTGATGGCGGCGAAGATGCCGCCCAGGAGGAAGGGCTATGACGAGACGCGCACGCCGGACGCATTCACCGGCTTTCAAG
>JAKAFA010000187.1 GCA_021818185.1 Pseudomonadota bacterium | reverse complement strand
GGCCGGGGCCGAAACTGAATTCGCCGAAGAACCGGGGCGTGACGTCCCAGTGCCAGGTCAGCCCGGCATAGGCCTGGTCGGTCAGTCCCAGGGTGTTGACGGACGCGCCGAGATGGGGCCGGGGGGTGCCGATCGCGTCGAGCAGCCGCGGCGAGGTGAACAGCACCTCAAGGTTGGCGTCGGCGCCGTTCTCCTTGTGATTGGTGATGATGCCGGCGTCGTGAAGCATCACCCCGGTCCGTAGTTCGGACAGAATGGCGGGACCCTGGTCCGCCGAGGCCGGTACCGGCATCACCATGGCGGCAACCCCCAGTACGAGCGAGGTCCGGCTGGCCATTATCCGCACCCACGGGTCGATGCGACGCTGCGACGCCACAATATGCGGAGCCGCGCAGCCGCCCGCTTCCTAGTCTTTGTGCCCATGGACGTTCTGAACGCCCGCCATCGGCCCTGGCTCCCCCGTGCTGGACGCTACGGGACGAAGGACAGGGTCGGGGGGCCGGCATGGTCCGCGGCGTGGCGCCCGGCGGTGCGTGGAGCTCCAAAAAGGAATGGCCGGGACGAGCCCGGCCATTCACGGCGCCCGAACGGGCAGGATCAGATGAAATAGGCCTTCAGCGGCTCGAAGCCGTTGAAGTTCACCGCCGAATAGCTGGTGGTATAGGCGCCGGTCGACAGGATGCGCACGCGGTCGCCCACCGCCAGCTCCAGCGGCATGGCGTAGCCGGCCTTTTCATACAGGATGTCGGCGGAATCACAGGTGGGGCCGGCCAGCACCACCGGGCCGGCGGCACCGCCGTCGCGGTCGGTCACGATGCGGTACTTGATGGCCTCGTCCATGGTCTCGGCCAGGCCGCCGAACTTGCCGACATCCAGATAGACCCAGCGGACGTCGTCGTCATAGCCCTTCTTGGAGATCAGCACCACCTCGGTTTCCAGGATGCCGGCGTCGCCGACCATGCCGCGGCCGGGCTCGATGATCATCGCCGGCAGGTTGTTGCCGAAATGGTTGGTCATGGCGTGCATGATGGCGTCGGCATAGCGGTCGATGCCGGGGATGTCGGTGCGGTAGCGGGCCGGCAGGCCGCCGCCCAGATTGACCATCTTCAGTTCGATGCCGACCTCGTTCAGCTCGGTGAACAGCATGGCGGTCTTGCCCACCGCGATGTCCCACTGGCCGAGATCGGTCTGCTGGCTGCCGACATGGAAGGACACGCCATAGGGCTCCAGCCCGCGGTCGCGCGCCGCCACCAGCAGGTCGCGGGCCATGTCGATCTCGCAGCCGAACTTGCGCGACAGCGGCCATTCCGCCCCGTCGCAGGTCATCAGGATGCGGCAGAACACCCGCGAGCCGGGCGCCGCCTCGGCCAGCTTGTCCAACTCGGCCTCGGAATCGAAGGCGAACAGCCGCACACCCTTATCGTAGGCGAAGGCGATGTCCGACTTCTTCTTGATGGTGTTGCCGAACGACACCTTGTCGGGGCTGGCGCCGGCCGCCAGGCACAGCTCGATCTCGGGACGGCTGGCCACGTCGAAATTGCTGCCCAGGCCCGCCAGCAGCCGCACGATCTCGGGCGCCGGGTTGGCCTTGACCGCGTAATAGATCTGGGCGAGCGGAAGCCAATGGCGCAGGCCGAGGTAGTTGTCGCGCACGATGTCGAGGTCGACGACGACGCAGGGGGTGGCGGGACGGACTTCCTCGAGGAAGCGGGCGATCTTGGCGGTCATGGCGAACACTCCAGCGGGCCCTTCGGCCCGGTCGAACCGAGAGAAAGGGGTAGCACGGCCCGAATGGACCGGTAGAACAGGGACGGCCTATCGGGGGGCCGTCAAGCCCGCTGGGGAGTACTTCGCCGGTCGGCCATGACGGAGCCGCGCACCTGACGGTATCGGCTCAAAGTCGTGGCGAGGAAAAGCGGTAGGCACGACAGCGCGTGCTGACAACTTACGTTCATAGTTC
This sequence comes from Pseudomonadota bacterium, assembly GCA_021818185.1. Lineage (GTDB taxonomy): Bacteria > Pseudomonadota > Alphaproteobacteria > Rhodospirillales > Magnetospirillaceae > JAKAFA01. The sequence continues at coordinate 5,853 of JAKAFA010000187.1, read as the reverse complement.
GATCCCCTAAGCACCGGAGGCTTTCGCCTCGCGTCGCACCCAGAAGACGCCTTGGACGTCGTTGCTTAAACCACTCGGGCCAGAGGCACGTGCGCTGTACGTCTGAGGTCGCTATATACGCCGATTTCGGGGGATGAAAAGGGAAAAAATGCCCGCGGGCAAAAATAATTCTACAGCCGGGGAAAATGCATACGAAATCAGTAGCTTATTCCATCCCCGCCCCGCCCAGCCCGCTGGCCGGAGCCCCAGCTATAGCGGCTTTCGCCCCGACGGGCGCACCATTAGCAGGGGCGGAAGACGGCAGCCGCTTCGGCCGGATTTCCCGTACGGGCGGCGAGAGGGACCGGAAGCGGAGATGGGGGCAGACGAAACGGAGTCAGCCGATCCGAGCCGACCACCGCTTCAAGGATGATCCCGCCGCGGCGAACGACCTGACCTGGCGTCTCCGTTCCCCTCTTTGCATTTGGGCCGGGGCCAACTATTTTCCTGCCGGCCAAGGGGGCAGACCGCCGAAACGAGAGCAGGGCGACTGATTGGGGGACTTTCCGGCTATCGACGCGGTGTATCTGTGGGTCGACGGAGCTGACCCTCATCACGTGGCGTCCCGCCATGCCCACCTCGGCTACGGAACGCTGGCGCGGGCCCAGGGAATGCGGCCCTATCGGTTCCGCGATTGTGGCGAACTGCGTCTGTCGCTACGCCTGCTGCATCGGCACGCCCCTTGGATCAACCGCATCTTCATCGTGACCGACGGGCAAGCCCCCCCTTGGCTGGACAAGGACGACCCCCGGATTGCAATCATTGATCACGACCAAATCCTTCCGCCCGAAATGCGCCGCCCCTGCTTCAATTCCCTGGCGATCGAATGCCATCTGCATCGCATCCCCGGCTTGGCCGAGCATTTCATCTATTTCAACGACGATTTCCTGATCGGACGTCCGGTAAGCCAGGCGAACTTTCTGAACAAAGACGGCACGGAGCGCCTGTTTACGGAAGCAACAAATTCTCGGCTGACGCGCCTGACGACGCGTTTCATAGTTCTCGAACGCCATCATGAATTATTACGTCGCATACTTTTCATTTATCGTCGAATATCCGAAGCAACATCGATGGATATCCACAGGCGGATATTAAATTGGAATATGATATTGTTGACTTTGACGTTTGGCTATCGATGGGCATGGATCGTGCCGGCGCATGCGCCGCAATTGCTGACCCGAGCGGGATTCGCGACCCTTGAGCGACGTTTCGGGCGCGCCATGCGGCGTACGGCACGCCATCGGATGAGGCGCTGGCTCTCGGCATTCCCGGTTCTGCTCTACGACAACAACCGCCTGACGGAACTGGGGCGCCCGGCGGTCCGGCCCCTCGAAGCGGAAGACTACGCATTCGTGTCCCTCGACCCCCGCGATACGGCCGCCTGCCGGCGCCTAACGGACCTCATGGCGTCGCCGCCAACCTTCATATGCGTCAACGACGACCGTGACGATGAGAAAGAGAATATGGAGCTGACCCGGACCTATGACGCATTCCGGGATGCTTTGGCGCCCGAACCGGCCCCCTGGGAACGTCCGGAGCCCGAGCCCCGTCCCGTGGCGCTGGTTTTCGAGGCGCCCTTTGCGGCGCCGGGGGGCGCGGAATGCGTCGGGGCCTGGATCATCGAGGCCCTGCGACGGGACTACCGGGTCGTCGTCCTTGCCTGGGACGGGTACGATCCTGCGGCCCTGGACCGGCAGTTCGGCACCCATATCGCCGGCTCCGACGTGAAGATCGTCCGAGTCGCCCGCCGCTGGGGACGCCATCTGAGCAGACTTCTCCCCCTGACCTCCCGCCCGCACCTGCGCCTGATGTTGCGCCATGCCCGCCTGCTGCACCGCGACCTGCGACCCGATTTGGTGGTCAGCACACGCGGCGGCATCGACGTGCCGCAACGGGCCATCCAGTATCACCATCACCCCTGTCCGGTGCTGGGCAAGCTGGGGGCATCCCGGCCGTGGTATTTGTCCGCCCTAGCGCGGGTGTGGCGTGCGTTCACAGACCGGTTGCACACCATCGACGGTCCACGGGTCCGGGACAACCTGACCCTGACCAATTCCTCGTGGACCGCGGCCCGGGTCGATGTGCCGGCGACCGTGGTCCGGCCGCCGGCCCCCGTCGCCATCGGCACGACGCCATGGGAGGACCGGGAGAACTGCTTCGTCTGCTTGGGCCGGTTCTACCCGGAGAAGCGGATCGAGCGGGCCATCGAGATCCTTTCCGCGGTACGGGCCAGGGGCCGGCCGGTGACGCTGCGAATCGTCGGCGTGCCCGATTCCCGCCCATACAGCCGGCTTTTACGGCGGCTCGCACGTCAGGCCGGCCCTTGGGTCAGTCTGCACGAGAACCTCCCACGGACGGAACTGGAGGCGCTGCTCGGCCGCTGCCGCTTCGGCCTGCATCTGATGGAGGATGAGCATTACGGCATCGCCGTCGCGGAGATGGTGCGGGCGGGGTGTATGCCCTTCATCAGCCAGAGCGGCGGAGCGCCGGAAATCGTCGGCTTCGAGCCGGCGCTTCAGTTCCGCGACGAAGTCCACGCTGTCGAGCGCATCATGGCCGTTCTGGAGGACGACCAGGAATGTCTGCGCCTGCGGCGCGCCCTGGCCGTACAGGCGAAGACGTTGGGGCCCGAGCCGTTCACGGCGCAGATTCGAGCGATCGCGGCGTCTTTTCTGGAAGCGGGAGCCGGCGGACCGTCCCGGTGAGGGGGCGGTCTCTGGCCGGCGCCCGTTCAGATCAGCCCGGCCAGCGGCGAGGACGGGTCGGCGTAGGTCTTGCGCGGCATGCGCCCCGACCGGTAGGCCAGGCGGCCGGCGTCGACCGCCAGACGCATGGCGCGGGCCATGCCCACCGGGTCTTTGGCGTGGGCGATAGCGGTGTTGAGCAGCACGCCGTCGCAGCCCAATTCCATCGCCACCGCAGCATCCGAGGCGGTGCCCACCCCGGCATCCACCAGCACCGGCACCGCGACGCTTTCCTTGATCAGCCGGATGGTGACGGGGTTGAGGATGCCGAGCCCCGAGCCGATCAGCGAGCCCAGCGGCATGATGGCGCAGCAGCCCAGGTCTTCCAGGCGCTTGGCCTGGATCGGGTCGTCCGAGCAATAGACCATGACGTCGAATCCGTCCTTGATCAGCGCCTCGGCGGCCTTCAGCGTCTCGGGCATGTTGGGGTAGAGGGTCGTCTGGTCGCCCAGCACCTCCAGCTTGACCAGATTCCAGCCGCCGGCCTCACGCGCCAGGCGCAGGGTGCGCACCGCCTCGTCGGCGGTGTAGCAGCCGGCGGTGTTGGGCAGGAAGGTGTAGCGCTTGGGGCTGACGTAATCGACCAGCATCGGCTGGCTGGGATCGCTGAGATTGACCCGGCGCACCGCCACGGTGACGATCTCGGCGCCCGACGCCTCGATGGCCCGCGCCGTCTCCTCGAAATCCTTGTACTTGCCGGTCCCGACCAGCAGGCGCGAGCGGAAGGTCCGCCCGGCCACCGTGAAGCAATCCTCCGCTGCGTCCACCATGCCACCCCCGATGAAATGCACGATTTCCAGCCGGTCGCCCTCCGCCACCGCCACCTGGCCGTAGCTGGACTTGGGCACGATCTCCAGGTTGCGCTCGACCGCGACCTTGCGGGGATCGATCCCCATGGCGCCCAAAAGAGCCTCGACGCTCATGGGAGCGGCGAAATCCCGCTCTTCTCCGTTGATGACGAGCTTCATGTCCCTGACATCCGTGGCTGGAAAGGGCCACAGTATGGGATGCCGGACGGCGCGATGCAATGCGGGCGGCGCGGACGGCGGCGGCCGACAATGGCGGGCACGGCGGCGGCGAAGGTTCCCGTTGCGCCCCGGCTTGCGCATGCTATAAGGGCCGCATGGCAACCGCTCCCGTCATCCTTATCGTCAACGGGCCGAACCTCAACATGCTGGGCCGCCGCCAGCCCGAGGTCTATGGCCGCGAGACGCTGGCCGATGTCGAGGCCCTGTGCCGCGCCCATGCCGCTCCCCTGGGTCTGGAGGTGGAATTCCGCCAGTCCAACCACGAGGGCGTGCTGGTGGATTGGATACAGGGCGCGCGCGACCGCTGCGCCGGGATCGTCATCAATGCGGGCGCCTATACCCATACTTCGGTGGCGCTGCTCGACGCGCTGCTCGCCGCCGAGGTGCCGACGGTCGAAGTGCATCTGTCCAATATCCACCAGCGGGAAGAGTTCCGCCACCATTCGTTCGTGTCGAAGGCGGCCAGGGGAATGATCTGCGGCTTCGGCAGCCACGGCTACCTCCTGGCCCTCGACGCGCTGGCCCGCCTGATCAGGGGAAATCGAGAAGCATAATGTCCACGCCGCCCATCCAGGCCGAACTGGTCCGCACCCTCGCGGAACTGCTCGATGAAACCAATCTCACCGAGATCGAATACGACACCGGCTCCCTCCGCATCCGGGTGGCCCGCCAGGGGGTGCCGGTTGCCGCCCACCTTCCGGCCGCCATGCCGGCCGTCGCCGCGCCGCCGGTTTCCCAGCCGGCCGCCGTGGCCCATGACGACGCCAGCCATCCCGGCGCGGTGACCTCGCCCATGGTCGGCGTGGCCTATCTGTCGCCCGACCCCGCCTCGCCCAAGTTCGTCGAAATCGGCCAGGCCGTCTCCGAGGGCCAGACCCTGATGCTGATCGAGGCGATGAAGACCTTCAACCCCATCCGCGCCCCGCGCGGCGGCAAGGTGGTGCGCATCCTGGTCACCGACAGCCAGCCGGTCGAGTTCGGCGAGCCGCTGGTCATCATCGAATAGGGATGGCGCATGTTTGACAAGGTCCTGATCGCCAATCGCGGCGAGATCGCGCTTCGCATCCATCGCGCCTGCCGCGAGATGGGCATCCGGACGGTGGCGGTGCATTCGACCGCCGACAACGACGCCATGCACGTCCGCCTCGCCGACGAGGCGGTGTGCATCGGCCCGCCGGCCGCCAAGGACTCGTACCTCAACAAGGCGGCCATCCTGTCGGCCGCCACCATCACCGGCGCGGACGCCATCCATCCCGGCTACGGCTTCCTGTCGGAAAACGCCGACTTCGCCCAGATGGTCGAGGAACACGGCTTCGTGTTCATCGGGCCCAGCCCCGACCACATCCGCATGATGGGCGACAAGATCACCGCCAAGCAGGCCGCCAGATCGGCCGGGCTGCCCTGCGTCCCCGGGTCCGAAGGTGCGATCGACACCGACGAGCAGGCGCTGGCCACCGCCCGGTCCATCGGCTATCCGGTGCTGATCAAGGCCACCGCCGGCGGCGGCGGCAAGGGCATGAAGGTGGCGCGTTCGGATGCCGAGTTGAAGGAGGCCTGGCGCCTGGCCCGCAACGAGGCCAAGGCCGCCTTCGGCAACGCCGACGTCTATATGGAGAAGTACCTCCAGCGGCCACGCCACATCGAGATGCAGATCCTGGCCGACAATTATGGCGCGGTGGTGCATCTGGGCGAGCGCGACTGCTCGCTCCAGCGCCGCCACCAGAAGGTGTTGGAAGAGGCGCCGTCGCCGGCCCTCAACGCCGCCCAGCGGGCCGGGATCGGTAAGGTGGCCTGCGAGGCGGTGCGCCGCCTGGGCTACCGCAACGCCGGCACCCTGGAATTCCTGTTCGAGGATGGCGAGTTCTACTTCATCGAGATGAACACCCGCCTCCAGGTCGAGCATCCCATCACCGAGGCGGTGACCGGCATCGATCTGGTGCGCGAGCAGTTACGCATCGCCGGCGGCGCGCCGCTGGGCTACACCCAGGCCGATATCCGCTTCCAGGGCCATGCCATCGAGTGCCGGGTCAACGCCGAGGATC
>JAKAFA010000001.1 GCA_021818185.1 Pseudomonadota bacterium | reverse complement strand
CCTCGCCTCCTGTCCCTGGGCCGAACGGCGCCTCGCCTCCTGTCCCTGGGCCGAACGGCGCCTCGCCTCCTGTCCCTGGGCCGAACGGCGCCTCGCCTCCTGCCAAGGCGCCGAATGCCGCCTCCATATCGCCGGTGCCGGTGGCCTCCATCAGTTCGGCCGCCCGGCCGGCGGCCCGCAGCCGGCCGGCGCGGATCAGCGCCACCCGGTCGTCGGGTTCGACCTCGTCCAGCAGATGGGTGGTCCACAACACCGCCAGCCCGTCGTCGCGGCACAGGGCGCGCACATGGGCGACCAGCGCCCGCCGGCTGGGCAGGTCCAGGCCGACGGTCGGCTCGTCGCAGATCAGCACCGCCGGCCGGTGCAGCAGGGCGCGGGCCAGCTCCACCTTGCGGCGGTTGCCGCCCGACAGCCGCCGGGCCGGCTGGTCGCGGCCCTCCCACAGGCCGATGCGCCGCAATTCCTCCTCGATGCGCCCGGCCGCCCGCCGCCCGGCCAGGCCGTGCAGGCTGGCGGCATAGCGCAGGTTCTGGATGACGCTGAGATCCAGGTCCAGGGTGGTCTGCTGGAACACCACCCCCAGCCCGGCCAGGGCGGGACCGGGAGCGCGCGACAGGGGATGGCCGCCGATGAACACCTCGCCGGCCGAGGGCGAAAACAATCGGGTCAGCAGGCAGACCAGGGTGGACTTGCCGGCGCCGTTGGGGCCCAGCAGCACGCAGAACTCGCCGGCCGCGACCTGCAGGTCCACCGCGTCGAGGGCGAAGCCGCTGCGGTAACGGAAGCCCAGGCCGCGAACCGCCAGCCCCGCCCTCATGGCCGGACCGCCACGCCCCAGGGATAACGGCCGACCGGGATGGACTTGATCACCTCCAGCCGCGCCACGTCGATCACCGACACGTCGCCCGAGACGCCGTTGGTGGTCAGCAGCAGGGATAGGTCGGGGGTGAAGGCCATCTGCCAGACGCGGCGGCCCACCAGCAGGTATTTGATCACCTTCAGCGTATGGGCATCGACCACCGCGACGTGGTTGGCCGGGCCCAGGGCGACGAAGACCAGCTTGCCGTCGCGGGTCAGGCGGATGCCCACCGGGTTGATCTTGTCGCGCGGCACCCCGGGAATCTCGAAGTGGATGGTGTCGAACACGCGGTGGCTGGCGACGTCGAGGACCTGGAGAACGCCCCCGACCTCGGAGGTCACCCACAGCCGCTTGCCGTCGCGCTCGAAGATGGCGTAACGCGGCCGGGGAGCCACCGGCGTGCTGTCGATCAGGGTCAGGTGCACGGCGTCCATCCAGTGCACCATGTTGGTGGTCTCCGAGGTGTTGACCGCCAGCTTGCCGTCGGGGCTGACCGCCATGCCCTCGGGCTCGATTCCCACATCCACCTGCCCCGCCACCTGGCGGGTCTGGGTGTCGATGATGGTCACGGTGGCGTCGTTCTCGTTGGCGACGAACAGGTGCCGGCCATCGGGAGCCAGAGCGAACTGCTCGGGGTCCTCGCCCGAGGGAAGGTTGTGGGTAATGGCCAGGGTGGCGGTGTCCATCACCTGGATGGCATCGCTGTCCGAAGCGCAGATATAGAGTTTCGACCCATCGGGCGACAACAGGATGCCGCGCGGCCGCCTTCCCACCTTGACGGTCTTGACGACGGCCAGCGTCTTGATGTCGATCACCGAGATGGTGTTGTCCTTTTCATTGGACACATAGGCGGTCTGGGCCAGGGCCGGCAGGCTGGACAGGATCAGCGCCGCGGCGGTCAGTGCAAGACGCATTTGCTCTCTCCCTTGTCGGTTCCCAGCGTGTCCAGGTCGGTGACCGGGTGCAGGAAGCCGTCTTCGGGGGCGACCGACACCACGTTGCGAGCCCAGGCGATCAGGATCGGCTGGCGCAACTGGCCGTCCCAGGACCGGAAGCTCAGGGTGCGGCCCTTATAGGCGGGCAGGGCGAAATCGTCGGAGCGGATGGCCCTGGCGATGGAAACCGGGTCGGTCGAACGCAGGCGCATGGCGGCCTCGCCCACCGCCCGGCCGCCCTCCCACGCGGCGTAATCCTTGGCGGTCATGGCCCGGTGGGCCTGGCCGCGGAAGCGCTCCTGCAACTGCGCCGCGGCCCAGGCGCTATAGGCCGGATGCCAGGCGGCAGACACCAGACCCTGGGTGCCGGCCACCGGCCGCGGCAGCCAGGTGTCGTAAGGCACCAGATCGCCGAAATCACCGGCCTCGTCGGCCACCACCACCACGTCGTAATCGCCGTCCTGAGTCAGCGCCGCCACCTCGCCGGTGGCGGTATGGCGGGAATCGCGGGTGTAGGTCCAGGATTTCTCGCCCACCAGCCTGGCGCCGAACTTGGCGGCGGCGTGGCGGATGGCGGCGGCATAGGCCTGGTCGCCGGCGGTGGGGCCGGTCACCAGCAGCCACCGCGTCCAGGTCTTCTTCACCAGATACTGCGCCAGGGCGTCGGCCAGCATGGCCCGGCTGGGCAGGGTGTGCAGCACGTTGGCGCGACAATCGCGGTTGCGCAGCACGTCGTCGGGGGCACCGGCATTGAAGATGGTCACCGCCGCTGCCGCGGGGTCGGCCGCCGCCTTGGCCAGCACGGCGGCCGGCAGGTCGGCGACGACGAAGCGCACCCCCGCGGCGGCCAGGCGGCGAAGCGCCGCCGCGGCGTCGCCGCCGGGCGGCAGCCATTCCGCCTCCAGCCCGAAGGACTGGTGCATGAAGCGGCCCGAGGCGTTGTCGTCGGAGACGGCCAGCCGCAGCCCGGCCAGGCCTTCGTCGGTCGGTGCCGGCCGGTCGATGAAAGCGGGCTCGGGCGGGTCGGCCGGGCGCATGCCCAGCCAGGCGATGGTCAGCTCGGAAGCGGCGGCCGGGATGGGGTCGGCCGAAGCCGGGGCGGTCCAGGCCGCCAGCAGGGCGGCGACAATCACGGCAAGACGTGTCGGACGCACTTCCTCATCTCCTGCACCGGCCGGAAAGTGCAGGGTAGATGCCGCTCCGGCGGGGACGAATTGTCCTTTGGTCTAATGCCGGCGGCCGTGGCGGCGCCCTTGGCGTTTGGCGCGATAATCGCGCGCCGGGGCCTTAGCCCAAGGTCCAATTCCGCCTTGTCCCTGACCGCCCTTACAGTGCCGCCAAATAAACACGCTGCACGAGGAAACGACACCCATGAACAAGTTCATCGTCACGGCCGGCGCGGCGCTGGCTGTCGTCGTGGCCGCCGCCATCGGCACCGCGTCCGTCCGTGCGGACGAGGCGATCCACCCGGTCAAGACCGATGGGCTGAAGCCGCTGGGGACGACATGGGCGAAGGTCAACCCCTATCGCGGCAACAAGTTGGCCATCAAGATCGGCGCCGACGCCTTCAACCAGAACTGCGCCCGCTGCCACGGCCTGGAAGCGATCTCGGGCGGCATCGCCCCCGATCTGCGCTTCCTGCCGGAAGGCGCCGAGGGCGACGAATGGTTCGCGTATCGCGTCCAGAACGGCTCGGTGCGCGACGGCCGGGTCTACATGCCGAAGATGTACCCCACCCTCAGCCAGGAAACCCTGTGGGCCATCCGCTCGTGGCTCGACACCGTGCGCCAAGACAACTGAGGTCAGGCGGGACCGGGCCGGCTCCATCACGAGAGGATCGGGAGTATCGCCCGGAGCGCCATGCCCGGGGCGCCATGCTTAGGGTCTTCAAACGGCCCAAGACCTGATACAATAATCCCTCTGCGACGGGGGCCGGATACCCGGCCCCCGTTTTCTCCGGGGGAAAAACGGTGCGTGTGCTGATCGCCGACGACCATCCGCTGTTCCGGGACGCCCTGCGCCATGTGGCCACCCAGGCCATCGACGGCGCCGTCTGCCACGAAGCCCACGATTTCGCGCAGGCGGCCCAGGCGGCCGGCGAGGGCGAGCCCTTCGACATCATTCTCCTCGACCTCAACATGCCGGGCATGAACGGCTTTACCGGCCTGCTGGAACTGCGCGAGTCCTGCCCGGAAGCGCCGGTCGTGGTGGTCTCGGCCACCGAGGAGCCCGAGGTGATCGAGCGCGCCCTGACCTGCGGCGCCATGGGCTACATCACCAAATCCGCCCCCAAGGAGCAGATGGTCGACGCGTTGCGCCGGGTGATGGCCGGCGAAGTCTACCGCCCGGCCGAGGCGGAACCGCGGGCCAAGCCCGCCGCCGGCCGCAACCTCGACCTGATGGAATGCCTGGGCTCGCTGACCAAGCGCCAGCGCATGGTCCTGGCCCTGCTGGCGCGTGGCAAGTCCAACAAGCAGATCGCCTACGAGATCGACGTGACCAACACCACGGTCAAGGCGCATGTCACCGCCATCCTGCGCAAGCTGAAGGTCACCAGCCGCACCCAGGCGGTGATCATCGCCCGCCAGATCGACGGTTTGCTGAAGGAAGGCTGAAAGCCCCGCCGGGACGGGGCCGTCAGCCCGCCCGGCGCGGGGTCATCCTCCACACCTGCTCGAGGGCGGCGCATTTTCCTTTGAGGCCGCCCTCGACCTCGACACGCTCGATCAGCGCAAGATCGTAGGTTCCGCCGTAGAGACGGGCGACCTCGTCGTCGGCGACGGAAAAGGGCGGACCGCTCACCACGCTCTGCTCATAGACGTAGCTGACGACAAGCTGCGGCGCGCCCTCCGTCAGCCCCACGAGATGGGCGGCATAGCGTTCCCGCATGGGAGCCGGCAGGGCCACCAGCGCGGCCCGGTCGTACACCGCGTCGACCGGCCCGAGCACCGCCGGGGAGAGATCGAAAATATCGCCGACGAAGACGTCGATGCCCTCGGCCCGGAAGCGGGAATGGCCGCCAAGCGGCTCGACGACCGGCTCGACGCCGAGTTCCGAGAACAGTTGCTCGACGGCGATCCGACTCAACTCGGCCCCAACAACGCGGCAGCCCTGCGCCAGCAGCCAATGAAGATCGAGGGACTTGCCGCAGAGGGGCAGGAACACCCGGCTGCCCGGGGCCAGCGACAGCGCGCCGAAATTCCGGGTCAGCCGCGGATTGGCCGCACTCTGGTGAAAGCCGGTTTCCTGCCGCTCCCATCGGTCATGCCAGAAACGCGCGTCCATCGTTCATCTCCTCGTGTCAGGGCCGATTCGTGCCGCCGTCATAGGCTGGTGCCGACAATGGCCGTCACGATGGCGAAGGCGATCAGGCTGGGCCGGTCCTTGGCGGCGAAAACCACCGGGTTGTCATGCATCTGGCCGCGGTGCGTCAGCAAGAGAATTCGGCTGAGCCGGACCAGAATGGCGATGCAAAGAGGCCACCGCCGCTCGGGGGAGGGTAGAGTTGGCCGATCGCCGGACTGTTGATATCGAGCGCCATGACGGCGACGTAGCCGCAGGCGGCCGCCATGGCCTCCAGGATGGGCACGTCGGAGAGGCGGTTGCCCCCCCGGCCGGGCGGCGCCGCCTTGCCGGCGCCCAGGGTCAGAAGAGAGCGAAGCGCGGCCAGCGGTCGCACCGCCATCCAGGCGAAAGACGATTGAACGAAACCGCTGGGACTTACCCACGTCGACGCCGCCGGCCGGAGTGGAACGCCCGGTTGGCTACCGCCCTTGGACCTTTCGCCAATTGGCCGGGGCGGCGGGTTGGCTTCATTGTGCCTGGCGGACCCAATGGAACAGGAACGCCGTCGTGCAGGTGTTGGTCGCCGACCGTCATCCGCTTTACCGGGACATGCTGCGCGGTGTGGTGGCCGATGCGCTGAGCGCCCCGGCGGTGCTGGAGGCCCGCGACTACCTGGAGGCCGAGGACGTGGTGCGCCGCACCGACGGCCTGGCCCTGGCCCTGGTCGACGTCAGCCTGGGCGGAATCGAGGGATTGCTGCGCCTGCTGCTGCTGCGCCCCGCCACCGCCATCGTGCCGGTGGCCGACCGCCCCGACCCGGAACTGGTGCGCCTCGCCCTGGTCTGCGGCGCCACCGGCTGTCTGTCCAAATCGCTGGAGCGCACCCAGATGGCCGAGGTGATCCGGACCGGCACGGCGGCCGACTCGCTGCGCCGCCCCGCCATCGGCAACCGTCTGGACGTGCTGACGCCCCGCGAACGGATGGTGCTGAATGCCATGATGCGCGGACGCTCCAACAAACAGATCGCGCACGACCTTGGCATCACCCCGACGACGGTCAAGGTTCACGTCTCGTCGGTGCTGCGCAAGCTGCGGGTCCATTCCCGGGTGGAAGCGATCATCGCGTTGCGCGGCTGCTGCCCAGAAGATGGGTCATCAAGGCCCTGAGCTTGGCGGGGGCCAGCGGCTTGTTGAGCGATGCCAGCCCCAGGGCGCGGATGGTGGCGCGCAAGGCGGGATCGCGGTCGCTGGTGACGATGAACGCCGGCAGATCGGCCCCGAAGCGCTGGCGCAGCCGCCCGACCAGGCCCAGCCCGTCGGTGCCGTCGCCCAGGTGGTAATCGGCGACCACCAGCGCCGGCCGCGCCGGTGCGGCGTCGAGCCAGGCGCCCAGGTCGCGGCCCGAACGCAGGGAGGTCACGCGGCAGCCCCAGGCCGACAGCAGGGCGGCAATGGCCTCCAGCCCGGCGGGATCGTCGTCGATGGCCACCACGTCGAGCCCGGCCAGGCTTCCCTTGACCTCGGCCACGGCGACCGGTTGGGCGGCGCTTTCGTCGTCGCAGATGCCCGCCGCCACCGGCACCTCGACCGCGAAGCACGACCCACAGCCGAATTCCGAGCGGACATGGATGGGATGATGCAGCAGGCGGGCGATGCGCTCGACGATGGCCAGGCCCAGACCCATCCCCTTGTCGCGCCGCCGCCCCGGCAGGCCGATCTGCTGGAACTCCTGGAAGACCTCGGGCAATTTGGCGGCGGGAATGCCGCAGCCGGTGTCCCAGACCTCGATCACCAGGCTGGCGCCGCGCCGGCGGCAGCCCAGCAGGATACGCCCCGCCTCGGTGTAGCGCAGGGCATTGGACAGGAAATTGCGCAGGATGCGGGCCAGCAGACGCATGTCGCTCTGCACCATCAGGCTGCACGGCACCACGCGCAGTTGCAACCCGGCCTCGCGCGCTTGGGGCTGGTACTCGCGGGCCAGTTGGTGGAGCAGCGGCCCCACCGGTCCGTTGACCACCTCGGCGGTCATCACCCCGGCATCCAGCTTGGAAATCTCGAACAGGGCGCGCAACAGGGCGTCGATGGCCTCCAAGGAATTGTCGATGCCGACTATCAGGTCGCGCTCGGCTTCCCCCAGGTCGTCGCGCTCGGCCAGCGCCGCCGCGAACAGCCGGGCGGCGTTGAGCGGCTGATGCAGGTCGTGGCTGGTGGCGGCCAGGAACTTGGTCTTCGACACGTTGGCCTGTTCCGCCGCCACCTTGGCTTCGGTCAGGGCGGCGTTGACGGCGCGCAACTCGGCGGTACGCTCCGCCACCCGGCTTTCCAGGGATTCGTTGGCCCGTTGCAGCCGCAGCGCCGCCGCCTTGAGCCGCCGCTCGGAATCGCGCAGCAGCATGTCGGCCCGCTTGCGCTCGGTGATGTCGCTGTAGGTATTGACCAGCCCGCCATCCGGCATGGGATTGGAGGCGACCTCCAGCGTCCGGCCGTTGGGCAGGGCGTGCTCGAACGAGCGCGGCAGCATGCCGCGGACCGCATCCGCGGCGCGCGTGCCGAGATGGCGCAGGAAATCGGCGTAAGGCGTGCCGACACGCGCCAGATGCAGCGGGAAGCCGTGCAGGGCGAAATAACGCTGGTTCCAGGCGGCCAGCCGCTGGTCACGGTCGAACACCGCCACCCCCTGGTTCAGGCTTTCCAGCGTGGCCTGCAACAGTTCGGACTTCTTGGCCAGTTCCTGCTCGCGCCGCTGCTCCTCGGCCCGCTTGATGTCGGTGATGTCGGTATAGATGGCGACGGTGCCGCCGTCATGGGTGCGCCGTTCGTTGACCTGCACCCACCGTCCATCGGCCAGACGGTAGACGAACGGCCGGTCGGGGTGGTGGTGGTGGGCGATGCGCTCAGCGACCCAATCGCCTTCCCGGCCGGCGGCATCGCGCACCGTGCCTCGCGCCACCGCGGCATGGATCACCTGGGCGAAGCGGGTACCGGCCGCCACCTCCTGGCCCAGGGCGGCCATCAGGTCGACGAAATTGTCGTTCCACAGGGCCAGACGGTCGTCGGCATCGAACAGGGCGAAGCCTTCGGAGATGCTGTCGATGGCCTCGCGCAGGCGGCGCCGCGCCGTCTCGGCCTGGTCGCGGGCGGTCGACAGGTCGGAATTGGCGGCCTCGACCTGCCGCAACGCCGTTTCCAGCTGGATCGAGCGCTCCTCCACCCGGCCTTCCAGGACGATGGCCGCCTGAAACATGGAAAAGGCGTTGCCCTGCCAATCGGTGGAGCGTTCCACCCGTTCCATCAGAACGGCGTTGATCTTCCGCAGCTTGGCGATTTCCCGGCGCAGGCGTTCGACGTCCTCCGCTTCGGTTTCGCTCATCGCTGCGAGCACCCCAGGGCGACGCCGGTGAAGGTCTGGTTCACATGCATGGCGTTGAACTGCTCGCCGTAGGTGTTGAAGCCGACCACCCCGTTGGTGGCCAGCAGGTCGCCCATCCGTTCCTTGAGATCGCGGCGCTCCATCTCCAGCAGGCGCAGCACGCATTCGCAGCCCAGGATCAACTGCGGCCGGCCGATCTCCGCCTCGATGTCGGCGAAGACCTGGCGGAGATTGTCATAGGGATCGATGCTGCGCCCCACCGACAGCACCAAGCCCTCGTCGATGGCGCAGAAGAACGACAGGCTGCCGTCGGGGTTGACCTTCTGGATCGAGCGCACGTAGTCGGCCCCCCCCACCTTCACCGCCACCGGATGGGTGGCGAAGATCATCGGCGACAGCTCGGCGACCCGCAATCCGACCATGCGGGCGAATTCCCGCCCGGCCGGCTCGGCGTTGATTTCGGTGACCACCCGTTTCACCGGATCGGCGCCGGTGATGACCATCTTGACGTCCGATCCGACGAAATGCTGGGTCTTGAACACCCGGAACGGACAGGCGGTGTGGATCAGGATCAGCACCGCCGCATTGGCATGAAAGGCGCCGTCCTTGAACACGAAGGTCCGCCGGAAGGCCAGGTCGTCGCCGGCCGAGCCGCCGAACAGCGGGATGTCCACCAGGCCGGCATGCAGGGCCGACAGCACCGCGTCCTCGGCCCCCGACATGCCGTCGACCATCAGCATGGCGAAACTGCGGGCCGCGAAGCCGGGGCCGGCCGCCGTCGCCATGGAGGAACACAGCGACCGCACCGCATCCAGGCCGCGGCTGAAAGCGAAGGTGTCCAACTGCTCGACCAGCACCGCCTCGGCACGGCAGACCTGGCGCGACAGGGAAATCCCGGTCAGGGTTCCCTTGCGATAGCCCACCGGCGTGATCTCGCCCGCGGTGGTGCAACCGACCACCGGCATGCCGGGAAAGGCCTCGCGCATGGCGGCGGCCAGTTCGTCGCGGTCGTAATCGGCAGAACAAAAGAACACCACCAGCGCCGGGTCGGGCTGCTGGATCTGGGCGCGCAGCTCGGCGACCGCCTGCCGCGCCCCCTTCTGCTGCGAGAAGCCGCGCTTGATGCCCGCGATCATCGACGTTGGATCTACCCCCCCGAGCGAGGCCCCGCCCTCCGATAAGGCCGGATACCAGAAGTATACACCGGGCGCTCGCAGAATGGTATTTCCCGCCGACCCCATCACCGTCTCCGCCATCACGCCGCCGGACCTCGACCGGCGGTGTCGCTACGCTACCCCGCCGCGCGTCCGCCGCGTATTGGAAAAAGGTTCAATCACCCAGCTTGCCAATGGAAGGCAAACGCAGCCGCAGCGGATCTTGGGCCAGATCCGGGCCTCGGGCGTTGATCCAAATAAAACGGAGGTCCTGGGTATGATAGAGAGGGCAGCGCTATGAATATATGCGGGTGTAGCGCACCCTTCACCTTGACCGATGGCCGGAAGAACGGCCCGGCAGCCGCTCCCAGGCGCCGGGCAAGCTGCGCGGCGCCTGGGCGGGCGGCGGAAGTCTTAGTCCGCGTAATACCCGACGCCGACGATATAATCGCCGACGCGGCGGATCAGGGAGCGCTTGTGTTCGACCTGATTGTCGCCCCGGTCCAGCCAGGCGTAATCGACTTCGCCCTGACCATTTTTCTTGGCCTTGGCGATCATCTCGCGGACCAGATACTTGCCGTCGCGGCTCTTCAGGTCATAGGCATCGGTGCCGACCAACTTGGGATCGGCGCCGGACGCCATGTACGTCCCCTTCATATTGAAGGCGAAGACATAAAGCTCGTCTTCCACGAAGCCGCCCTTGCGGTCGTCGAACGCGGCAAAGGCCTTCTTGGGCCCATCGGCCTTCAGCTTCTCCACCGCCTTGGCCAACAGCATTTCGGCATCGCGCCGCGAATGGTGTTCGGTGGCCATGTGCTCCCCGGCCATGGCGACGGTCCCGGTCAGCGCCAGAACCAGGGCGGCGAGAAGCGAGATCAAGCGCGTCATTTCCAAATCCCCTCTCAAAGTCTGCATATTCATCCTATCGCCGGACAGAGTGGACCGCATTTCGACCTTTGGCGTACGACCGGGGCGGCGCCGGCGCTGTGGGACCAAGGTCGCATTGGATGGCCCTGGCCCGCCTCGCATACTGACGCCATGGTGCCGTTCAGCCGCCCGCCTCATCCGTGCCGCCGCTCTCCCGGCCTGTCGGGGGGAATGGCTTTCGTGTTGTCCTCGGCGGTGCATGCGGCGGTGCTGTGGCCGCTGGTCACCCTGAAGCCGGCGGCGCCGCGCCAGGAGCCTCCCCACGTCCTGGAGGTCACCCTGACCTGGCCGCAACCGGCGCCGACAGCGGTCGCCCCGCACCCCGCGGAACCGAAAGCCGCCGAACCGAAAACCGCGGCCCCCAGGCCGGCCGCCCAAGTCCATCCCGCCCCGGTCCATCCCGTGCCAGCCCATCCCGCACGGGTTCACGCCGCCCCGGCGCCGCCCCATGTGCGACGAATGGCGGTCCACCGGACCATCACGCCGGTCGCTGCCGCCGTCCATGTCCACGCGGCGGCGACGGAGCCGGCTCCCATCCAACCGGCGCCACTTCCGCAGGCGCCCGTCCAGGAAGCGATGGCCGGCCGGCCCGCGGCACCCTCACCACCGCCGCTCCCCGCCGGCCCGGCGCCCGACCGCCTGCTGGCCGCCTACGCCCGCCGGGTGCTGGCGCAACTGGAGCAGCACAAGACCTACCCCATCATGTCGCAGCGCCGGGGCGAAGAAGGCACCATCACGCTCCGCATCACCGTCGCCGCCGACGGGCGGGTGATCGACGTTCACCCCGTCGCGGACGGCCCCAGCCGATTGGTCCACGCCTCGCTCGACGCGGTGACCGCCGCCGCCCCGTTCCCTCCCCTGCCGGCCGGCCTGGGCGCCAACCGGATGGTCTTCAACCTTCCCATCACCTACCGGCTGCATTAGCGGCAACTACCGGCAGGCGGGAAAGCTGTCGCTGATCCAGGCGGCCAGCGCCCGGATCTCAACCTCCACGGGCCAATGCGCCCCGTGCAGGGCGGCGGCAAGGATGAGCGCACCGCCCAGCAGCCAGCCCACCCCGGCCACCGGCGGACCGCCGGCCAGGCGGCGTTGCATCAGCAGGGTCACCCCGGTGCCGATCGCCAGGCCGATCAGCACCTCGGGCAGGCTGTGGACGTTCAGCACCACGCGCGAGACGCCGATGACCGCCACCAGCGCCAGCACGGCCAGCAGCAGCAAGGCCTGCGGCACCCGCCCGGCCCCGCGGCCGGCCAGCAGGACCAGGCCGCCATAGACCACCGCGCTCATGGCGGTATGGCCGCTGGGGCTGGTCACCTGATCGATCCAATGGTGCCCGCACGAGCGGAACAGCAGCTTCAACCCGGCCATGATCAGGCCGCAGGCGGCAATCCCGCCGCCCCAGATCCAGAACGCCGAGCGGGCGTGCGCCGCCACACCCAGCCAGACCAGCGCCATCGCCGCCAATGTCAAGGTGACGGCCGAGTCCCCAAAGTCGGTGATGAAGACCCAGAATTGCATTAGGGATTTGCCCGCTTCCGCCGCTGAAAGCCACACCGAGCCTAGCAGAGAAATCACTGCGTCGGCGACGGTTGAATGGCCACCGCCGGCTGCGGCGCCGCGTCGGGCGTCGGCGGTTCGCCGGACCGGGCGGCACCGTCCTGGTGGGCATCGCGCTCATAGGCGATCACCGCCTTGGCCAGATCCGCCCGGGGAACGCCATCGACCGGCCCGGTGTAATAGCCCTTGGCGGCCAGGCCGGCCTGCAGGTCGCGCAGGGATCGCTCCACTGCGTCGGCCGCCTTGGGCGGCAAATCGGCACCGGCCGCCTTGGGCGGCAAATCGGCACCGGCCGCCTTGGGCGGCGACTCGGCGTCGGCCGCCTTGGGCGGCGGGGCCGGCGCCACCGCTGCCCCGCCGGAGAATGGACCCAAAGTGGTCGGGCCGAACCGTAGCGCGTAAACCACCGTCTGGTCGGCAACGCCGCGGGCCGGCTGGCCCAAATCCTCCTGAAGCTTGCAGATGGCCGATTGCAGGGCGGGATTGGCCTGGCCGTCGATGGGGCCAAGATAATAGCCCCGCTCCGTCAGCTTCTGTTCGATTTCGGAAATGTAGGCGTGGGCCACGTCCGGCGCAAAGAACTGGCTGGGCCCGCCCTGCCCCCCGTCGGTACATTGCCCCCGGGCCGCCGATCCCCAAGCCAGCGCCGCCGTGCCGACGGCGAGGACTGCCACCTTGTTCATTCGCCACCTCCGCATCGCCTCTGAGGTGGCCCGCCGCCCCCCGGCCTTCATCCCGTCCGCAACGGAAGCGGCCGGCCCCGGACGGCCTATCCCCCCTATTCCGTCGGGGGACGGCTTTCGGGGATCGGACGGTTGCGCTACCTTGCCCGGCGCCAGAACGTCGGCAGCGGAAAGGACCGGAGTGTGACCGAACGGATCGATTGCGCGGTGATCGGCGCCGGGGTCGTGGGCCTGGCGGTGGCGCGGGAGATGGCCCAGGCCGGCCGCGAGGTGGTGGTGCTGGAGGCGGCGGACGCCATCGGCACCGGCATCTCGTCGCGCAACAGCGAGGTGGTGCATGCCGGCATGTACTACCCCACCGGCAGCCTGAAGGCGCGGCTGTGCGTCGAGGGCAACCGGATGCTTCGCACCTATGCCGCCAGAAGCGGGGTGGCGCTGGCGCCGGTCGGCAAGCTGATCGTCGCCACCGACGCGGACGAGGAACGACGCCTGGCCGCCCTGTGGGAGCAGGGCCGGGTCAACGGCGTCGGCGGGCTGGAGCCGCTGTCGGCCGCCGACGCGCAGCGGTTGGAGCCGGAACTGGCCTGCACCGCCGCCCTGCTGTCGGCCGACACCGCCATCCTCGACAGCCATGCCCTGATGCTGGCCCTGCTGGCCGATGCCGAGGCGGCGGGCGCCACACTGGCGCTACGCGCGCCGGTGAGCGGCGGCCGGACGCGGGACGAGGGCCTGGAACTGGCGGTAGACGGCGCCGAGCCCATGCTCCTGGCCGCCCGCACCGTGGTGGTGGCAGCCGGGCTCGGCGCCTGCCGGCTGGCCCGCGCCTGCGGCCTGGCCGGCGTGCCACGGGATTACCTGTGCAAGGGCAATTATTTCTCCCTGACCGGCAAGATGCCGTTCCGCCGACTGGTCTACCCCATGCCGGTCAAGGCCGGGCTGGGGGTGCATTACACCCTGGACCTGGCCGGACGGGGCCGCTTCGGCCCCGACGTCCAGTGGATCGATGCCGAGGATTACACCGTGGACCCGCAGCGGGCCGACTCCTTCTACGCGGCCATCCGCCGCTATTGGCCGGGCCTGGAGGACGGGCGGCTGGAGCCCGCCTATTGCGGTATCCGCCCCAAGACCCAGGCGCCCGGCGAGCCGGCCGGCGATTTTCTGGTCCACGGTCCGGCCGAGCACGGGCAGCCCGGCGTGGTGGCGCTCTACGGCATTGAATCCCCCGGCCTGACCGCGTGTCTGGCCCTGGCCCGGCTGGTGCGCCGGAAGCTCGGCGACGTCGAGGCCACGGTCAACTGACCGCAAGGCGACGGAAAATCCAGGCCTTCAGCCGCGTCAGCAGCACCCCCGACCGCGCCGGTTCGGCGGCACCGAGGCGACCCGCAGGATCAGCGCGAAGGGCGGCACATCGCGATGCGGCAGGTCCGCCCAGGCGGCATAGACCAGCAGGGCGGTGATCAGCAGGCCATCGATCACCACCAGGATACGGACGATGCGGAAGATCGTCTCCGACAGGTGGCTGGCGGCATACGCGGACCGGTGGCGGTGACCTCGCCCGTCGCCTCGCCGCGCCGCACGCGGGCCGTCGCGGTCAGCCGGTGGCGCGCCTCGGGCTCGGTCAGGCCGGACGGAGTCCGGTCCTCCTGCGCACCCGTCCCCGGCCGGTCCATGCCGCAGCACCTCCGACCAGGTCAACCCGGCAGGGCGTCTCTGGGTTCGCCATCCGCCTTTTGTCACGCCGCCGGCCGGCGGAGGCTACGATTTGGACTCGGCGCGGCCATATTGGTCATCGAGGCGCACGATGTCGTCCTCGCCGACATATTCGCCCGATTGCACCTCGATCATCCGCAACGGCACCCGGCCGGGATTGTGCAGGCGATGCGCCGTGCCGGCCGGGATGAAGGTCGATTCGTTCTCGCGCAGTACGAAGGTTTCCTCGCCGCAGGTCACCAGGGCGGTGCCGGTAACCACCACCCAATGCTCGCTGCGGTGCCAGTGCTTTTGCAGGCTGAGCCGGCCGCCGGGATTGACCTGGATGTGCTTGACCCGGAAACGGTCGCCCTGATCCAGGGTCTGGAACCAGCCCCAGGGGCGATAGCCGCGCGGCGGCTCGGTGGCCTCGGTGCGGCCGGTGGCCTTCAGGCGGTCCACCACCAGCTTGACGTCCTGGTCGTGGGCCTTGTCGGCCACCAGCACGGCGTCGGCGGTCGCGACCACCACCAGATCCTTGACCCCGACGGTGGTCACCAGGTGCCGCTCGCTGCGCACCAGCGAATTGGCGGTATTGAGGGCCAGGACGTCGCCGTGGAGCACGTTGCCGTCGGCATCGGGGCGGCTCTGCTGCCATAGGGCCGACCACGAGCCGATATCCGACCAGCCCATCTCGACCGGCACCACCGCGGCGGCGGATGTCCGCTCCATCACCGCATGGTCGATGGACTGGCCGGCGATGGCGGCGAAGGATTCGGGATCGAGGCGGCAGAAGACCAGGTCGCGCTGGCCGCGGGCCAGGGCCTCGCGGCAGCCGGCCAGGATGTCGGGCCGATGGCGCTCCAGCTCGGCCAGCAACGTCGCCACCGGAAACAGGAAAATGCCGCTGTTCCACAGGAAATCGCCGGATTCGACATAGCGGGTGGCGGTGGCGAGGTCGGGCTTTTCCACGAAGCGTTCGACCGCATGCACCCCAGGGAGCAATTCGGCGCCGCGATTGATGTAGCCGTAGCCGGTATTGGGCTCGGTCGGCACGATGCCGAAGGTCACCAGCCGGCCCTCGCGGGCGGCGGGCAATCCGGCCGCCACGGCGCGGCGGAAGGCCTCGGCGTCCTGCACCACATGGTCGGAGGGCATGACCAGCAGCACCGCATCCGTATCGTCGGCCACGCTCAGCGCCGCCACCGCCACCGCCGGCGCGGTGTTGCGGCCCGCCGGCTCGATGACGATGGCGCGCGGCTCGACGCCGATTTCCCGCAATTGCTCGGCGACGATGAACCGGTGTTCGTGGTTGCAGACCACGACCGGCGCCCCGCCGGCCCGCTCGACGGTGGCCTGCAACAGGGTGCGCTCGGAATGCAGCCGCTGCAATTGCTTGGGATAAAGCTCGCGCGAGAGGGGCCACAGCCGGGTCCCCGACCCGCCCGACAGCACGACCGGGACAACCCGCAGATCAGGATTCGCCATCTTTATACTCTCGCTCTCCGCCCGCCCGCGGCGGCCCTTGCGCGGTCAAGCTACCTGGACCGGCGCGGCCCGGCAAGCGGCCCGAAGCCGGAATGCCCCCTGGCGAGGATCACTCCCACTCGATGGTCCCCGGCGGCTTCGAGGTCACGTCGAAGGTCACGCGGTTGATGCCCTTGACCTCGTTGATGATGCGATTGGCCACCCGGCCGAGGAACGCCATGTCGAAGGGATAGAAGTCCGCCGTCATGCCGTCGGTGCTGGTCACGGCGCGCAGGGCGCAGGCGTAGTCGTAGGAGCGCGAATCGCCCATCACGCCGACGGTGCGGACCGGCAGCAGCACGGCGAAGGCCTGCCAGATGGCGTCGTAGAGGCCGGCGGCGCGGATTTCCTCGAGGTAGACGGCGTCGGCCTTGCGCAGGATCTCCAGCTTGTCGCGGGTGATCTCCTGGCCGGGAATGCGGATGGCCAGGCCGGGGCCGGGGAAGGGATGGCGGCCGACCATGTCGTCGGGCAGGCCCAGTTCGCGGCCCAGCGCGCGGACCTCGTCCTTGAACAGCTCGCGCAGCGGCTCGACCAGCTTCATGTTCATGCGCTCGGGCAGGCCGCCGACATTGTGGTGGCTCTTGATGGTCACCGACGGCCCGCCGATGAACGACACCGATTCGATGACGTCGGGATAGAGGGTGCCCTGGGCCAGGAAATCGGCGCCGCCCACCTTGCGCGCCTCCTCCTCGAACACGTCGATGAAGGTGGCGCCGATGATCTTGCGCTTGCGTTCGGGGTCGGTGACGCCCTCCAGCTTGGCCAGGAACAGCTCCGAGGCGTCGCGATGCACCAGGTTGATGTTGAAGCGGTCGCGGAACACGCTGACCACCTGATCGGCCTCGCCCAGGCGCATCAGGCCGGTATCGACGAAGACGCAGGTCAGCTGGTCGCCGATGGCCTCGTGCAGCAGCGCCGCCACCACCGAGGAATCGACCCCGCCCGACAGGCCGCAGATCACCCGGCCGCCGCCCACCTGGGCGCGCACCTTGGCGATTTCCTGGGCGCGGAACGCCGCCATGGTCCAGTCGCCGGAACAGCCGGCCACGCCGTGGGTGAAATTGCGTAGCAACTGGGCGCCGTGGGGGGTGTGCACCACCTCGGGATGGAACTGGACGCCGTAGAAGCGCCGCGCGTCGTCGGCGATGGCGGCGAAGGGCGCCCCCTCCGAGGTGGCGACCACCCGGAAGCCGGGCGGCAGGGCGGTGACGCGGTCGCCGTGGCTCATCCACACCTGTTCGCGCCCGCCCTTGCTCCAGACGCCGTGGAACAGGGCGCACTCATCGGCCACCTCCACCCAGGCGCGGCCGAATTCGCGGTGATCGCCGGGTTCCACCGTGCCGCCCAATTGGGCGCACATGGTCTGCTGGCCGTAGCAGATGCCGAGCACCGGCACGCCGAGGGCGAACACCTCGTCGGCGGCGCGGGGGGTGCCGATATCGACCACCGAGGCCGGCCCGCCCGACAGGATCACCGCCCGCGGGGCGAAGTCGCGGAGCGAGGCGCCGGTCACCCGGTTGAAGGGATGGATTTCGCAGTAGACGCCGCTTTCGCGCACCCGGCGCGCGATCAGCTGGGTCACCTGCGAGCCGAAATCGACGATGAGCACGCGGTCGGTCATAGATCCCTCGGGATGGCGGGGCAGATTCGGCGGACTTTAACCACGGCGGCGGGCGGCGGCAAGGCCGGGTTGCGCCGCCCGAGGAAACGGGAAAATTCGCAAGTAAAACGTTGGAACGTCCCTAAACAGGGACTGTGCAAAGGGGCCGAGGCCGCCAAGATGCCAAACACCGGACCCAGGTTCGTCAGGCCTGCCGGTAGGGAGGAACCGCGATGGCAGAAATAATCGAGCTTCGACAATACCGCCGTTCTCCCGGCGACGCCGTGATCGCCGAAATCGACGGCGACATGGTTC
Source organism: Pseudomonadota bacterium (assembly GCA_021818185.1). Taxonomy (GTDB): domain Bacteria; phylum Pseudomonadota; class Alphaproteobacteria; order Rhodospirillales; family Magnetospirillaceae; genus JAKAFA01. The sequence continues at coordinate 20,182 of JAKAFA010000001.1, read as the reverse complement.
CCGTGATCAATATCTCCGTAGCCGGGGTGCGGGTGGCGCGGCCTTCGTCCTGGCAGCCGCACCGCAACATCCGGTTCCGCATCGTGCCCCAGACCGGGTCGTCCCTGGACTTCACCCGGGCCATCCCCATCAGCGGCCATGTGGTCGGCCTCGGCGACGATCATTTGCGCATCGCCTTCGCCGCCATCAGCCCCCGGCTGGCCGAGGTCATCGAGGCGCTGGCCGACGACCGGCCCGACGGGGCGCGCCCCGAGTCCTATTACGGCCACCCGGCACCGCCGCGGTACGAAGCCTGAGGGTTTGTTCGGAAATAACCGCGTCATTTCCGAACCGGGCCTGAGGGCCGCGTCCGTCAGCTGACCCGCTCGGCCAAGCCGGCGCCTTGGGATTGGGCGGCCGGTGCCGCGGGCGGCATTTCCTTGATCCGCACGTCCTGCTGCGGATAGGGGATCTCGATGCCGTCCCGGCGGAAGCGCTCCCAGATGCCGATCAGCACACCGCTTTTCGCCTCGGAGATGCCGTGCTTGGGGTCGGCGATCCAGCAGCGCAGCTCCAGGTCCAGCGAGCTGGCGCCGAAGCCGGTGAGCAGGCAGATTGGCGGTGGGTCGGCCAGGATGCGCGGGGCGGCGCGGGCGGCTTCGATGCACAGCGCCATGGCCTGGTGCAGATCGGTATCGTAGGCCACGCCCACCGGGATGCGCAGCCGCACCCGATCGTGGGTGAAGGTCCAGTTCTCCACCCGCTGGGTGATCAATTCCTCGTTGGGGATCAGGTACTCGATGCCGTCGACGGTGATCACCGAGACATAGCGCGCGCCCAGCGAGGCGATCCAGCCATAGGTTTCGCCCAGGCTGATCACGTCGCCCGGCTTGATGGACTTGTCCAGCAGCAGGATGACGCCGCTGATCAGGTTGGAGACCACCTTCTGTAGGCCGAAGCCCACCCCCAGGCCGATGGCGCCCGACAGCAGGGCGAAGGCCGACAGGTCGATACCGACGCTTTTCAGCGCCAGAATGATGCCCAGGGTCACCACCGTGACCTTCGCGACCTTGGTGAACAGCACCCGCGCCGAGGGGGTCAGGTCGGGCAGGGCCAGGATGCGCTTTTCCATCGCCCGCGACAGCACGCCCGACAGCCACAGCAGCGACGCCAGGGCGATGAAGGCGCGGATCACCAGCAGCAGCGACACCCGGGTCGTGCCGAAATCCATGCCGATATGGTCGAGCAGGCGGATGGTCGAGCCCCAAAGGCCGGTGATGTCGAGGGCGGCCGCCGCCCAGGCGATGGTCGCCACCAGCCGCGACCAGCCGCTCCCGGCCAGGAAGGCGGTGGACAGACGGATCACCAGCCAGGCGCTGAGCAGGTCGGCGACGGTTTCACTCAGACGGCTGGGCTGCCCCGCCTGGGCCAGCGCCATGGTCGCCACCCATTGTCCCAGCAGCCACAGCGCCGGAAAGATCAGCACATGGATGGCGGCCCACAGGATCTTGGCCCGGCCGCCGGCCGCCCAGCCGCGCTGGGCCACCAGGACGCCCAGCCCCCGGCGCACCCGCGGCAGCAGCAGACGCGCCACCAGCACGGCGGCCAGCGTCGCCCCCACCTGCCAGGCGTTCGACCAGTCGAGCACCGTCCGGCTCAGCCACCGTTCCGAATGGATCAGCGTGCTTTGCAACCAATTGGTCGCCTCCGCGTTGAACCCGACCATGCTCCTCCCCTGGCAGCCTTGCGGCCATCACTATGGCGGGGAGCCGCCTTCGGGAAAAGAGGCAGTTGATGGACGGCGGGCAGGTCGCCTATGGCCGGCCCCAGCCGCCGCCGCCCGGGGTCTCGATCACGATGACGTCGCCCGCCGCCACCTCAACCTGGGCGGTGGCGGGCAGATCCTGGCGGCTGCCATCGGCGCGCAGCAGGGTATTGCGCCCCGGCTGGCCGTCTCCGCCGCCCTCCAGCCCGAAGGGAGCGATGCGCCGGCGGTTGGACAGAATGGCGGCGGCCATCGGCCGGCGGAACTTCAGCCGGCGGACCACGCCGTCGCCGCCCGGCTGCCGCCCCGCTCCGCCCGAGCCGCGGCGGATGGCGAAGCCGTCCACCAGCACCGGAAAGCGCCATTCCAGCACCTCGGGGTCGGTCAGGCGAGAATTGGTCATGTGGGTGTGCACGGCGCTGGCCCCCGGGAAATCCGGCCCCGCCCCCGCCCCGCCGCAGATGGTTTCGTAATACTGACACTCCGCATCGCCGAAGGTCAGGTTGTTCATGGTGCCCTGGGATGCCGCCATCACCTTCAGCGCCCCCATCAGGCAATCGACGATGGCCTGGCTGGTTTCGACATTGCCGGCCACCACCGCGGCCGGCGGCCGGGGCGCCAGCATGCTGCCCGGCGGAATGACGATGTCGAGGGGCGCCAGGCAGCCTTCGTTCAGGGGGATGGCATCGTCAACGATGGTGCGGAACACGTACAGCACCGCGGCGCGCGCGATCGCCGCGGGCGCGTTGACGTTGCCCGGCCGCTGGGGGCTGGTGCCGGTGAAGTCGATGCGGGCGCGCCGCGCCGCCTTGTCGATGGTGACCGCGACGCGAATGACCGCCCCCTCGTCCATTTCGACGGCGAAGGCGCCGTCCTCCAGCCGGTCGAGGGCGCGGCGCACGCTTTCCGCGGCGTTGGCCTGGACATGCCCCATATAGGCGGCGACCGTATCGAGTCCGAAACGGTCCACCATCCCCAGCAATTCCTCGGCCCCCTTGGCATTGGCCGCCAACTGCGCTTGCAGATCCGCGATGTTCTGGTCGGGGTTGCGGGCCGGGAACGGCCCGCCAGCCAGCAGGGCCCGCATGTCCTCCTCCAGGAAGCGGCCGTCGGCCACCAGCGGGCGGACGTCGATCAGCACGCCCTCGTCGGCGATGGTGGTCGACAGCGGCGGCATCGAGCCGGGGGTCAGGCCGCCGATATCGGCGTGGTGGCCCCGGCTGGCGACGCAGAACAGCAGATCGCGGCCGGCCCGATCGAAAACCGGCGTCACCACGGTGATGTCGGGCAGGTGAGTGCCGCCGTCATAGGGCGAGTTCAGGACGTAGGAGCAGCCCGGGCGCAGATCGGGCCGCCGCGCCGCCAGCACGCTGCGCACGCTCTGGCCCATCGAGCCCAGATGCACCGGGATATGGGGGGCGTTGGCCACCAGCCCGCCACCGGCGTCGAACACCGCGCACGAGAAGTCCAGCCGCTCCTTGATGTTGACCGAATGGGCGGTGTTGGCCAGCACCGCCCCCATCTGTTCCGCTACCGACATGAACAGGTTGTTGAACACCTCCAGCAGCACCGGATCGACAGTAGTGCCGGCCGCGAAACGTTGCGGCCGCGGCACAACCCGGCGCAGCACCAGATGGCGGCGCCCGGTCATCTCGGCCTGCCAACCGGGCTCCACCACCGTGGTGGCGGTGGGCTCGGCGATGATGGCCGGCCCGTCCACCCGGGCGCCGGGATGCAGGGCGGCGCGGCGGTAGATGGCGGCGTCTCGCCACTCCCCGCCGGTGAACATCGGCCGCACCGCCAGCGGCGGCGGCGGCGCGGCGGGGCCCGGCGGCTCTTCCGTTTCGGCTATCGGCTCGCCGCCGCCCAGCACTTCGACGGTGGCCGCCTCGACCACCAGCGGCCGGTCGAGGGTGAAGCCGAAGCGGGCGCGGTGGGCAGCGCGGAAACCGGCCTCCAGGCCGGCGCGGCCACCGGGTCCGGCGTCCACCTCCAGCGCCGTATCGGCCCCCTGGTACTTGACCAGCACGCGGCGGACCGCGCTCATGGTTTCGCGCTCCACCCCCTGGCGCTCCAGGTCGTTGCGCCCCTCCAGTTCCAGATCGGCGAAAGCGCGATTGACCGCCGGCATCGAGCCGTCGTCCAACACCACTTCCAGCGCCCGTTCCTTCAGCACCCGCAGATCGGCCAGCCCCATGCCATAGGCCGACAGCACCCCGGCCAGCGGGTGCAGGAACACCGCGTCCATTCCCAGCGCATCGGCCACCAGACAGGCATGCTGACCGCCCGCCCCGCCGAAGCACACCAGGGTATAGCGGGTGACGTCATAGCCGCGCGCCACGCTGACCTGCTTGATGGCGCCGGCCATGTTCAGCACGGCGATGGAAAGGAAGCCCTCGGCCGCCGCTTCCGGGCTGCGCCCGGCCTGGCAGGCCAGGGCCTCGAAGCCGGCGCGCACCGCCTCGACATCCAGCGTCTCGTCCCCCTCCGGGCCGAACACCGCCGGGAACAGATCGGGATGCAGCTTGCCCACCATGACGTTGCAATCGGTGACGGTCAGCGGCCCGCCGCGGCGGTAGCAGGCCGGCCCGGGATCGGCCCCGGCCGAGCCCGGCCCCACCCGGAAGCGGGCGCCGTCGAAGGCGAGCACCGACCCGCCGCCCGCCGCCACCGTGTGGATGCGCAGCATGGGGGCGCGGATGCGCACACCGGCGACCATGGTATCGAAGCTGCGCTCGAAGGTGCCGTCGTAATGGCAGACATCGGTCGAGGTGCCGCCCATGTCGAAGCCGATCAGCCGGTCGAAACCGGCCATGGCGGCGGTGCGCACCGCCCCCACCACCCCGCCGGCCGGACCGGAGAGGATGGCATCCTTGCCCTGAAAACGCCGGGCGTCGGTCAACCCGCCCGAAGACTGCATGAACAGGAGCCGGCCGCCCTGCAACTCCCCCGCCACCTGCGCAACATAACGTCGCAGCTTGGGCGACAGATAAGCGTCGGCCACCGTGGTGTCGCCACGGCCCACCACCTTCATCAACGGCGACGCCTGATGCGACAGCGACACCTGGGTAAAGCCGAGGGATTCTGCCAGCCGCCCCACCGCAAGTTCGTGGTCGGGAAAGCGCCAGCCGTGCAGGAAGACGATGGCGGCGGCGCGAATGCCGGCCTCGTAGGCGGCCCGCAAGGCGGCCTCCGCCGCCTCCAGGTCGAGGGGCAGCAGCACCTCGCCGCTGGCCGAAACCCGCTCCGGCACCTCGGCCACCCGCTCGTAAAGCATCTCCGGCAGGCGGATGGCCCGCGCGAACAGGTCGGGCCGGTTCTGGCCGCCGATCCGCAGCAGATCGGCGAAACCGCGGGTCACCACCAGCAGAGTAGGGTCGCCCCGCCGCTCCAGCAGCGCGTTGGTGGCCACCGTAGTGCCCATCTTGACGGCCGCCACCGCCTCCGGCGGAATCGGCGATTCGGGCGCCAGACCCAGGGCCAACCGGATGCCGGCCAGGGCGGCGTCGCCGTAGCGGCCGGGATTCTCCGACAACAGCTTGTAGGTCGCCAATCCCCCACCGGGGTCGCGGGCCACCACGTCGGTGAAGGTGCCGCCGCGATCGATCCAGAATTGCCAGCCACCCACCACCGCCTCCCTCCGCGGATGCGCCTCGACCGTTCTAACCCATGCGGCAAGGCAGCCCAAGTCCCCGCGTGGGGGGAGGTCCATCGCGTGGGAGGGGCCTACCCGTTCGGCTGGTCACGAAAAAGGCCGCCCCTTGCGGGGCGGCCTTGATCGATCTGCGAACAGTCGGGAGGTTTATTCCTCGTCCGTCTCTTCGCTCTTCTCGGCGGTCGGCCCGGAATCGGTGCCCTTGGCGGCCAGATCGCGATCCACCAGTTCGATGATCGCCATCGGCGCCGCGTCGCCATAGCGGAAGCCCGCCTTCAGCACGCGGGTATAGCCGCCGGGACGGCCCTTGTACCGCTCGGCCAGCGTCGAGAACAGCTTGGCGACCACGGCGTCGTCGCGCAGGAACGCGAAGACCTGGCGGCGGTCGTGCAGCGTGCCGCTCTTGGCGCGGGTGATCAGCTTCTCGGCGATCGGACGCAGATCCTTGGCCTTGGGCAGGGTGGTCTTGATCTGCTCGTGCTTCAGCAGCGCCACCACCATGTTGGAAAACATCGCCTTACGGTGGGCGCTGGTGCGGTTCAGCTTGCGGCCGGCCATGCCATGACGCATCTGGTGCTCTCCTCTACGCTTGGTCTCGGGGGCCGAGATCCGATAATGCCCCGCGATCGCCCCCGATGGTCAGGGAGTACGCCGCGGTCGGGCCGGGATGGCCCAGGGATAAACCCCCTCACCCGCCGCAAAGCGGCCGGGTGAAGGTATTGCCGCGAACTCAGTACGGCTCTTCCAGCTTCTTCGCCAGTTCCTCGATGTTCTCCGGCGGCCAGTTCGGGATCTCCATCCCGAGATGCAGGCCCATCTGCGACAGGACCTCCTTGATCTCGTTCAGGGACTTGCGGCCGAAGTTCGGGGTGCGCAGCATCTCGGCCTCGGTCTTGAGGACCAGATCGCCGATATAGATGATGTTGTCGTTCTTCAGGCAGTTGGCCGACCGGACCGAAAGCTCCAGCTCGTCCACCTTGCGCAGCAGGTTCTTGTTGAACGGCAGCTCGTCCTTGCGCTCTTCCTCGACGACCTGGGTCGGTTCCTCGAAGTTGATGAACAGCTGCAACTGGTCCTGAAGGATGCGCGCGGCCAGGGCCACCGCGTCCTCGGGGCTGACGGCGCCGTTGGTCTCGACCACCATCGACAGCTTGTCGTAGTCGGTCACCTGGCCGACGCGGGTGTTCTCGACCTTGTAGGCCACCTTCTTGACCGGCGAGAAGATGGCGTCGATCGGGATCAGGCCGATCGGCGAATCCTCGGGCCGGTTCATCGACGCCGGGACATAGCCCTTGCCTGTTTCCACGGTGAACTCGATGTTGAGCTTGGCGCCCTCGTCCAGGGTGCACAGCACCAGGTCGGGGTCCATCACCTCGATGTCGTGGCCGGCCTCGATCATGCCCGCCTTCACCTCACCCGGGCCGGTGGCCTTCAGGTACATGCGCTTCGGGCCTTCGCCGTGCATCCTCAGGCCCAGGGCCTTGATGTTGAGGATGATATCGGTGACGTCCTCGCGCACGCCGGGGATCGACGAGAACTCGTGGAGCACGCCCTCGATCTGGATGGCGGAGACCGCGGCGCCTTGCAGCGACGACAGCAATACCCGGCGCAAGCTGTTGCCCAGCGTCATGCCGAAGCCGCGTTCCAGCGGCTCCGCTACCACGGTGGCAACGCGCTGGGCGTCATGACCGGCCTCGATCTGAAGCTTGCCGGGCTTGATGAGTTCCTGCCAGTTCTTCTGAATCACGTGCGTGACCTCAATGCTAGGAACGAGCCAGGGCACCAACGGCACGACCGCCGCTCCACCCGCAAGGGGGGAGGCGGCGGCGCCGTTCGGCCCGGAGAATAGGCCGCGATCAGACGCGGCGACGCTTGCGCGGCCGACACCCGTTATGCGGGATCGGCGTGACGTCGCGGATCGAGGTGATGGTAAAACCCACCGCCTGTAGGGCGCGCAACGCGGATTCACGCCCGGCGCCGGGGCCTTTCACCTCGACCTCCAGGGTCCGCATGCCGTGTTCCATGGCCTTGCGCCCGGCGTCCTCGGCGGCCACCTGGGCGGCGTAGGGGGTCGACTTGCGCGAGCCCTTGAAGCCCTGCATACCCGACGACGACCAGGAAATGGCATTGCCCTGGGCATCGGTGATGGTGATCATGGTGTTGTTGAACGTGGAGTTCACATGCGCCACGCCAGAGGTGATGTTCTTGCGTTCACGGCGACGCGGACGCGCGGCGGCAGCAGGCTTGGCCATCGGAGGTGTTCCTTACTTCGTGACTTTCTTCTTGCCGGCAATCGGCTTCGCCGGACCCTTGCGGGTGCGCGCGTTGGTGTGGGTGCGCTGGCCGCGCACCGGCAGACCGCGCCGATGGCGCAGCCCGCGATAGCAGCCCAGATCCATCAGCCGCTTGATGTTCATCGCGACGGAGCGGCGCAGATCGCCTTCCACCTGGAAGTCGCGGTCGATCAGTTCGCGGATCTTCAGAACTTCGTCGTCGGTCAGCTGATTGACCCGGCGCTCGTCGGGGATGCTGAGGGCGGCGCAGATCTCGGATGCCTTGGCACGGCCGATGCCGTGAATGTAGGTCAGCGCGATCAGCACGCGCTTGTTGGTCGGAATGTTGACGCCAGCGATACGGGCCAAAGCTGGTTACTCCCTCGACAGATCACGGGCCACCCAACCGCCCCGGCACCGCCGGAGATCGGCGCACCACCGGGACCCGGGCGGCACCCGGGTCAAATGCAAAACCGGAAAACACCCGCGCCGAGCCCAGCTCGGCGCGGGGGAAACCGAAGGTGCGCGATTATAGGGGGATTCGCCGGAGAGTCAACGCCCACGCAACGACTTTTCCGGGGCCCCGCCCTGCCTCGGATTCGTCCGGGCAGGGCCTTGTTTTCACGACAGAACGTTTCGCACCGAACAGGGCCTCAGCCGACCTTGGCGCCATCCAGGATGGCTTCCAGGGCCCGGGTGACTTCGGCGATATCCTGGGTGCCGTCCACCACCGACAGCACGCCCTTGCCTTCGTAATAAGGCAGCAGCGGCGCGGTCTGGGCGTGATAGGCGCCAAGCCGCTTGGTTACCGTCTCGGCGTTGTCGTCGGCGCGGCGGACGAACTCGGTGCCGCCGCACTTGTCGCACACGCCGGCGGCCTTCGGCTTCTGGAACTGGTCGTGATACCCCGCACCGCATTTGGCACAGGTGAAGCGGCCGGTGATGCGGTCGATCAGCAACTGGTCGGGCACGCGGATTTCGATGGCGTGGCCCAGCCGCCGGCCCTTGCGGGCCAGCATGGCGTCCAGGGCCTCGGCCTGGGCCACCGTGCGGGGGAAGCCGTCGAAGATCACCCCGCCCTTGGTGTCGGGCGCGTCCAGACGTTCGTCGATGATGCCGATGACGATGTCGTCGGAGACCAGCTGGCCGGCGTCCATGACTGCCTTGGCCCGCTTGCCGATCTCCGAACCCGACGCCACCGCGGCGCGCAGCATGTCGCCGGTGGACAGCTGCACCAGGCCGAATTTATCCATCAGGCGCTTGGCCTGGGTTCCCTTGCCGCCGCCGGGCGGCCCCAACAGGACGAGATCCATGTTCCTCCCTACCTGGCGCTACCCGCGCCGTCCTCTCAGACGGGACCTCTTGATCAGGCCCTCGTACTGGTGTGCCAACAGATGCGACTGGATCTGGGCGACGGTGTCCATTGTCACCGTGACCACGATCAGCAGGCTGGTACCGCCAAAGTAAAAGGGCAGAGACCACTTGGCAATCAGCAATTCGGGCAGGATACAAAGCACGGTCAGGTAGGCCGCGCCCACCACCGTCAGGCGGGTCAGGACATAATCCAGGTAGTCGGCGGTATTCTTGCCCGGCCGGATTCCAGGGATAAAGCCGCCGTATTTCTTCAGGTTATCCGCCGTCTCGGTGGGATTGAACACCACGGCGGTATAGAAGAAGGCAAAGAATATTATGAGAAGGGAATAGACGATCAGGTAAAGCGGCTGGCCGCGCCCCATGATCGAGGTAAAGGTGGTCAGCCAGCCCGGCCCGCCGGAGGCGGCGAACTGCGCGACGGTCACCGGCATCAGCAGGATGGAGCTGGCGAAGATCGGCGGAATCACGCCCGAGGTGTTGAGCTTCAGCGGCATGTGGCTCGCTTCGCCGCCGAACATCTTGTTGCCGACCTGGCGCTTCGGGTACTGCACCACGATGCGCCGCTGCGCGCGCTCGAAGTAGACGATGACGCCCACCACCACCACGCTGCCCACCACCAGCCCCAGGATGAGGATCACCGGCAGCGCGCCGGTGCGGCCCAGTTCCAGGGTTTGGGCGAAGGCGGCGGGCAGACGGGCGACGATGCCGGCCATGATGATCAGCGAGGTGCCCTGGCCGATGCCGCGCGCGGTGATCTGCTCGCCCAGCCACATCAGGAACAGGGTCCCGCCCACCAGGGTGATCACGGTGGTGAAGCGGAACAGCAGCTGGTTGTCCATGAATACCGCCGCCCCGTGGCTGCCGCTCATCCCCAACAGACCGGCGGCGATGCCGTAAGCCTGGAAGGCGGCAATGGCCACCGTCAGGTAGCGCGTATACTGGTTAATCTTTTTGCGCCCCATCTCGCCTTCTTTTTTTACCGCTTCCAGCGAGGGAACGACGGTCGCCATCAGCTGCATGATGATGGAGGCCGAGATGTAGGGCATGATGTTCAGCGCGAAGATGGTCATGCGGCTCAACGCGCCGCCGGCCAGCATGTCGAACATGCCGAGGATGCCGCCCCCGGTCTGGCGGAACATGTCGGCCATCACCTGAGGATTGACGCCGGGCATGGGGATATAGGTCCCCAGCCGGTACACGGCCAACGCGGCGATCGTGAACCAGATCCTCTTCTTGAGGTCGGTCGCCTTGGCCAACACTCCGAAGTTCAGATTGGCGGCGAGCTGCTCGGCGGCGGAGGCCATGCCATTCTCCGATGATGAAAGGGCGTGCAGGGCCGCCCGTACGGACGGCCCTGTTCAGGTCTAGGCGGGGTTCTTAGCCGAGACCGGCCGAGGGATCAACCCTCAGCCGCCTTCGCGGCCGCGACGGTCACCGAGCCGCCGAGCTTCTCGACGGCGGCGATGGCCGCCTTCGAAGCGCCGGCAACCTCGATGGTCACCTTGGTCTTGAGTTCGCCGCGCGCAAGGAGACGCACCCCATCGCGCGCGTGGCCGATCACCCCCGCCGCCACCAGGGTGCCGGCGGTAATGGCCTGGCCGGCATCGAGGCGGCCGGCCTCGATCGCGGTCTGCAGGCGGCCGAGATTCACCTCGGCATATTCCTTGCGGAAGATGTTGTTGAAGCCGCGCTTGGGCAGACGGCGGTAGATGGGCATCTGACCGCCTTCGAAGCCATGCAGCGCCACGCCGGTGCGCGACGTCTGGCCCTTGACGCCCTTACCGGACGTCTTGCCCTTGCCCGAACCGATACCGCGGCCGACCCGCTTCGACTTGTAACGGGCGCCCGCGTTGTCGCGGAGGTCGTTGAGCTTGCTCATCGTATCAATCCTCGACCCGCAGCAGGTGCTTGACCTTGTTGATCATGCCCCGCACCGCCGGAGTGTCCTCCAGCTCGCTGGTGCGATGCAGCTTGTTCAGGCCCAGCCCGATCAGGGTGGCGCGCTGATCGGCCGGACGGCCGATCGGGCTATGCACCTGGGTGACCCGCACGGTCTTCTTGGTGGTGTCGCTCATCGCTTACGCTCCGTCACGCCGCGGTGGCCGCGGCGGCGCCGTCGCGCCGGCCGATGATCTCGCCCACCTTCTTGCCGCGCTTGGCGGCGATGGACCGCGGCGAGCACAGGTTCTCCAGCGCGGCGAAGGTCGCCTTGACCATGTTGTGGGGGTTGGAGGTGCCGAGGCACTTGGCCACGACATCCGCCACGCCCATGGTCTCGAACACCGCGCGCATCGGACCGCCGGCGATGATGCCGGTACCGGCCGGTGCGGCCCGCAGCACCACGCGGCCGGCCCCGAAATGGCCGATCACGTCATGGTGCAGGGTACGGCCCTCGCGCAGGGCGACCTTGATCATGTTGCGCTTGGCCTGGTCGGTGGCCTTGCGGATCGCCTCGGGGACCTCGCGGGCCTTGCCCGAGCCGAAACCGACCCGGCCCTTGGCGTCGCCGACCACAACCAGGGCCGCGAAGGCGAAGCGCCGGCCGCCCTTGACCACCTTGGCCACGCGGTTGATGTGGACCAGCTTGTCGACGAACTCGCTTTCCTCGCGCTCGCGCTGCTGCTCGGAACCGCCACGACCGCGTCCGCGGCCGCCTTCCCGTTCGCCGTCGCCGCCGCGGCCGCGACGGCCGCGCTCGGGATTCTCACGATCCGGATTGGGATTACGTGCCATGTTCTTGCTTCCTCAGAAAGACAGGCCGCCTTCGCGGGCCCCATCGGCCAGGGCCTTGACCCGGCCGTGATAGATGTAGCCGCCACGGTCGAACACCACCTCGGTGATGCCGGCCGCCTTGGCCCGCTCGGCGAGCAGCTTGCCGACCGCGGTCGCCGCCGCGATGTCGGCGCCGGTCTTCAAGGCGCCCTTGAGGTCCTTGTCGAGCGACGAGGCGGCGGCAAGGGTGCGGCCGACCAAGTCGTCGATGACCTGGGCATAGATGTGCTTCCCGGACCGGAAGACCGACAGCCGCAAGCGGCCACCCGACTTGGCGGCTAGGGAGACACGGTTGCGCCGCTTCCGGCGCTCGAACAAAGTCTTCGGCGTCATGGCGGAGCCCCTTACTTCTTCTTGCCTTCCTTGCGGAGGATGGTCTCGGTCTCGTACTTGATGCCCTTGCCCTTATAGGGCTCGGGACCACGGTACGCGCGGATTTCCGAGGCGATCTGACCCACCCGCTGCTTGTCGCGGCCGGTGATGGCGATAGCAGTGGGCTTCTCGCACTTGATGGTCACATCGTCCGGGATCGGATAATCGACGTCGTGGGAGAAACCGAGCTGCAGCTGCAAGGTCTTGCCCTGCACCGCGGCGCGGTAACCGACGCCGTTGATCTCCAGATTGACGGTGAAGCCGTCGGAAACGCCCTTGACCATGTTGTTGATCAGCGCGCGGGTGGTGCCCCACATCATGCGGGCCCGCTTGGTTTCGGACACCGGGTTGACGGTCACCAGGCCGCCGTCGACGGTAACGTCGACGTCGTCCGACAGGGTGAGCGCCGACTCACCCAGCTTGCCCTTGACGGAAAGGGCCTTGCCGGCGATCTGGACGGTGACTCCAGACGGCACCGGCACGGGGTATTTGCCGACTCGCGACATGTGAGTCCCTCCTTAGAACACTTGGCAGAGGACTTCGCCGCCCACATGCTGGGCGCGAGCCTCGCCGTCCGACATCACGCCGCGCGGGGTCGACAGGATGGCGATACCCAACCCGTTGGCGACACGCGGCAGATCGCCGATCTTGGAATAAACGCGGCGGCCCGGCTTGGACACCCGCTGGATCTCGGAAATCACCGGACGGCCCTCGTGGTACTTGAGCTCGATGGTGAGTTCGGCCACGCCGGGGCGCAGCTCAGCCTGAGAATAGCCGCGGATGTAGCCCTCGCGCTTGAGGACTTCCAGCACGTTGGCGCGCAGCTTGGAGGCCGGCGAAGTGACCGCCGACTTGTTGGCCCGCTGACCGTTGCGGATGCGGGCGAGCAGATCGCCGATGGGATCGGTGAGCGACATCTCTTCCTTCTCCCTACCAGCTCGACTTCACCATGCCGGGGATCTGGCCCAGAGAGGCCAGTTCCCGCAGCTTGTTGCGGCACACCTTGAACTTGCGGTAGTTGCCGCGCGGACGCCCGGTGAGCTCGCAGCGGAGCCGCACGCGGACCTTCGAGCCGTTACGGGGCATCTCGGCCAGCTTCAGGGCCGCTTCGAAGCGGTCCTCGGGCGAGGAGTCCCGGTTCATGACGATCGCCTTGAGCCGCGCCCGCTTGCCTTGCTGCTGCTTGGCCATGCGCTCGCGCTTCTTGTTGCGCTCGACGGAGCTGATCTTAGCCATTGCGAAAAATCTCCTGCCTCAGCCAGCGAACGGCATGTCGAAGCCCTTGAGAAGCGCCTTGGCTTCCTTGTCGGACTTGGCCGTCGTGACGAAGATGATGTCCATGCCCCGGATCGCCTCGACCTGGTCGTAGTTGATTTCCGGGAACACGATCTGCTCCTTGAGCCCCAGCGAGTAGTTGCCGCGGCCGTCGAAGCTCTTGCCCGGCACGCCGCGGAAGTCGCGGACGCGGGGCAGCGCAATGTTGACCAGCCTGTCGAGGAACTCGTACATGCGGTCGGCCCGCAGAGTGACCTTGCAGCCCACCACCTGGCCCTCGCGCAGCTTGAACTGGGCGATGGACTTCTTGGCGCGGGTCACCACCGGCTTCTGGCCGGTGATGGCGGTCAGCTCGGCCAGGGCCGAGTCGATCTTCTTGGCGTCCTGGGCGGCTTCGCCGACGCCCATGTTGATGACGATCTTTTCCAGCTTCGGCACCTGCATCGGGTTCTTGTAATCGAACTCCGTCTGCAACGCCTTCCGGACGACCGTGTCGTAGTGGGTACGCAACCGTGCAGCCATGATCCTTACTCCCCCCTTACCGGTCGATGACCTCGCCGGAGCGCCGGGCCACGCGGACCTTGCGACCGTCGTCGAGGATCTTGATGCCGATGCGGGTCGGCTTGTCGTCCTTGGGGTCGATGTGGGCCACGTTGGACACGTGGATCGACGCTTCCTTCTCGACGATGCCGCCGGGATGGGAGGGGGTCGGACGTTGGTGACGCTTGACCATGTTGACGCCCTGGACCACCACGCGGTTATCCTTTGGGCTGGCGGAGAGCACTTCGCCCTTCTTGCCCTTGTCCTTGCCGGCCAGCACGACCACGCGGTCGCCCTTCTTCACGTTCATGGAGGACATCACAACACCTCCGGAGCCAGCGAGATGATCTTCATGAACTTCTTGCCGCGCAGTTCGCGCGTCACCGGCCCGAAGATACGGGTGCCGATCGGCTCGCCCTGCTTGTTGATCAGCACGGCGGCGTTGGTGTCGAAGCGGATCGCGGTACCGTCGGGGCGGCGGATCTCCTTGGCGGTGCGGACGATGACGGCGCGGTGCACGTCACCCTTCTTCACACGGCCGCGCGGGATCGCCTCCTTGATGGAAACGACGATGACGTCGCCCACCGTGGCGATGGTGCGGTGCGAGCCACCCAGAACCTTGATGCACTGCACCCGGCGGGCACCCGAATTATCGGCGACGTCCAGGTTGGTTTGCATCTGGATCATTGCGTGTCTTCCTTCTCAGTCGGTCGATAACGTCAAGCCTGGGGCTCGACGATCACTTCCCAACACTTGGTCTTCGAGATCGGGCGGCACTCGCGGATGCGCACGGTTTCGCCGGTCTTGAAGGTGTTGTTCTCATCGTGCGCGTGGTACTTCTTCGAACGACGGATGAACTTCTTGTAGATCGGGTGCATCACGCGCCGTTCGACGCTGACCACCACGGTCTTGTCCATCTTGTCGCTGACCACGACGCCCTGAAGAATGCGCTTCGGCATTGCTCAGCTCTCCCTAAACCGCGGCAGCGCGGGCGCGCTGGCCGAGGATGGTCTTGATCACCGCAATCTCGCGGCGCACCGTGCGCACCCGCGCGGTGTTCTCCAGCTGACCGGAGGCCCGCTGGAAGCGCAGATTGAACTGCTCCTTCTTCAGCTCGACCAGACGGTCCTTGAGCTGATCGTCGGTCTTGGCGGTGAGCTCGGCTCCCTTGGTCGCCATGATCAGGCCTCTCCGATGCGGGTGACGAACTTGGTCTTGATCGGCAGCTTGGCGGCGGCCAGCTCGAAGCCACGCCGCGCCAGGTCTTCCGGCACGCCGTCCACTTCGAACATGATGCGGCCCGGCTTGACGCGGCAGACCCAGTATTCCGGCGAGCCCTTGCCCGACCCCATACGCACTTCGGCGGGCTTGGTCGACACCGGCACGTCCGGGAAGATGCGGATCCACACGCGGCCCATGCGCTTCAGGTGACGGGTCAGCGCGCGGCGGGCGGCCTCGATCTGGCGGGCGGTGATGCGCTCGGGCTCCAACGCCTTCAGGCCGAAGGCGCCGAAATTGAGCGCGGTGCCGCCCTTGGCGTCGCCGTGGATGCGGCCCTTGTGGGCCTTGCGGTATTTGGTGCGCTTAGGAGAAAGCATCTCTCAAACCCTCTCTCAGCGGCCGGCCGGGGCGGTCTCGCCCGCGGCGCGCTTGTCCTGGGCCATGGGATCGTGGGCAAGGATCTCGCCCTTGAACACCCAGACCTTGATGCCGCAGGTGCCGTAGGTGGTCTTCGCCGTGCCGATGCCGTAATCGATGTCCGCACGCAGGGTGTGCAGCGGCACGCGGCCCTCGCGGTACCATTCCATGCGGGCGATCTCGGCGCCGCCCAGACGGCCGGAGCAGTTGATCCGGATGCCCTGGGCGCCCAGGCGCATGGCCGACTGCACGGCGCGCTTCATGGCGCGGCGGAAGGAAACCCGGCGCTCCAGCTGCTGGGCGATGGACTCGGCCACCAGCTGCGCTTCCAGTTCCGGCTTGCGGATCTCGACGATGTTGAGATGCACTTCGCCGCCGGTCATCTTGCCCAGCTCCTTGCGGAGCACCTCGATGTCCGCGCCCTTCTTGCCGATCACCACGCCCGGACGGGCGGTGTGGATGGTGATGCGGGCCTTCTTGGCCGGACGCTCGATGACGACGCGCGACACGCCGGCCTGAACCAGCTTCTCGCGCAGATGCTTACGCAGGCGCAGGTCTTCGTGCAGCAGCTTGGCATAGCCCTCGTCGGCGAACCAACGGGAATCCCAGGTGCGGTTGATGCCGACGCGCAGACCGATCGGATTGACTTTCTGGCCCATGGCTTATTCTTCCCCGGTCGCTTCTTCGCGCTCGCGCACGATGACGGTGAGGTTCGAGAACGGCTTTTCGATCCGGCCGACGCGGCCGCGGGCGCGGGCCCGCCACCGCTTCATCACCATCGCCTTGCCGACATAGGCCTCGGCGACGTAGAGCCGGTCGACGTCGAGCTGGTGGTTGTTCTCGGCGTTGGCGATGGCCGATTGCAGCACCTTCTTGACGTCCTGCGCCACCCGGCGGCGCGAGAAAGCGAGCTGGTGCACGGCGGCATCGGCCTTGAGGCCGCGGATCGATTCGGCCACCACGTTCAGCTTGCGCGGGCTGGTGCGGATCGAGGCGGAGAAGGCCTTGGCCTCGTTGTCCGCCAGGACGCGCTCTGCG
Organism: Pseudomonadota bacterium; assembly: GCA_021818185.1. Lineage (GTDB taxonomy): Bacteria > Pseudomonadota > Alphaproteobacteria > Rhodospirillales > Magnetospirillaceae > JAKAFA01. The sequence continues at coordinate 3,501 of JAKAFA010000001.1, read as the reverse complement.
GTTTTCTTGCCCATGGCTACTTCCTCTTCGCCTTCTTGTCGACACCGTGACCGTAATAGGTCCGGGTCGGCGAGAACTCGCCGAACTTGTGGCCGACCATGTTCTCGGTGACGAGAACCGGGATGAACTTCTGGCCGTTGTAGACGCCGAAGGTCAGCCCCACGAACTGCGGCAGAATGGTGGAGCGGCGCGACCAGATCTTGATGACCTCATTGCGACCCGACCCACGCGACTTGTCCGCCTTCTTGAGCAGATAGCCGTCGACAAACGGACCCTTCCAAACGGAACGAGCCATCTCGTCCCTCCTTACTTGCTCAGTTGACGGCGGCGCATGATCAGCCGATCCGTCTTCTTGTTGCTACGAGTCTTCTTGCCCTTGGTCGGCTTGCCCCACGGAGTGACCGGGTGACGGCCGCCCGAGGTGCGACCCTCGCCACCGCCATGCGGGTGGTCGATGGGGTTCATGGCGACACCGCGGACATGCGGGCGCATGCCCAGCCAGCGCTGGCGGCCGGCCTTGCCGAGCGAGACGTTTTGCTGGTCCGGGTTGGACACCGCGCCGATGGTCGCCATGCACTCGCCGCGGACCATCCGCAGCTCGCCCGACGACAGGCGGAGCTGGGCGTAGCCCTGGTCCTTGCCGACCAACTGAACGTAGGTACCGGCCGAGCGGGCAATCTGACCGCCCTTGCCCACCTTGAGCTCCACGTTGTGCACCACGGTGCCGACGGGGATGTTCTTCAGCGGCATGGCATTGCCGGGCTTGATGTCGACGCGCTCACCAGCCACCACCGTGTCGCCGGCGGCCAGGCGCTGCGGCGCCACGATGTAGCGCTTCTCGCCGTCCTCGTAGCGGATCAGGGCGATGAAGGCGGTGCGGTTGGGGTCGTATTCCAGACGCTCGACCGTACCCACCACATCGAACTTGTTGCGCTTGAAGTCGATGACGCGGTAGCGGCGCTTGTGCCCGCCGCCACGGAAGCGGACGGTGATGCGGCCCAGGTTGTTGCGGCCGCCCTGCGATCGCAGGCCCTCGGTCAGCGACTTCTCAGGCTTGCCCTTCCACAGGTCGGAACGGCCGACGAGGACGAGCTGGCGGCGGCCCGGCGACGTCGGCTTGAAGGTCTTCAGTGCCATGGCGTCAGACTCCCGTCGTCACGTCGATGGAATGACCGGCCTCGAGCGTCACGATCGCCTTCTTGACGTCGCTGCGCTGGCCGACCCGGCCCTTGAACCGCTTCACCTTGCCCTTGAGCACCGAGGTGTTGACGGCCTTGACCTTGACGCCGAACACGCCTTCGACGGCGGCGCGGATCTCGGGCTTCGAGGCATCCAGCGGCACCTTGAAGGTGACCTGGTTGTGCTCCGAGCCCATGGTGGCCTTCTCGGTGATCACGGGAGCGCGGATGATGTCATACATCCGCTCCTTCGAGAGGTTGACCTTGCTCATTTCAGGCGAGCCTCCAGGGCCGCGACCGCGTCCTTGGTCAGAACCAGGGTGTCGCGGCGCAGGATGTCGTAAACGTTGGCGCCGATCTCGGGCAGCACGTCCACATAGGGCATGTTGCGCGACGCCAGCGCGAAATTGTCGTCGACCTTGCCATCGATCACCAGGACCGAGCCCCAGCCCAGCGCCTTGAGGCGGGTGGCCAGGTCCTTGGTCTTGGGGGTGGCGGCGACCGCCTGGTCGAGCACCACCAGCTTGCCGTCGGCCGCCTTGGCCGACAGCGCCACCTTGAGGGCCAGCTTGCGGACCTTCTTGGGCAGGTCGTGGGCGTGGCTGCGCACCACCGGGCCGAAAATGGTCGCGCCGCCGCGGAACTGCGGGCTGCGCAAGCTGCCCTGACGGGCGTGGCCGGTGCCCTTCTGCTTGTAGGGCTTCTTGGTGGTGCCGGAGATCTCGGAGATCGTCTTGGTCTTGTGGGTACCGGCGCGGCGCTTGGCCAGCTGGTAGCCCACCATCCGGTGCAGCAGGTCGACGCGGAGCGGCACGCCGAACACGGACTCGGCCAGCTCGATCTCGCCGACCGATTGGTTGTCCAGGCTGATAATCGTCGTCTTCATCGCCGTGGCTCCTTACTCGCCGGCTTCGGCGGTGGGGGCGGCGGCCTTCAGGGCGCCGGGGAACGGCACGCCGTCGGGCAGCTTGCGCTTGACCGCGTCATGGATGAGCACCCAGCCGCCGTCGGCGCCGGGCACCGAGCCCTTAACCAGGATCAGGCCGCGCTCGGCGTCGGTCGAGACCACCTTGATGTTCTGGGTGGTCACCTGCACGTCGCCCATATGACCGGCCATCTTCTTGCCCTTGAACACCTTGCCGGGGTCCTGGCGCTGGCCGGTGGAGCCGTGGGAGCGGTGCGACACCGACACGCCGTGGGTGGCTTCCAGACCGCGGAAGTTGTGGCGCTTCATGCCACCGGCAAAGCCCTTGCCGATGGTGGTGCCGGTGATGTCGACGAACTGGCCGGCGATAAAATGGGCGGCCGACAACTCGGCGCCAACCTCGAGCAGGTTCTCGGCGGTGACGCGGAATTCGACAACCTTCTTCTTCGGCTCGACCTTGGCCTTGGCGAAGTGGCCGCGCATCGGCTGGCCAACGTTCTTCACCTTCGCCTTGCCGGCGCCGAGCTGCACGGCACAGTAGCCGTCCTTTTCCACAGAGCGGGTCGAGACCACCTGACAGGTGTCGACCTTCAACACGGTGACCGGCACATGGGTGCCGTCCTCGTTGAAGATCCTCGTCATGCCGACCTTCTGGGCGATGAGACCGGATCGCATCGTTTGAAGTCCTCGGGTTTAGAGCTTGATCTCGACATCGACGCCGGCGGCGAGGTCGAGCTTCATCAGCGCGTCGACGGTCTGGGGCGTGGGATCCACGATGTCCAGCAGCCGCTTGTGCGTACGGATCTCGAACTGCTCGCGCGACTTCTTGTCGATGTGCGGGCTACGGTTGACGGTGAACTTTTCGATCCGGCTGGGCAGCGGGATCGGTCCGCGCACCTGCGCACCTGTCCTCTTGGCGGTGTTGACGATTTCCCGCGTGCTCTGGTCGAGGACGCGATGGTCAAACGCCTTGAGGCGGATGCGGATGTTCTGGCTTTCCATTGCACGTCATCCGATAAATCGGATCGGCGCCCCTCATCGGGGCGCCGATCGGAGTGAAATTCGTTCGGTTCAAAGAACCTCCCGCAGTCAGCCGCCCTTACATGTCGAGAGCCGCTCTTACGGAACAGGCCGAAGCCGAGGGACGTCTTATACAGGCCGGCGGGACCGTTGGCAAGAGCCGGAATCGGCCGGCCGCGCGAATTGCCCCGGAAACAACAAGGCGCCCGGGATTGCTCCCGGGCGCCCGCCGTTTCCCGAAACCGGGAGACTTACTTGACGATCTTCGCCACCACGCCGGCGCCGACCGTGCGGCCACCCTCGCGGATGGCGAAGCGCAGGCCTTCGTCCATGGCGATGGGGGCGATCAGCTCGACGTCCATCGACACGTTGTCGCCC
>JAKAFA010000186.1 GCA_021818185.1 Pseudomonadota bacterium | reverse complement strand
TTGCGAATAGAGCCTCAGGATAAGGTCGGGGCGTTGGAAACGGGCCAGGTCCAGAACCTCGCGCCCGTCCTTGGTCTGGATCGTGTCGTAGCCGTTGGCCTGCAACAGATCGTTGAACAGCTTCATGTTGAGGTCATTGTCTTCGACGATCAGAACTGTCTTCGCCATGAAGCCTCGCATAGGAAAAGCGGCCGACCGAAGCCGGTAACATCATCGCCAAATCCCCACGGCAAGTCAAACCGGGGGAATATCACCTTTCGCGCGACCAGGCGCCGGCCGCCAGCGCCAGCCAGCCCGCCAGAAAACAGATGCCGCCGGCCGGGGTGACCAGGGGTACCGCCAAGGACCCGGCCAGCGCCTTCACATAGAGCGAGCCCGAGAACAGCAGGATCCCCACGGTGAACAGCAGGCAGGCCAGCCGGCCGGGCCGGCCCAGCCGTTCGGCGGCCAGCAAGGCCAGCGCATGCAGAATCTGGAACTGCCAAGCCCGTTCGGCCAGGCTTTGGGCATAGGCTTGGCCGGCCAGGCCGTGGGCGGTGTAAGCGGCAAAGGCCACCGCCACGAAGCCGTTCAATCCCGCCAGCAACACCCATGGCCGCATCGGTCACGCCTGCTTGGCGTCGATGATGGCGCGGCGGATGGCCCGGGTTTCGCGGAACTTGCTTTCCAGCACCTCGCCTTCGCCCCAGCGAATGGCCCGTTGCAAGGCGGTCAGATCCTCGGTGAAGCGCTGGATCACCTCCAGCACCGCCTCGCGGTTGTTGAGGAAGATGTCGCGCCACATGATCGGATCCGAAGCGGCGATGCGGGTGAAATCGCGGAACCCCGAGGCGGAGAACTTGATGACTTCCTGCTGAAGATGGTCCGCCAGGTCGCTGGCGGTGCCGACGATGGTGTAGGCGATCAGATGCGGCAGGTGCGAGGTGATGGCCAACACCCTGTCGTGGTGGGCCGGCTCCATCAGTTCGACCATCGAGCCGACCCGGCGCCACAGGGCGCACAGCTTGGCCAGCATCGCCTCGTCGGTGCCCGGCAGGGGCGTCAGGATCTGCCAGCGCCCCTCGAACAGCTCGGCGAAGCCGCTGGAAGGGCCGGAATGCTCGGTGCCCGCGATGGGATGGCCGGGGATATAATGGACGCCGTCGGGCAGGAGCGGCCCCACGTCGCGGATCACCGCCATCTTCACCGAGCCGACATCGGTGACCACCGCCCCGGGCTTGAGGTGCGGCGCGATGGCGCGCACCACCGCCTCCATGGCGCCCACCGGCACGGCCAGCACCACCAGGTCGGCTCCGGCCACCGCCTGGGCGGGGTCGGCGAAGGCGCCATCCACCACCCCCAGGTCCATGGCGACCCGCCGCGCCCCGTCCGAGGCCTCCAGGCATAGGATGCGCCCGGCCAGCCCATGCTTGCGCAGGGCACGGGCCAGCGACGAGCCGATATGGCCGATCCCGACGAAGCAGGCGGTATCGAACAGCTGCCCGGTCGCGTGATCCTCGTTCATGGCGCCCGCCTGCCTTGCCGTCTAGGACAGGAATTCGGTCAGGGCGGCAACGACGGCGGCATTCTCGTCGCCCTGGCCGATGGTGATGCGCAGCCAGTCGCCCAACCCATAGCCGGCCATGGCCCGCACGATGATGCCGCGGCTGCGCAGGAAGGCGTCGGCGGCGGCGGCGTTACGGCCCGCCTCGGGCGGCAGACGGACCAGCACGAAGTTGCAGACCGATGGCGTGACCTGGAGGCCCAGCCCGGCCAGGCGCTCGGTCAGCCAGGGCAGCCAGTACTCGTTATGGGCCCGGCACAGGTCGAGATAGGCGACGTCCTCGAAAGCCGCCAGTCCCGCCGCCAGGGCGGGCGAGCCGACATTGAAGGGATTGCGCACCCGGTTCAGCACGCCGGCCACCGGCTCGGGGCAATAGGCCCAGCCCAGCCGCAGGCCCCCCAGGGCGTAGATTTTCGAGAAAGTCCGGGTCACCACCGTGTTGGCGCCGGCCTGATCGACCAGTTCCATGCCGGGGGTGTAATCGTTCCTGGTCACGAATTCGGCATAGGCGGCGTCGATGACCAGCAGCACATGGGGCGGCAGGCCGGCCCGCAGGCGCTCGACCTCGGCGGCCGGCAGGTAGGTGCCGGTCGGGTTGTTGGGATTGGCCAGGAAGACGATCTTGGTGCGCGGGGTGACCGCGGCCAGCAGGTTGTCCACCGAGGCGGTCAGGTCGACCTCGGGAGCGGTCACCGGGGTGGCGCCGCAGGCCTTGGCGGCGATGGCGTACATCAGGAACCCATGGCGGCTGTGCAGCACTTCGTCGCCCGGCCCGGCATAGGCTCGGCACAGGATGCCCAGCAGCTCGTCCGAGCCGGCGCCGCAGACGATGCGCCCGGCGTCCAGATGGTAGCGGGCGGCGATGGCCTGCCGCAACTGGCCGGCGCCACCATCGGGATAGCGGTGCAGGTCGGCCGCCACCGCGCCATAGGCGGCCATCGCCTTGGGGCTGGGGCCCAGCGCGCCTTCGTTCGAGGACAGCTTCATCACGCGCTCGACGCCCTCAAGCGCCGACTCGCCTCCGATATACGGCTTGATGTCCATGATGCCCGGGCGGGGCGCGGGTGCGGTCACGGGAACGCTCCTTGTCCAAATCAAAAGCGGGAACGGGCCAAAAGCGGGAACGGGACTGCCCACCCGGCGCGGCCGCCACCCTCACGGCGGCAGGGGCACCGGATAGCCGCCGACGATGCCGGCATGCCGGATGGGGTCGCGCACCAGTTGGGCCAGGCGGGCATCGCCGGGGGCGCACCAGCCGTCGACTTCGAGCAGATGCAGCGAAGAACCGCCGGCGGCGTGGTTGCCCAGCGTAGCCATCAGATCGAATCCTGCGGCGGTCAGCAGCGAGCGGATGCGGTCGCGGCTGACATCGGTTCCGGCCTCGATCACCAGCAGGGTGCGATCATTGCCGGTCTCGTCATGGGGCCGCCGGGCGATCACCAGCGCCGCCCGCGTCTCGGGGGCGAAGGGATAGAAGGGCAGACGGCTGACGACGCGCGGCATCTCCTCGCGCTCGGCGGCCAAGCTGCGCCACCACGGTTCGGCGGTGGGGGCGATGGGCTGATCCCCGGCCGCGGCCGACGGGTCGCGCATCGGACCGGCGGGCATGGGCAGCACGCCCACCGTGACCTTGCCCTCGTCCACCAGCTTGACCACCTGGCCGGGGCTGGTCGAGGCGGTGATGGTGCAGACCACGCCGAAATGGTCGCGGGCCAGGTCGGCCAGCCCCTCGCCGGCCACGGCGACCGACAACGGCGCCTGGATGCCGGCCGAAGCGCCGATCACCTCGCGCCAGATCCGCATCAACGCCCCCTTGGGGAAGGGGCCGGCATGGCGGGCGGCCAGGCGGCGGAGGATTTCGGCCTCACGCCCGGGGCGCAGCAGGACGGCCGAACCCGGCTTGGCGGCGGCCACCTGCTCGACCATCGCCGCACGGGCCATGAGGAGATCATGCAACTGATCGTCGATACGGTCGATCTGGCGGCGAAGCGATTGCAGTGTTGCGTCGGAGCTGGTCATGGCCGGGTTGCACGCTTGAGGAGGGGGATAGGTGTAGTGCGGCGGCGCGGGGAAATCAAAGAAAACGTTGACAGTCCCGCCGGCCGACCATAGCTAATCGTGTCCTCGGCTTCGGCGGGGCCGTTCACAGTCAGGCTAGGGTGTGCTGTCAAATACGATGACCGTCTCAGAGCCCCCCGGCCTCCGGCACCTCCGCGATCCGCGCGGCTACAGCATCGAATTGGGCCGCGACCGGCCGGTCCGGCTGGATTGCGGCGCCGATATCGGCCCGATCACCGTCGCCTACCAGACCTATGGCACGCTCAACGCCGAGCGGTCCAACGCCATCCTGATCTGCCACGCGCTGACCGGCGATCATTACGTCGCCGATCCCCATCCCATCACCGGCAAGCCCGGCTGGTGGAACGACCTGGTCGGCCCCGGGCGGCTGCTCGATACCGACCGCTATTTCCTGATCTGCTCCAACGTGCTGGGCGGCTGCATGGGCACCACCGGCCCGCGCGACGTCAACCCCGCCACCGGCAAACCGTGGGGCCTGTCTTTCCCGGTCATCACCATCGGCGACATGGTCCGCGTCCAGGCCCGGCTGCTGGACGCGCTGGGCATCGACCAGCTGTTCTGCGTGGTGGGCGGATCGATGGGCGGCATGCAGACGCTGGAATGGTGCGCGAGCTTCCCCGAACGGGTGTTCGCCGCCATTCCCATCGCCACCGCGGCGCGCCATTCGGCCCAGAACATCGCCTTCCACGAGGTCGGCCGCCAGGCGATCGCCGCCGACCCCGACTGGTGCGACGGCGACTACCTGTCGCAGGGCAAGTTCCCCAACCGCGGCCTGGCGGTGGCGCGCATGGCCGGTCACATCACCTATCTGTCCGAGGCGGCGCTGCACCGGAAGTTCGGGCGCAACCTGCAGGAACGCGACAATTTCTCCTACGGCTTCGACGCCGATTTCCAGGTGGAAAGCTATCTGCGCCATCAGGGCTCGACCTTCGTCGAGCGGTTCGACGCCAACTCCTATCTCTACATCACCCGCGCGATGGATTATTTCGACCTGGCCGCCGCCAACGGCGGAGCGCTGGCCAATGCCTTCCGGGGCACGCCCACCCGCTTCTGCGTGATCTCGTTCAGCAGCGACTGGCTGTTCCCCACTTCGGAAAGCCGGGCGGTGGTCCAGGCGCTGAACGCCGTGGCCGCCAATGTCAGCTTCGTGGAAATCCAGTCGGACAAGGGGCACGACGCCTTCCTGCTGGACGAGCCGGAATTCCACGCCACCCTGGGCGGCTTCCTCGATGGCGCCGCCGAGCACCGCGGCCTGCCCCGCGCCGTCAAGGACCGGGCTCCCGGGGACGGAGCGCCGTGATCATGCCCCAGGCCAACGGCAACCTGCGCGTCGACCTGCGGCTGATCGCCGACATGGTGGCGTCCGGTTCGCGCGTGCTGGACGTCGGCTGCGGCGACGGCGCGCTGCTGGCCTGGCTCGGCCGCCACAAGAATGTCGACGGGCGGGGCATCGAACTGTCGATGGCCGGCGTGTCGGCGGCGGTGGCCCACGGGCTGTCGGTGATCCAGGGCGACGCCGACACCGACCTGGAACACTATCCCAGCGGCGCCTTCGACTACGTCATCCTCAGCCAGACGCTGCAGGCCACCTACGAACCCAAGACCGTGCTCAGCAACATGCTGCGCATCGGCCGGCACGCCATCGTGTCCTTCCCCAATTTCGGCCACTGGAAGGTGCGGTCCCACCTGCTGCTGCGCGGGCGGATGCCGGTGACCGACACCCTGGCCTATGCGTGGTACGAGACCCCCAACATCCATTTCTGCACCATCCGCGACTTCCTGCACCTGTGCCGGAGCCTGAACATCGTGGTGGAGCGCCGTATCGCGCTGGACCGCAACGGCGACATGCTGCGCGGCTGGGCCGGCCGCGCCCTGGCCAACCTGTTCGCCGAACAGGGCCTGTTCCTGCTCAGCCGCAAGGATGAATCCGCCGGCTAGCCCCAGTGCTTGGCGGCGAACACCGCCAGGAACAGGCCGAGCAGATAGGGCATCGAGGCGGCGAAGTTCCAGCCGGCCCATTTGCGGGTGGGCGACTCGATCAGCTTCAGATTGAGTCCCAGCAGCACGGCGCCCAGACCGGCGGCGGCCACGCCGTAGGGCCGCCCCAGCAGACCCAGCCCCCAGGGCAGCAGCGACGCGGCGACCAGGCCCAGGCTGTTGACGAGAATCCAGCGGGCGGCGCGCTGCTCGCCCACCACCACCGGCAGCATCGGCAGGCCGGCGGCGCGGTAATCGTCGGCGAGCAGGATGGCCAGGGCCCAGAAATGGCTGGGGGTCCACAGGAACAGCACGATGGCCAGCAACAGCGGCAACAGCCAGTCGTCGGGCCGCACCGCCGCCGCGCCGGCCAGGACGGCGAAGGAACCGGCGGCACCGCCGACCACGATGTTCATCCAGGTCCGCCGCTTCAGCCACACCGTGTAGACCACGCCGTAGACGAAGGCGCCGAGGAACAGGTGCAGCGCCACCACCCAGTTGAAGGCGGTGGCCGCCAGAGCCAGGCCGGCCAGCATCAGCACCGCCGCCAGAGCCAGGGCCGAATGCACCGAGGCGGTGCCGGCGGCCAGCGGCCGGTGGCGGGTCCGGCGCATCAGGCGGTCGATGTCGCGGTCCCACACATGGTTGAAGACCGCCGAGGCCCCCGACCCCAGCACCATCGCCACCGCCAGGGTCAGGGCGGGCAGCGCATGCACCTCGGGCGCCACCGCGGCGTAGCCGGTAACCGCGGTCAGGGCGATCATGGCGCCGATGCGCAGTTTCATCAGTTCGAGATAGCGGCGCAACGCCATGGCAGCCTCCCCGGGACACTAGGTGTAGACGTGGTAGAGCAGGACGTAGACGACCAATCCGGTGACCGAGACATAGACCCACAGGGGCAGCGTCCAGCGCGCCAGGGCGCGGTGGGCGGCGAAGCGCCCGGCCAGGGCGCGGCGCAGGGTGAGCAGCGCCAGAGGGGCGACCGCCGCCGCCAGCACCACATGGGTGGCCAGAAGCGTGAAATAGGCCGGCCGCACCAGCCCGCGGCCGCGGAAGACGAAGACCGGCGCCGTCAGGTGGTGGGCCAGATAGGCCGCCAGGAACAGGCCCCCGACCGTGGCGGCGGCCAGCATGGCCCAGCGGTGCTGCCGCTTGCGGCCCTGGCGGATCAGCACCCAGCCGCCGACCAGCAGGGCCAGCGACAGGGCGTTGAGGCCGGCGGTCAGATGGGGAAGCAGGGCCGCCATCGCCGCCGTCAGTGCAGATGGCCGAAACGCAGCAGGGTGGCGGCGTAGAGGCCGACCGCCGCCAGCGCCAGCAGCGCCAGGGTCAGACGGCGCCGGCCTTGCCCGGCCCGTGCCTGGGTGTCCTCCATGCCGATCGATCCTCCCGGATGGGCGAGACCAACTCGCCTTGTGGGAGATGTGGGCGCCGGCTCCCCCGGGAAAAAGGGGGGACATGACCAACGCCGTGCGGCGGGACTTTCGGGTCCCGCCGCGCTCCCCTTGGCGCGACCGCTTGCCGTCGTTGCGCAAAGGCCAAGCCGTCAGGTATGGTATCCGCCATGCGCGATTGCGACGCGGTCGCAGCATGGGACTCGGAAACAGGCTCCAGGGAGGTCTGCCATGCCCCGTCTCGCCCTCAACCCATGGTCCGCGGCCATCGGCGAACCGGTCCCGGGCATCCGCCGCATCGCCCCCGACCGCCAAGCCCAATGGCTGGACCTCGGGGTCCACGACTTCCTCGCCCATCCGCTGATCGGTCTGGCCTATGGATTGAGCTTCGCCGGATTCGGCTGGCTGCTGACCATCGGTCTGGCGCGGCTGGGCATGGGCTCGCTGATCCTGCCGCTGGCCGGCGGATTCCTGCTGGTGGCGCCGCTGGCCGCCGCCGGCCTGTACGAGGTCAGCCGGCAGCGCGGGCGCGGCCAGGGCGCCACCCTGCGCGCCACCCTGGCGGCCGTGCGCCGCAACGGCCAGGTGGCCGACCTGGGTCTGGTGCTGCTGCTGATCTTCTTCGTCTGGCTCCAGGTGGCGCTGCTGCTGTTCGCCTTGTTCTACGGTTCCCGGCCGCCGGCCCTGAATGCCTTCGTCGATCAGGTGGTGCTGGCTCCCCAGGGCGCACTGTTCCTGACCGTCGGCACCGCCCTGGGTGGCGCACTGGCGGCCCTGGCCTTCGCCCTGTCGGTGGTGGCCATGCCGATGCTGCTGGACCGCGAGGTTTCCGCGATCACCGCCATGCGGGCCTCGC
>JAKAFA010000185.1 GCA_021818185.1 Pseudomonadota bacterium | reverse complement strand
ACCTCGCCGCATTCCTCGCCCTGGGAAAACACGTCCTGGCCCGCCGCCAGGCTTCGTCCCGCCACCCGCAGGGACAACCGGTCGGCCGCGCTCAGGCTGCGGCAGATGCCGCAGGCGCGCCTCGGGCCGGCCGGGCAGCCGAAGGCCGGGAAGGACATTGCCGGACGCATGGAGTGCTCCTGGTCTCAGGCATGCCGACGCCACACTCCGACTATCCCACGGCTACGGCCGCGAGGCGGGCGCTATTGAGGGTAGGTCCTGCTTTGGAGAAAAAGACACCTCACTGGCGAAATCTCCATTGTCATGCCCAAACGCGCGACCGGGTCAGGCGCCGCGCGGCGCCGGCACGGCCTTTGCGCCGAAGCCGGCGGCGCGCCGCAGCAGATCGCCCACCTCCTCGTCGGCCAACTGGTGGAAATCGCCGTAATAGGATCCGACCGCCATGAAACCGGGCGGGGCGTAGAGGCAGACGACCTCGTCGGCCTCGCCGCGCAACGCCTCCAGCGATTGCGGCGCCGCCACCGGGACGGCAAGCACCAGGCGGCGCGGCCGGCGCCGGCGCAGGACGGTCAGGGCGGCCCGCATGGTCCCGCCGGTGGCGATGCCGTCATCGACGACGATGGCGGTCCGCCCCTCGATGGCGGCGCGGGGACGGCCGCCCAGCCACAGGGCCCGCCGGCGCTCGATCTCGGCCAGTTGCCGGCGCCGCTCCTCCTCCACATAGGAGGGCGGCACGCCCAACAGGGCAATGGCCCGCTGGTCGAGGACCACCGCCGGCTCGGGTCCGTCGCAGATGGCACCGATTCCGTATTCGGGATAGCCCGGGGCGCCGATCTTGCGAACCAGAACCAGATCGAGCGGCGCGTCCAGCAGCCGCGCCACCTCCCAGGCGGTGGCGACGCCGCCGCGCGGCAACGCCAGGACAACGGCGTCCGGCCCCTGGAAGCGGGCCAGAGCCGTCGCCAATTGTCTTCCGGCCTCGGCTCGGTCGCTGAACATGGTCCTGGCCTCCGACGTTTCCCACGCCAGACTGGCGGCCGGCCGGCGACCGGTCCTTAACCCAGGTTATCCGCCCCGTCGGCGACGATGGTGGAGAGGGGAGCGATGCGGGACGGCGACATCCTTCTGGTTATCGACGTCCAGAACGATTTCTGCCCCGGCGGGCGGCTGGCCGTGGCGGGCGGCGACGAGATCCTGCCGGTGGTCAACCGCCTGGGGCGGCGATTTCCCCATGTGGTGATGTCCCAGGACTGGCACCCGCCCGGGCATCTATCCTTCGCCAGCGCCCATCCCGGCCGCCATCCCTTCGAGACCGTCGAGACCGCCTATGGCCGCCAGACCCTGTGGCCCGACCATTGCGTCCAGGGGAGCCCCGGCGCCGCGTTGCATGCCGGCCTGAACATTCCCCGCTGCGAACTGATCCTGCGCAAGGGCTTTCACCCAGCCATCGATTCCTATTCCACCTTCGTCGAGAACGACCGCCGCACCCCGACCGGACTGGCGGGATACCTGCGCGAGCGCGGGTTCACCCGTGTCTTCCTGGCCGGGCTGGCCCTGGATTACTGTGTGCGCTGGTCGGCCGAAGACGCGGTCGGCGCCGGCTTCGCCACCTTCGTCGTCGTCGATGCCTGCCGCGCCATCGCCGGGGGGGCGGCGTATCTGGAAACCCTGGCCGCCCTCCACCGGAGCGGCGCGGCCCTGATCACCGCGGGCGAGGTTGCTGGGTGAGGGCGTCAGCATCACACGGCGGAGAGGGGGGGCACCGGGCATTCCCAGGGCGGGGCCACCGCCATCCCCTCGATGGCATGGGGGTCGACCGGCCGCGAGAAAAGATAACCCTGGGCGGTATCGCAGCCCCACGCCCCCAGCATGTCGGCGACATCCTCGCCTTCCACACCCTCCGCCACCGAGACCAGGCCGAGATTGCGGGCCATGTCGACCAGGGTCTTGGCAACCACCTCGGCGTCATGGACGCGGCCGATCTCGGAAACGAAGGACTTGTCGATCTTCAGCTCGGAAAACGGCAGGCGCAGCAATTGGGCGACCGAGGAATAGCCCGTCCCGAAATCGTCGATGGACAGCCGGAACCCCTTCAGGCGAAACCGGCCCAACACTTCGAGCAGCACGGCGGCGTCCTGCGTGGATGCAGTTTCGGTCAGTTCCAGGGTGATGGCGGCGGGCGGAACGCCGCTTGCCGAGCACGCCCCGGCCAAACGGTCGGGCAGTTGGCGGTCGCGGATGTTTTCCGCCGACAGGTTGATGGCGACGTTGAGGTCCAGCCCCTTGCGCCGCCACTCGCCGGCCTGCCGCAGGGCGGCATCCACCACCCACGCGGTCAGGCGGTCGATCACTCCCGAGGCCTCGGCCACGGGGATGAAGGCGTCGGGCGGGAGGACCCGGCCGCCATCCCCCCGCCACCGCACCAGCGCTTCCACCCCGACCATGCGTCGCGTCCGGATCTGGACCTTCGGCTGATAGAGTAGGAAAAGGCGGCCGGCGTCGATCGCATTCAGCAAGGCCTCGGCGGTCGGCCGCGGGGAACTGTCGCTGCCCAGCCGGAGCAGAACCTGCTTGAGGTCGGCGGCCCGCACCGGCTTGGTCACCTTGCCGGCCATGGTGAGGCCGATTTCGGTTCCCAGCCGGTAGGCCGAATCCAGGACCCGGCTATCCATGCCGCTGACCAGCACGACCTTGGACTCGCAGCCCTGGTCGCCAAGCTCGCGGAGCAGTTCGATCCCGTCGGTGCCGGGCATCTGCAGATCGAGCAGCAGCACCGACGGCCAGGCGCCTTCCATCAGACGGCGGAATTCCGTCGCGGAATCCGCCACCAGCGCCTCGTAGCCTGCGGCCACCGCCACCTTGGCCACATAGTCGGCGAAGCCGCGCTCGTCATCGACGACCACCAGGGTATTCATGACCCGTTCCTTGCGCTGTCCGGTTCCAGGACGCGGCGCAGGGCGCGGGCCAGATCGTCCTTGCGATAGGGCTTGGACAGCATCGGGAAGACCGCCCGCCCCTCCCTCACCCGTGCCTCCAGGACCGCCCGCTCGGTGAAGCCCGACGTGAGAAGAACCGGCAGGTCGGCGTGCGTCAGGCGCAACCGCTCCGCCAGGCCGATGCCATCCATGCTGCCCGGCATGATGACGTCGCTGAACAGCAGATCGGGACGCAGGCCGCCCCCCACCACCGCCATTGCCTGGTCGGCGTTGTCGGCCTCCTTCACCCGGTAGCCCAGTTCGATGAGCTGGCGCACCGCGATGCGGCGCATATCGGGGTTGTCCTCGACCACCAGGACCAACTCGTGGCGTTCGGAGCGCGGGACGGGTGTCTGCGCCGCCGCGGCCTCCGCCGCGGCTTTCCCGCCGGTCTGCCGCGGCAGGTACAGCTTGACCGTGGTCCCCCGGCCGGGTTCCGAGTAGACGTTGACGTGCCCGCCCGACTGCTTCATGAAGCCGTAGACCATGGACAGGCCCAATCCCGTGCCGCGGCCGACCGGCTTGGTGGTGAAGAACGGGTCGAAGACCCGGGCAAGGATCTCGGGCGGCATGCCGGTGCCGGTATCGGAAATCGCCACCATCACATAATCGCCGGGGCTGAGTTCGGCATGGGCGACGGCATAATCCGCGTCGATCACGGCATTGGCGGTCTCAACGGTCAGCACGCCGCCCTGTGGCATGGCATCGCGGGCGTTGATGCACAGGTTGACCACCGCGGTTTCCAACTGCACCGGATCGACCGTCACCGGCCAGAGCATCTCGCCGCAATCGAGGCGAATCTCGACGCGTTCGCCGAGCGACCGGCGCAGCAACCTGACCATGCCGGCGATGGCGGCATTGACGTCGACCGCCTCCGGCTGCAACGCCTGGCGGCGGGAAAAGGCCAGGAGGCGTTTGTTCAGGTCGGCCCCCCGGAGCCCGGCATCGAGCGCGGCGTCCACCAATTCGATGGTCTCCGTATCGGCCTCGACCCGCTCGCGGATCAGGTCGAGATTGCCGATGAGGATGCCGAGCAGGTTGTTGAAGTCGTGGGCGATGCCACCGGTCAACTGGCCGACCGCTTCCATCTTCTGTGAGTGTAGGAACTGCCGCTCCAGGCGGTTGCGCTCGGTCTCGTCCTGGGCGATCAGGATCATCGCCCGTATCGTGCCGTCCTCGCCCGCCACCGGCGCCCCCGACAGGCGCAGATCGACGAGGCCGCCATCGGCCCGGCGCCCCTTCAGCGCCTCGCCCTGCACGGCGCTGCCGCCGCGGATGGCCGCGATGACGGCGCGGAAGGCCGGCCCCGAGCCGTCGTCGATGCCGGAAAGGCTACCGTCCGGCCCCAGGCGCGGGCTGCCGCCGAAAATCTCGGCGGCGGCCTGGTTCCAGGTCAGCGGCGCGCCGTCCGGCCCCAGGGAGAGGATCGCGACCGGCGCGGCCTGCATCAGCGCCGCCATGTCGCGCACCTTCTGTTGCAGGTCCGCGTAGACCCGCACGTTCTCCAAGGCCACGGCGGTGGTATCGGCAAGAGCCTGGAGGATATTGACCTGCTCGGCGGTCGGGCGGCAGGTCCGCGCCCAGTAATTGCCGATCGCCCCCACCGGGTCATGGGTGCGGATCGGCACCATCGCCAGGCTTTTGACGAAGGTGGGGCGATAGGCCTCCGCCGGGATGCGGTCGTCGGCGTAGATATCCTCGATGACCGCCGATTGACGGTGGAGCATCACCCAGCCGCTGATGCAGGTGCTCATGGGAAAGCGCCGGCCCTTCCATAACGGGCTGATGGCGTTCTCCTCGGCGTAGAAGCACAGGTCTCCGTCGCGCAGGACGAAGGTCGCCCCGTCGGCACCGGTCAGGTCGCGGGCCGCCCGGCGGACGATATCCATCACGGCGGGAAGGTCATGGGCAAAGGACAGAGCCTGCACGACCTCCACCAGATGGGCCATCGCCTGGGCGTACGACGGCGCACCCATTTTGTTGCCGGCAGCATTCTGGCCGCACCCACTCTGGGGTTGCGTGTCCATCACACTTATTATCCCTATACTTTGTCCTGTCCGCCTATAGTATCGGAATACTGCATCATGCCGCCACTCGCTAATGGTATTGTGTCGGCCACCCGCTCGCGGCGGCGGGCATGAGGGCTCCGTCGCCCTGCCCGGCGCGACGGGTCTGGGACAGCCGGTCAGGGGCCATCGCCAGTTGCGCACAGGTTTTTAGTTGAGTCAATGCCGGTTCGGCGTAGCGGAGCCGCTTGCCGGCCTTGCAGCGCGGAACGTCCAGGCGCGCTGGCGCCCGCCCGCGATCGGGCGGGATCTCCTGGCGAATGGCCGGTTGATTTTGACCGCGAAGGGCGCAGGGTCCCACCTGAAGCCGGTGGATGGCGAAACGGCGCTCCCGGCGATCACCCGCCGGTCAGAACCCGTCCGTCGCCTCGTCGGCGCCGCCCAGCCGCCGGTAAGCCCCGCTCTCCAGCATGGACACGGCCACGGTGGCGCGCCGGCCGGTGGCCTCTTCCACCAGACGGACATGGGGCGGATGGTCCGAGCGTTCGACGAACTCCTCGACGATCCAGGCCGATGGGCGATTGCCCAGCTTCTCGAACCGATCGCCCCGGGCAACGGTAAAGGCAGGCTTGCGGCGGAACATAGCTCCCTCGAACAAATCCCGGGCGTCATCGCGACGGCAGCGGGCGACCCGCCATTGGTGGCATGGACGCGCGGCAGCCGTCAAGCGCCGATACGGACAGGGCCGGGCGCCCCCGGCGCATGGCGGAGCGGGCCAAGGCGGCGCCTTGGCCCGTCTCCTTCGTCGCCCCTACGCCGCCCGCCGTTCGGCGAGCAGGGCGAGGATTTCGGCGGCGGCCTTGGGGATGTTGGTGCCGGGGCCGTAGATGGCGGCGACGCCGGCGGCCTTCAGGGCATCGTAATCCTGGGGCGGGATGACGCCGCCGGCCACCACCAGGATGTCGCCGGCCCCTTGCGCCTTCAATTCGCCGATCAGGGCGGGGATCAGGGTCTTGTGGCCGGCCGCCAGGCTGGAGGCGGCCACCAGGTGGACGTCGTTCTCCACCGCCTGGCGGGCCGCTTCCTCGGGGGTCTGGAACAGCGGGCCGATATCGACGTCGAAGCCCAGATCGGCGAAGGCGGTGGCGATCACCTTGGCGCCGCGGTCGTGGCCGTCCTGGCCCATCTTGACCACCAGGATGCGCGGCCGGCGGCCTTCCCGTTCGGCGAAGGCCGCGATTTCGGCCTTGATCGCCTCGAACTCGGCATCGCCCTGCCACACCCCGCCGTAGACGCCGGAAATGGAGCGGATCTGGGCGCGGTGGCGCGAGAACACGCCTTCCAGCGCCGAGGAAATCTCGCCCACCGTGGCCCGCGCCCGCGTCGCCTCGACCGCCAGCTCCAGCAGGTTGCCGGTGCCCGACTCGGCGGCCCGGGTCAGCGCCGCCAGCGCCGCCTCGACGCGCGCCCCGTCGCGGCGGGCCTTGATGGCGTTGAGCCGGGCGATCTGCGCCTCGCGCACCTTGGTGTTGTCCACCTCCAGGATGTCGAGGGGCGCCTCGGCCCGGGGCTGGTACTTGTTGACCCCGACCACCACCTCCTCGCCGCGGTCGATGCGGGCCTGGCGGCGGGCGGCGGCCTCCTCGATCTTCAGCTTGGGCATGCCGGATTCCACCGCCTTGGTCATGCCGCCCAGTTCCTCCACCTCCTGGATCAGTTTCCAGGCTTCCTCGGCCAGGCTGGCGGTCAGGCTTTCCACGTAGTAGCTGCCGGCCAGCGGGTCGATGACGTGGGGGATGCCGGTCTCCTCGGCGAGGATCAGCTGGGTGTTGCGGGCGATGCGCGCCGAGAACGGCGTGGGCAGCGCGATGGCCTCGTCCAGCGCGTTGGTGTGCAGGCTCTGGGTGCCCCCCAGCACCGCCGCCATCGCCTCGATGGTGGTGCGCACCACGTTGTTGTAGGCGTCCTTCTCGGTCAGGCTGACGCCCGAGGTCTGGCAATGGGTCCTAAGCGCCATCGAGGCCGGCTTGGCCGGGTCGAACTGCTTGATGATGCGCGCCCACAGGAAGCGGGCGGCGCGCAGCTTGGCCACCTCCATGAAGAAGTTCATGCCGATGGCGAAGAAGAACGACAGGCGCGGCGCGAAATCGTCGATCTTCAGCCCGCGCGCCAGGGCGGTGCGCACGTATTCCAGCCCGTCGGCCAGGGTGAAGGCCAGCTCCTGCACCGCCGTCGCCCCGGCCTCCTGCATGTGGTAGCCGGAAATCGAGATGGAATTGAACTTCGGCATGCGGCGCGAGGTGTAGTCGATGATGTCGGCGACGATGCGCATCGACGGCGCCGGCGGGTAGATATAGGTGTTGCGGACCATGAACTCCTTGAGGATGTCGTTCTGGATGGTCCCCGACAGCTTGTCGGCCGGCACCCCCTGTTCCTCGGCCGCCACGATGTAGCCGGCCAGCACCGGCAGCACCGCGCCGTTCATGGTCATCGACACGCTCATCTGGTCGAGCGGGATGCCGTCGAACAGGACCTTCATGTCCTCGACCGAATCGATGGCGACGCCCGCCTTGCCGACATCGCCCACCACGCGCGGATGGTCGGAATCGTAGCCGCGGTGGGTGGCGAGGTCGAAGGCCACCGACAGCCCCATCTGCCCCGCCGCCAGGTTGGCGCGGTAGAAGGCGTTGCTCTCTTCGGCGGTCGAGAAGCCGGCATACTGGCGGATGGTCCACGGACGATGCGCGTACATCGTGGCCCTGGGCCCGCGCACGAACGGCGCGAAGCCCGGAAGCCCGCCCAGATGCTCCAGGCCCTCAAGGTCGGCGGCGGTGTAGAGCGGCTTCACCCGAATCCCTTCCGGCGTCTCCCACACCAGCGATTCCGCCGCCTTGCCCTTCAGGTCCTTGGCCGCCAGCCCGTCCCAGTCCGACAGCGTGTGTTTGGCGAATTCGGTCATGCC
>JAKAFA010000184.1 GCA_021818185.1 Pseudomonadota bacterium | reverse complement strand
CGCTGTCCAGCCACAGCCTGCCGGAACAGAAGCTGTTCGACCTGGGGCAGAACTTCATCCGGCCGCAATTGGCCACGGTGGCGGGCGCCGCCATCCCGTCGCCCTATGGCGGCAAGGTGCGCCAGGTTCAGGTCGACATGAACCTGCTGGAGTTGCAGGCTGCCCACCTGTCGCCACAAGACGTGATCAACGCCATCTCGGCCCAGAACCTGATCCTGCCGGCCGGCACCGAGAAGATCGGCAAGTTCGAATACAACGTCGAACTCAATGCCAGTCCCAAGATCATCGATCATTTGAACGGTCTGCCGGTCAAAAAGGTCAACGGTACCGTCCTCTACCTGCGCGACGTCGCCTATGTGCACGACGGCTACCCGCCGCAGACCAACGTGGTGCGCGCCGATGGCAGCCGTGCCGTGCTGATGACTATTCAGAAGGCGGGCTCGGCCTCGACCCTGGACATCATCCAGGGGGTCAAGGACCGCCTGCCGAAAATCGAGGAATCCATGCCGTCCAGCCTGCATCTGCATGCGGTGGGCGATCAGTCGATCTTCGTCAAGGCGGCGGTGGCCGGCGTGGTGCGCGAAGGCGCCATCGCCGCGGCGCTGACCGGGCTGATGATCCTGCTGTTCCTGGGCAGTTGGCGCTCGACCCTGATCATCACCGTGTCGATCCCGCTGGCCATCCTGTTCTCGATTGCCCTGCTGTCGGCGCTGGGACAGACCATCAACGTGATGACCATGGGCGGGCTCGCCCTGGCGGTGGGCATCCTGGTCGACGACGCCACGGTGACCATCGAGAACATCAACTGGCACCTGGAACAGGGCAAGGAGGTGGAGCCCGCCATCCTGGACGGCGCCCACCAGATCGTGGTGCCGGCCTTCGTCTCGCTGTTATGCATCTGCATCGTGTTCGTGCCGATGTTCCAGCTGGGCGGCGTCGCCGGCTACCTGTTCCTGCCCATGGCCGAGGCGGTGGTCTTCGCCCTGGTCGGCTCGTTCATCCTGTCGCGCACCCTGGTGCCGACCATGGCCAAGTACCTGCTCAAGCCCCATGCCGATCACGCCGGGGCGTCGGGCGGCCATGGCGTGGCGTCGCGCAATCCGCTGATTCGCTTTCAGCAGGGCTTCGAACGGCACTTCGCGACGCTGCGCGACGGCTATCGCGACATCCTGACTCTGGCGCTGGATCACCGGCGCACCTTTATCGTCGGCTTCCTGTCCTTCGTCGTGGTGTCCTTCGGGCTGGCGCCCTGGCTGGGCCGGAACTTCTTCCCGCTGGTTGACGCCGGCCAGATCAAGCTGCATTTCCGCACCCAGACCGGCACCCGCATCGAAGAGACCGCCAAGCTGTGCGACGAGGTGGAGGATGCCGTCCGGCGCATCATCTCGCCGCGTGAAATCGACAATATGGTCGACAACATCGGCCTGCCGATCAGCGGCATCAACATCGCCTACAGCAATTCGGCGCCCATCGGGCCCGAGGATGCCGACATCCTGATTTCGCTGAAGCCGGACCATCGGCCGACCGCGGATTACGTTCGCACGCTGCGCGAGCAGCTGCCGCGGCTCTTCCCCGGCACCACCTTCGCCTTCCTGCCGGCCGATATCATCACCCAGATCCTCAATTTCGGCCTGCCGGCCCCCATCGACGTGCAGGTAATCGGGAACGACATCGAGGGTGACCACACCTACGCCATCAAATTACTGAAGGCGATCCGGCGGGTCCCCGGCATCGCCGACCTGCGCATCCAGCAGGCCTTCGACCACCCGCAGCTTGAGGTGAAGGTTGATCGCACCCTGGCGAGCGAGGTGGGGCTGACCGAGCGCGACGTCGCCACCAGCCTGCTGGTCGGCCTGTCGGGCAGCGGCCAGATCGCGCCGACCTTCTGGCTCAATCCCAAGAACGGCGTGTCCTATCCCATCGTCGCGCAGTTCCCGCAATACCGCATCGACAGCATTTCGGACCTGAGGAACCTGCCGGTCACCAGTCACGGCTCCACCCAGTTGCTCGGTGGCCTGGCCCGTATCGGCCGCGGTCCCAGCGACGGCGTGGTGTCCCACTACAACGTGCAGCCGGTGATCGACCTGTTCGGTTCGGTGCAGGGCCGCGACCTGGGGGCGGTGTCCGACGACATCAACCGCATCCTGCGCGAAACCGCCAAGGACGTGCCGCGGGGCTCCACCATCGTGCTGCGCGGCCAGGTGCAGACCATGAACAGCGCCTATGGCCAGCTGTTGTTCGGTCTGGCCGGCGCCATCGTGCTGATCTATCTGCTGATCGTCGTCAACTTCCAGTCGTGGCTCGACCCGTTCGTCATCATCACCGCCCTGCCGGCGGCGCTGGCCGGCATCGTGTGGATGCTGTTCGCCACCCATACGACGCTCAGCGTGCCGGCGCTGACCGGCGCGATCATGTGCATGGGCGTGGCCACCGCCAACAGCGTGCTGGTGGTCAGTTTCGCTCGCGAGCGGCTGGCGATGGGCGCCGACGCGGTCACCGCCGCGCTGGAGGCCGGGTTCATCCGTTTCCGGCCGGTGCTGATGACGGCGCTGGCGATGATCATCGGCATGGCGCCCATGGCGCTGGGCCTGGGCGAAGGCGGCGAGCAGAACGCCCCGCTGGGCCGCGCGGTCATCGGCGGCCTGATCTTCGCCACCTGTGCCACCCTCCTGTTCGTCCCGACGGTGTTCGCCATCGTCCATTCCCGCAAACCGCACGCGACACCGCAGGTCCCCCTGAACCTGCCGCCCGTGTCCAGTACCGCCAGCCCCTGAAGTCTCGGAGATCCTCATGTCGTCTAATCACGAAAAATATCGGTCATCCCCCCGTTCGCGGAACAGGCGGCTCACGGCGATCGGCTTTACTGCCCTTATCGGCTTCGGTGCGATCGCCGTGACCGGCATCGTGACGCGGACCACCAGCGAGGCGAAGCTGGAGCAATGGACCGAGGAGCAGGCGATCCCCACCGTCGAGGTCGTCACGCCGAAGCGGGGCGCCGAGAACCAGGAACTGGTGCTGCCGGGCAGCATCGACGCCTTTTTCGAGGCGCCGATCTATGCCCGCGTCAACGGCTACCTCAAGACTTGGTATCAGGACATCGGCGCCCATGTGAAGGCCGGGCAGCTGTTGGCGGTGATCGATGCGCCTGACCTGGACCAGGAACTCCAGCAGGCCGAGGCCGACCTTGCCCAGGCCAAGGCCAACGAGGAACTGGCCGCCGTCACCGCCCAGCGCTGGGAGGCCCTGGTGGCGTCCAACTCGGTGTCGCGTCAGGCGACCGACGAGAAGATCGGCGACCTCAACGCCAAAAAGGCCGCGCTGGAAGCGGCCAACGCCAACGTCAAGCGCCTCAGGGCGATGGAGGCGTTCAAGCGCATCGTCGCCCCCTTCGACGGCGTGGTGACCGCCCGTAAGACCGACGTCGGCGCCCTGATCAACGCCGGCAGCGGGACCGGGCGCGAGCTGGAACTGTTCGCCGTCGCCGACATCCACAAGATGCGCGTCTACGTCCGAGCGCCGCAGGCCATGACCAACGGCCTGACGGTCGGGATGAAGGCCGAACTTCATCTGCCGGAAATGCCCAACAAGGTCTTCCCGGCCACGCTGACCACCACGGCGCAGTCCATCACCGACGCGTCGCGGACCATGCTGGTGGAACTGGAGGCCGACAATCCCAAGGGCCTGCTGCGGCCCGGCACCTATGCCGAGGTCCACTTCAAGCTGCCCGACAACCCCAACGTCCTGCGGGTGCCGACCGCGGCCCTGCTGTTCCGCGAGGAGGGCCTGCGGCTGGCCGTGGTCGGTCCCGACAACAAGGTGATCCTGAAGCGGGTTCAGGTGGGGCGCGATTCCGGCACCGAGATCGAAGTCCTGACCGGCCTGTCGCCTAATGACCGGGTGATCAACAGCCCGCCGGATTCGATCGAGCAGGGCGACACGGTCCGTATCGCCACCGCTCAGGGCGAAGGCGCGCCGCGAGAGGCCGGCGAGATCAAGCTCGGGGCGAACCAATGAGACGCCTCGTCCCGACGGTGATGGCCGTCTGCATCCCCTTGCTGGCGGGATGCGATCTGGCGCCGACCTATAAGGTTCCCGAGGTTCCCAAGCCGGGGGCCTTCAAGGAGGCCGGTCCCTGGCAGCCGGCGACGCCTACAGCCATGGGGCTGCCGCGTGGCAAATGGTGGGAAATGTACGGCGATGCCACGCTGAACGAGTTGGAAGCCAAGGTCGACGAGGCCAACCCGACCCTGGCGGCGGCGGTGGCCAATTACGACCAGGCCCGCGCCTACGCGGCGATCGCCGAGTCCAACCTGTCGCCGTTCGTGGTCCTCGGAGGGTCCAGCACCGCCAATCGCCAGTCGGCCGACCGGCCGTTGCGCTCTCCCCACCAGCCCAACCAGTTCGGCGACAATTTGCTGGGGGCGCAAGTCAGTTACGAACTGGATTTCTGGGGCCTGGTCCGCAATCAGGTGGCGGCAGGCGAGATTTCGGCCCAGGCCAGCGCCGCCGACCTGGAGGTGGTGCGCCTCAGCCTGCATGCCGAACTGGCCAACGACTACATGCGGCTGCGCGGACTGGATGACCAGGCCCAACTGCTGCGAAACACCGTCGAAAGCTATGTCGAGGCGCGCCAGCTGACCCAGGCCCGCTTCGAAGGCAAGATTTCGTCGATCATGGACGTTACCCGCGCCCAGACCCAGTTGTCCGATGCGCGGGCCGCGGTGGCCGACGTCCTCGGCCTGCGGGCCGAGTACGAGCACGCCATCGCCAGCCTGATCGGCAAGGCCGCTTCGAACTTCTCGCTGCCGCCGAAGGTGGAAACCGTCAAGATCGTCGAGCCGGCCACCGGCCTGCCCTCGGCCCTGTTGCAGCGCCGGCCGGATATTGCTGCCGCCGAGCGGCGGGTGGCCGCCGCCAACGCAGAGATCGGGGTGGCGCGGGCTGCCTTCTATCCGAACTTCACCCTCAACCTGCTGGGCGGCTTCCAGAATTCGTCGGCAGGCGGTTTCCTCGCCGCGCCGTTCAGTTTCTGGTCGGTCGGCCCGGGCGTGGTGCTGCCGCTGTTCGAGGGCGGGTTGCGCCATGCCGAGGAGGCGCAGGCCTACGCCCAGATGAGGGAGGCCGCCGACCAGTACCGCGCCACGGTGCTCGGCGCCTACCAAGAGGTGGAGGATCAGCTGGCCCTGCTCAATCACCTGAAGCAGGAGGAGGTGGAGGTGGATGCCGCCGTCACCGCCGCCCAGCAGACGTTGCAGACCTCGATGAACCTCTATCGGGAGGGCGCCATCAACTACCTCGACGTCACCGAGGCGCAGCAGGCGGCGCTGCTGGAGGAGCGCAACCAGATCAACGTGCAGACCCGGCGGCAGGTGGCCAGCGTCAGGCTGATCCGCGCCCTGGGCGGCGGATGGCAGGCCGGCGATCTGCCCAGCCGCGACGAGGTCGGCGAGATCGATTCCATCGCCCGCAAGGACTGAGGCGGCGATGGCGGCGGCGGAGCGGCAAGCCCATGGTCCGGCCGGTGGCCGGTCCCGCCGGGCGGCGGCGCTGACGCCGGCCGCCCTGCCGGGTGGCGACGTGATGGTCTATATGAATTCGGCGTCCGGCTCGATCCCGCCTGCGAGGCCGCGGTGGCCGAGCAGATCATGCTGGCCCGCCGCCTCTACAATGACCTGATCGCACAGATCCGGCAGGTCATGGGCGAGGTCGGGCTATTCGTGCTCGACCGGGCGGGTCCGGCGGCGGCGGCGGTCGTCGCCGAACTCGACGGCTTGAATGCGGCCTTCGCCGAGGCGCGCCACAGCCACAGGGCGGAGATCCAGGCGCGGTTCCTGGGCCGCCGGTACGAGGCCATCGCCATCGAGCCGGTACGGTTGCAGGAGGCGGCGCAGGAAATGGATCCTCTGACCGGGGCGCGGTCGGAATTCGGCCTGCGGGCGCGGGCGGGACGGGACGGGTGGTCGCCGCCCTGTCGGACCTGGAAGCGGCCATCCGGAGGGCCGCGGTCAAGACCTCCTGCGCCCTGATCGAGGTGGCCTATGGCAGCGCGACGGAATGCGCCTTGTGCGGTGATCCGCTGTCGCCCAGCAACCAGGACGCCCAGGTGATGATCTGCTTTTGCCATCGCAGGGGCATGGTTCCTGCGACAGCACCACCAACGCACTGCCGCCAGGCGGCGTGCGCCGTGCGGTGAAGACGGCCGATCCGGCCGGGACGACGGGCCATCATCCCGGCCGTGGCGCTCCATCGGTGCCGGACGCCGTTCAGCGGCCCTGGCCGTCCCCTTCCTTGGCTTGTTGTTCCCCGGCCATCCGGCGCAGCAGGGCCATCTGGTCGTCGACACGGGCCTGGATGTGCTCCAACTGGCCCTCGTCGAGATGGCGGTACTTGCCCAGCATGGAGACATAGTCGCGCACCGGGATCGGCCGGTCGGGCGAGTAGGTGAAGGACAGGCCGTCTTCGCGGGTATATTCCCATAGCGTGACGAAATTGCTCGCCACCGCCCGGCGGCAGGCCTCCATCACCTGGGACGAGGGCAGGCGCCAGCCGGTGGGGCAGGGGGAATAGATGTGAAGATAGGCGAAGCCGGTGAAAGACGCGGCGATCGCCCGTTCCAGCTTGGCGTACAGATCCTCCATATGGGCGCTGGAGGCGGTGGCGACATAGGCGCAGCGATGCGCCATCATCACCATCGGCAGGTTCTTGGCGTCCTGGGACTTGCCGCGCATGGCCTCGCCCACCGGCGTGGTCGAGGTCCACGACCCATAGGGCGTCGTGCCCGAGCGCTGCATGCCGGTGTTCATGTAGCCTTCGTTATCGACGCAGATATAGAGGATCTTTTCGTTGCGCTCGGCAGCACCCGAGACGGCATGGAAGCCGCAATCAGCCGTGCCGCCGTCGCCGGCCAGGGCCATTACCACGATGTCCTTCCGCCCCGCCCGGTCATAGGTGCGGCGAATGCCGGCCAGCATGGCCGCGGTGTTGGTCAGCAGCGGATGGAAGACCGGCACCTTGGTTCCCGTCTTGCCGTTGTAGCCGACCGAGCCCATGCCGGGGATGCAGCCGGGCGGCGTGGCCAGCACCGCGTTGCGCCCCACCTTGCGCATGATGTGGCGCATCAGCAGCTCGGAATTGCAGCCCTGGCAGCCGGCCAGCCCGGGGACGAACAGATCCTCCTTGCCGCCATAGTCGTTGAAGATGTCGGCTGCGGCGTTCCATTGCAGTGCGCCGGTCGGGCAGACTTCGACGCAGGCCGGGTTGCCGCCGCACTGGTCGCATTTGGCCACCCGCGCCGTGGCGGGGTCGACGGCAATGCCGCCATAGGCGCAGCCGGCGGTGCACAGCAGGCAATCGACGCACCGGGTGGAATCCCAGGCGATGACCCCGGATGCGGCATCCTTGGCCAGCGCGCCGGCCGGGCAGACCATCTGGCATTTGGGCTCGCCGCACTGCCGGCACATTGCCATCTCGAAGGCGCCGGCGCGGCTGCCCGGAACGATGTCGATGCGGCTGGCCCCCTGTTTGACGGTGGCGCAGGCGGTCATGCACTTGCCGCAGCCGTCGCAGCGTTCGGGGCGGAAGGTGATGGTGGCGAAGGCGGTCATGCTTACCTCCAGCCTTCGCTCATCAGCCGACGGCCCACCGCCACCGGCCGGGCGAGGAACTCGTCGCGGCAATTACCCAGGTCGATGCGTCGGCGGATCAGTTCGGTCATGATCCCGACGTCGAAGGGGGCGTCGATGGTGGCGCAGCCCACCAGGCGGTCATCCTCCAGCACGATGCGGCGATAGCCGCCGTCGGGCTCGGCCACCGTCACGCCGCCCTCGGCCGCCGCCGCGCCCACCGACAGGGCGACGCGGCCGAAGAAGCGGTAGGTGTTGACCGGGATGCCGCCGCCGTAGGGCTTCACATAGGGATCACCCGCCATGTCCATGCCGGCGGTGCGGCCCTGCTCCACCGCGGTGGGGATGATGCCCAGCAGG
>JAKAFA010000183.1 GCA_021818185.1 Pseudomonadota bacterium | reverse complement strand
CTGCATTTCCCTGCCATCCTGACGGTGACAATGGGACCACTCGGACCTATGTCTAAGCTTTCGGGGGTACGCGGCGTGCAGGATGGTTACGGACGCAGGGTCACTTATCTTCGGCTGTCGGTCACCGACCGCTGCGACCTGCGCTGCACCTATTGCATGACCGAACATATGGAATTCCTGCCCCGCGCCGACCTGTTGTCGCTGGAGGAACTGGAGCGGCTGTGCGGCGCCTTCATCCGCCTGGGGGTACGCAAGATCCGCCTGACCGGCGGCGAGCCGCTGGTGCGGCGCAACCTGATGTCCCTGGTCGCCGCCCTGGGCCGCCAGGTGCGGGAGGGCGCGCTGGACGAACTGACCCTCACCACCAACGCCACCCAATTGGCTGAGCAGGCGGCGGAACTGGCAGCCCACGGCATCCGGCGCATCAACGTCTCGCTGGACAGCCTGGATCCCGGGACGTTCCGCCGGATAACTCGGCGCGGCGACCTGGCGCAGGTGCTGGAAGGGCTGGCGGCAGCCAAGGCGGCCGGTCTGGCGGTCAAGATCAATGCCGTCGCGCTGCGCGGGGTCAACGAGGGCGAATTCGACCGTCTGCTCGCCTGGTGCGGCGAGCAGGGCTTCGACCTGTGCCTGATCGAAACCATGCCGCTTGGCGAGGTGGAGCACCGCGCCGATTCCTATCTGCCGCTGTCGGTGGTGCGCGAGCGTTTGGCGCGGCACTGGACCCTGGTCGAGACCGACTGGCGTACCGGCGGGCCGGCCCGCTACGTCGAAGTGGCCGAAACCGGCCGGCGGCTGGGCTTCATCACCCCGCTGACCCACAATTTCTGCGAAGGCTGCAACCGCGTGCGGGTGACCTGCACCGGTACCCTCTACACCTGCCTCGGCCACGAGGATGCGGCGGACCTGCGCCGCCCCTTGCGCGTTTCGGAGACCGATGCCCGGCTGGAAGAGGCGATCCTGGACGCCATCGCCCACAAGCCCAAGGGCCACGATTTCCACATCGACCGCGCCCATCCCGACCCGGCGGTCAAACGCTGTATGAGCGTGACGGGCGGTTAAGCCCGCCGGCCCGCCGCCTCCATCACCCGGCCGATCTCGCGCTTCAGGGCGGGCGGCAGCACCGGCTTGGTGAGGAAGGCGCCGATATTCAGGGCATGGGCGCGGGCGGTCAGCCCGGAATCGGTGTGGGCGGTCAGCATGATCACCGGCATCCGGGCCCCGGGCGGGGTGGCGCGCAGTTCCTCGACGAAGCGGAAGCCGTCCATCGGCCGCATCTGGACGTCGCAGATCACCAGATCGGGCGGTTCGGCGCGGACCGCCTCCAGGCCGCTGGCGCCGTCATGGGCTTCGGCCACCCGTTCGATGCCGATCTGGTTCAGCATCTTGCGGACGATGACGCGCACGAAGTCCTGGTCGTCGATGATCAATACCCGCAACGATGCGCAATCGATGTCTTCGGCCATGGCGCGTCTCCCGTTACGATCGCCGCCACCATATACCAGATGGCCGAGGCGGCGGGAACCGGGGGCGACGGTCCGCCGCCGGCAATCAGCCGGCCATGGCCGGCTCGCGGTTCGCCGGACCCGCCTTGGGGCCGCGGGCGGCGCTCCGGCCGGCGGCGAAGGCGCGCTGGTTGACCTCGACCATCGCCGGCTTGCGGGCGCGGAAACGCCCAACGATCTGTTCCTCCAGGTCGTCGGCGGGGAAGGGCAGATGGTCGGCGATTGCCCCCAGCATGATGGTGTTGACCAGCTTCAGGTCGCCCAGCGCGCGGGCGATGGCGCCGGCGTCGAAATCCACCACGGTGATGCCGGCGGCGCGCATCTGGGCCACCGGGTCGTCGGGATACTTGTAGAGGCCGGCCGAAACGATGGGCGGGGCCAGGCGGATGGTGTTGACCATCGCCACCCCGCCGGGCCGCAGCATGTCGCCCCAGCGCGAGCCCTCCGCCGCCTCGAAGGCGACCAGCACGTCGGCGCTGCCCGGGGTGATGACCGGGGAATAGACCCGGCGGCCGAAGCGCACGTGGCTGGTGACCACGCCGCCGCGCTGGGCCATGCCGGCCACTTCTGACTTCTTGACGTCGAAACCTTTGGCGATGGCGGTCTGGGCCAGGATCTCGGCCGCGGTCATGACGCCCTGGCCGCCGATGCCGCAGACCAGGATATTGGTGATGATGTCGACGCTCATTTCGGGCTCCGGCTTCGGGTCCCGACACGAAATTGTCGCGCCGGGGCCTTTGATTCGTCAGACGCGGAAACCTCGGGTTTCCACGGGGCTCAGTCGCCGCTCGGGCTTGTCGTTTGGCGCGATAGGGTCGCGTCAAACACTCAGGCGACGGGCTGGGCGGGCAGGATGGCCTTGGGGCCGCAGGATTCGACGCACATATGGCAGCCCGTGCACATGGCGGTCTCGATCTGCACGAAGCTCAGCGGCACGTCGTCGGCCCCCTCGCGCTGGCGCACGCCGGTCTTCTTCACGGTGATGGCCGGGCAGCCGACATTGATGCAGTTGCCGCAGCCGGTGCACTTGTCGTCATCGACATGATAGGGCGACAGCTTGCCGTAGAATTCCGACAGCACGCAGGGCTGGTCGGTGATGATCACGCTGGGCTCGGCGACCGCGATCTCGTCCTTGATGGCCTTGAACAGCACCGGCAGCTTGTAGGGATCGACCTTGCGGATGCGCTCCGGTTTGACGCCCAGCGCCTCGACCAGGCGGACGAAATCGACCCGCGGGGCCTCCTCGCCGCGCAGATCCTTGCCGGTGCCGGGATGGTGCTGCCCGCCGGTCATGCCCGTGGTGCGGTTGTCCAGGATCAGGGTGGTGACGTTGCCGCGATTGTAGACGATGTCGAGCATGCCCTGCATGCCCATGTGCAGGAAGGTGGAATCGCCGATCACCGCGATCACCGCCTTGTCCTTGTCCTCGGGGCCGCGCGCCTTGTCCATGCCCAGCGCGATGCCCATCGAGGCGCCCATGGAGATGGTGGTGTCCAGCGCGTTCCACGGATGGCCGGCGCCCAGGGTGTAGCAGCCGATATCGCCCGAGATCTGCACCTTCCGGCGCAGGCGGTGCAGGGTGAAATACACGCCCATATGCGGGCAGGCCGGGCACATGGTCGGCGGCCGCGGGAAGGGGTCGTAGTGGGGGAACGTGGTGGTGGGCGGGATGGGCTCGCCCAGCATTCCCTTGATGGCCGGGATCAGCACGTTGGGGGTCAACTCGCCCAGACGCGGCAGCAGATCCTTGCCCCGCACCTCCAGGCCGGCGGCCCGCAACTCCTGCTCCATCAGCGGCTCGGTCTCTTCCACCACCACCACGGTATCCACCTGGGCGGCCAACTCGCGCACCCGGTCGACGGCCAGCGGATAGGTGAAGCCCAGCTTCAGGATCGGGAAGTCGGGGAAGCTTTCGCGCAGATGCATGTAGGCGGGGCCGGTGGTGACGAACCCGATCCGCCGGTCCGATCCCGCCTCCAGCCGGTTGAGCGGCGAGGCCTGGGCGGCGGCGCGCAGATCGGCCTCGCGGGCGATCTGCCGCGGCAGCTGCACCTTGGCATTGGCCGGGGTCATCACCCAGCGGCGGGCATCGGGGGTGAAGCCGGCCACCGGCCGGTCCTCGCGCTCGCCAAGGGTGACCATCGCCTTGACGTGGCAGACGCGGGTGGTCAGGCGCAGGATGACCGGGGTGTTGAACTGCTCGGAAATCTCGAAGGCCAGCTTGGCCATCTCGTAGGCTTCCTGGGAATCGGCGGGCTCCAGCACCGGCACATGGGCGAAGCGGCCCCAGAAGCGGGAATCCTGCTCGTTCTGCGACGAGGACAGGCCGACATCGTCGGCCACCGCCACCACTAGGCCGCCGACCACGCCGGCCACCGTGATGGTCATGAAGGCGTCGGACGCGACGTTCATGCCGACATGCTTCATGGCGCAGAAGGCCCGCGCCCCCGACATCGAGGCGCCGATGGCGACTTCCATCGCCACCTTCTCGTTGACCGACCAGTCGGGGTTGAGGTCGGGATAGAGCGCCAGCGCCTCCAGGATCTCGGTGGAAGGGGTGCCGGGATAGGCGGCGCAGACGCGCGCGCCCGCCTCCCAGACACCGCGGGCGATGGCGTCGTTGCCCGACAGAAGCAGACGGTCGTTGCGAATGGCCTGGACGGCGGCGGACATGCGAACTCCTCGGATTGGCAAGGTCCTGGGCGGAACGGGGTGGGCGCCCCCCGCCTAAAGGCGTAGAACTAACATCATCGGGCCGCCGAACGGAAGGGAATTGACGGGGCCGTCCTCGCGCTCCGCTTGATTCTCCCTGGCCGAACGGGGTAAACGGCCTGATCGACCAGGGAGGGGGACGGTGATGACGGCACGGGGCGACGGACACATCATGGTGGCGCCGGAAATCGAGCGCCTGGACCGCACCTCGCTCGCCCGACTGCAACTGGACCGGCTGCGCCAGACCCTGGACCGGGCCTATGCCTGCGTGCCCCATTACCGCGCCGCCTTCGACGCCGCCAAGGTGCGGCCCGACCACCTGAAAAGCCTGGCCGATCTGGCGCGCTTTCCCTTCACCGTCAAGACCGACCTGCGCGACAATTACCCCTTCGGGCTGTTCGCCGTGCCCCGCGATCAGGTGGTGCGGCTGCACGCCAGTTCCGGCACCACCGGCAAGCCGACGGTGGTGGGCTATACCGCCCGCGATATCGACACCTGGGCCGGGGTGATGGCCCGCTCGCTGGCCTGCGCCGGGGTGCGGCCCGGCGACGTGGTCCACAACGCCCTGGGCTACGGGATGTTCACCGGCGGGCTGGGCTTCCATTACGGCGCCGAGCGGCTGGGCTGCACCGTCACGCCGGCCTCGGGCGGGCAGACCGAGCGCCAGATCGGGCTGATGCGGGATTTCGGCGCCCAGGTGCTGGTGTCCACCCCGTCCTACGCCCTCAACTTGGCCGAGGTGGCCGAGCGCATGGGGGTGGACCTCGCCGCCTCGCCGCTGCGGGTCGGCCTGCTGGGGGCCGAGCCATGGTCCGAGACCATGCGCGCCGAATTGGACCGCCGCCTGGGTTTCGCGGCGGTGGATTCCTACGGATTGTCCGAGATCATCGGGCCGGGCGTGGCGATGGAATGCCATCTCCGGGTCGGCCTGCACGCCTGGGAGGACCATTTCCTGTTCGAGGTGGTCGATCCCCAGACCCTGGAACCGCTGCCCATGGGTGAGGAGGGTGAGCTGGTCGTCACCACCCTGACCAAGGAGGCGTTGCCGATGGTGCGCTACCGCACCCGCGACATCACCCGCCTCGATCCCGAACCCTGCGCCTGCGGCCGCACCCATCTGCGCATCCTGCGGGTCACCGGCCGCGACGACGACATGCTGATCATCCGCGGGGTCAACCTTTACCCCTCGCAGATGGAATCGGTGCTGGTCGGCTTTCCCGGCATCGCTCCGCAATACCAATTGGTGGTCGCCCGCCAGGGGGCCTTGGACCACCTGACCGTGGAAGTGGAGGCCCTGGAGCCCGACAGCGAGGACGAACGCGGCCTGCTGGCGGCGCGGGTGCGCCACCACCTGAAATCCCAATTGGGGGTCAGCAGCGAGGTGATCGTCCGCCTGCCCGGCGAATTGCCGCGCTCCGAGGGCAAGGCGGTGCGGGTGCGGGACCTGCGCCGGGGCTGACGGGCGGTGGCGGGGCGAACGCTCGTCAGGCCCAGTCGTAACGCCAGCGCGGCAACCGCTTGCGCAGGCTTTGCATGCCGAAATGGGCGATTCGCGGCAGCACGGGGGGATGGCCCAGGGCGAGGCCCACGGCACGATCGAGACGCCCCCGCTTGACGGCGTCGACGAAGGCGAAATGGACCAGTTGCACCTGCAACGAGTCGCGCTGGCGGAGCAGTGCCGCCCGCAGGCGGCCATTGGCGGCCGCGGCGTCAATTTCCGCCCGGTTGACCTCCAGCAAAGCGCGCAGGTCGTCCTCGCTCCAGGTCTGGGCCAGTGACCCCAAACACTGGGCGTAGCAGTAGAGCGGTTCCGGCAGCAGGTGGAGGACCGTCCCGGCGCGGAGCAGCGAAAACAGGAACTGGGAATCCTCGCCCAGGCGCAGGCCGGTGTGGTAACGCAGGCCGGTTCCGTCCACCAGTCGGCGCCGGAACACCGGCTTCGCCCAGCCAAGGTCGGGCTGCCGCCAGCTGGCCAGGTTCCGCAGGATGTACTCGGCGGCATCGACGCTGTCCGGCAGGG
Source organism: Pseudomonadota bacterium (assembly GCA_021818185.1). Taxonomy (GTDB): domain Bacteria; phylum Pseudomonadota; class Alphaproteobacteria; order Rhodospirillales; family Magnetospirillaceae; genus JAKAFA01. The sequence continues at coordinate 1,822 of JAKAFA010000183.1, read as the reverse complement.
TCGCCGCATCCCAGACCGTGCGCAGGACGTTTCCGTCGCCATCCACCAGATAGAGGTTGTCGGCCACCAGATCGGCGCCGCGCCCCGCGGCGAAATCCAAGAGGCGGTGCAGCCGGGTGGGATGCATTTCATCGTCGGCGTCCAGCACCGCGATCCACTCGCCGCGCGCCAGCGCCAGGCAGACGTTGCGGGCTGCGGCCGCCCCCCGCTGATCGGGGGCCTGGGCGGCCCGGATCCGGCCGTCCTGCGCCGCCATCCCGCACACGATCGACCAGGTGGCGTCGGTCGAGCCGTTGTCGACCACCACGACTTCGAGGTCGGTCCGGGTCTGGGACAGGGCGGAGCGAATGGCCTTGGCGACGAAGGCGGCCCCGTTGAGGACGGGAACGATCACCGATATGGACGGCGGCACGGCGGCACTCCGATCGCAATCAGCGTCACGGCGTATAATAGAGGGCATAGGCCGGCCGGAGAAGATCGCGGAAGGTCTGGCCGATGGTGCAGGAGGCGGGCACCTTGACGCAGACAAGGGATTCCTGGCGGGCTCCGGCTGTGCGATTCCGGGGCCATGGCCCAGACAGCCAGCGGTACGAAAACAGGCTCTCCGTCCGACCGTCGCTGCCGCGCATCTCGATCCCCTGAAGGCTCCAGGGAGATCGAATCATGCCCAGCCTTCAGCGGGAAGGGCTTTTCCGCAGCCCGCTAAAGAACGGTCGTTCAGAACGTGGACGGCACGACCGTGGCCCGGCTCGTGGCCATGACGAGTTCCCGCATCCAGCGATGCGCCGGGTCGGCATCCATCCGCGGGTGCCACATCGCGGAGACCGCGATCTGCGCAGTCTTCACAGGTAGATCGAAGGCAACCACCCCCGTCACCAGCGGGGTGGCGATCGCGGAGTTGCTGGCAAAGCAGGACCGCGGGACAAGAGCCAACAGATCGGAGTCGCGCGCCACCCTCATCGCATCGGGAAAGCCTGGCACCACAGCTAAAACTCTTCGTTTCAATCCAAGCTCCTGTAGGGCGTCGTCGACAGGGCCATGGACGTCATCCTTTCGGGACACGACGACGTGCCCGCTTTCGGCATAAGCATCGGCGGTCATCGGGCCGACAAGTAGAGGATGCCCCGCCCGGGCCGCGCCGACGAAGGCGTCGCGGAAGATCAACTGGGTCCGCACTTCGGGAGCGTCCATGCCCGCTGTCCCGATCTCCAGGTCGACCTGACCCTCGCGCAGCGGCGATGATTCCTTCACGGGTTTGGAAACGAAGCGGAGGCGAACATGGGGAGCCGCCCGCGTTGCGGCGGCCACAATCGGTGCGGCGCACAAGGCGGTGAATCCTTCGTTTGCGCGGATGACGAAGGTCCGAGCGAGTGTGGCGAGGTCGAGGTCATCGGCGGGGGGCGTGAATACGGCCCGTGCGTCCCGGACAAGCAGATGAACCCGATCGCGAAGTTCGACGGCCCTTGGCGTTGGCACTAGGCCACGGCCTGCGCGCACGAGCAACGGGTCTCCGGTCGCGGCGCGAAGCCGCGCGAGTGTCCTGCTCATAGCCGAGGCGCTGAGCCGCAGCCGCCTTGCCGCTCCGGTGACGCTCTCCTCGGCAAGAAGAACGTCCAGAGCGATCAGCAGGTTGAGATCCATGGTGTCCATACAAAGCGTCCAAACGCCGGAGAATACACACGTGGCGTGTAACGCAATCATACTATGCGTCCTGTGCGTCTGGCGCAAAGCTCAGGATTGGTCCATTTCGATCGTGACAACGTGCGAAAGGTGAAACGACATGCGTAATAAAAGTGCTGAGACGACGGGTCCGTCGATCCTG
>JAKAFA010000182.1 GCA_021818185.1 Pseudomonadota bacterium | reverse complement strand
TTGCCGGGGCGATCCTGCAACAGACCGGCCTTACCGGCACCTCGGTGGCCAATGGCGGCTTCCTGACCTCGCTTTACGTGCTGATCGTGCCGTTCTTCGCCTGGCTGGCCGGCGGCGGACGGCCACAGCCGGTGATCCTGGCGGCCTGCCTCTGCTCGGTGCTGGGGGCGTGGATGCTGACCAGCGGCGGCGTGGCGCAGCGGATGACCGGCGGCGACGCCCTGGTGCTGGCCGCCGATTTCGCCTGGGCGGGAATGATCGTGCTGGCGCCGGTCTTCCTGCGGCGGACCGGCCGCCCCTTCCTGCTATGCGCCGTGCAGCACCTGGTCACCGCGGTCCTGGCCTTGGGCTGGGCGCTGCCGGCCGCATCGTGGTCGTGGCCGGCCCTGCATGCGGCGGCACCCGCCATCCTGTATGCCGGCGTGCTGAGCGGCGGCCTGGCCTTCACCCTCCAGGTGGTGGCCCAGGCCTATGCCCCGCCGGTCGAGGCCGCCCTGATCCTGTCGCTGGAGAACGTCTTCGCGGCGGCGACCGGAGCCGTCTGGCTGCACGAGCGGCTGTCGTGGCTGGCGATCGGCGGCTGCGTCCTCATCATGGCCGGCGTGCTGCTGCCGGATCTCGGCGCGGCGGCGTGGCGGCGGCTGGCCGGCCGGAACGATCCGGCCGGGGTGGCCGGCCCGCCTTAGCCGCCGGCTGCCGCCCGCTCCAGCAGGGCCAGCAACCCGGCCAGGATCTGTTTCGGCGGCGGCGGGCAGCCGGGAATATGCAGGTCGACCGGCACCACCTTGTCCACGCCGCCCAGCACCGCATAGCTGCCGGCGAAGCAGCCGCCGTCGCGGGCGCAATCGCCCAGGGCCACCACCCATTTCGGGGCGGGAATCGCGTCGTAGGTGCGCTTCAGGGCTTCGGCCATGTTGGCGGTAACCGGCCCGCTGACCAGCAGGCAATCGGCATGGCGAGGGCTGGCGACGAAGCGGATGCCGAAGCGTTCCAGGTCGTAGATGGGGTTGTTGGCGGCGTTGACTTCCAGCTCGCAGCCGTTGCACGACCCCGCATCGACCATGCGGATGGCCAGCGAGCGGCCCAGCCGGGCCCGTGCCCGGACTCCGACCGCCTCCGCCAGTTCGGCCACCCCGTCGGGATCGGCCGGAATCCGGTCGCGCAGGGTGGCGGGGCCGCGCACCAGATGATGAAACAGGAAATGGGCGATGGGCGGGATCACAGGTCCACCCCCGAATAGGCGCAGTTGAAGGACTTATTGCACAGGGGGAAGTCGGCGACGATGTTGCCCTCGATGGCCGCCTCCAGCAGCGGCCATTGGAACCACGAGGGGTCGTGGAAATGGGCGGCGGCGACCCGCCCGTCTCCGTCCAGGCGGACCCAGACGGCCACCTCGCCGCGGAAGCCCTCCACCAGGGCCAGGCCCTCGCCGTCCTGTCGGGGCACGTCCACCCGGCAGGCGCCGCCCGGAAGCCCGGCCAGAATCTGGTCGATCAGGCCCAGGCTGGCCCGTACCTCCTGCACGCGGACCATGACGCGGGCATGCACGTCGCCTTCGGCCATCACCGGCACGGCGAAGTCCAGGTCGTCATAGGGGGGGTAGCCCGGCACCTTGCGGGCATCGTGGCTGCGGCTGGCCGCCCGGCCGACAAAGCCGCCGGCGCCGAAGCGGTGGGCCAGCGAGCCGCTTACCACGCCGGTCCCGGTGGTGCGGTCGAGCAACGACGGCGTATCGCTGTAAAGGCCCACCCCCTTCTCGAAGCGCTTGCGCAGGCGGGAGAGCAGATGGCGCAGCACCTCGATCCCGTCGTCGTCGAGGTCGCAGGCCACCCCGCCCGGCACCACGCAATCCATTGACAGGCGGTGGCCGAACAGCAGGGCATTGGCGCGCAGCAGCTTTTCCCGCAGCTCGCTCATATGGGCCAGCGGCATGGCAAAGGCGGCGTCGTTGCAGATGGCGCCGATGTCCACGACGTGGTTGGCGATGCGCTCCAGCTCGGCCATCAGGGCGCGCAGCCAGTGGGCGCGGGCCGGGACCTCGCAGCCGGTGGCCGCCTCGACGGCGCGGGCGAAGGCCAGGGCGTAGGCCACGGTGGAATCTCCCGAAATCCGGCCGGCCAGGCGTGCCGCCTGGGCCAGCGGCTTGCCCGCCATCAGGCCGTGGATTCCCTTGTGCAGATAGCCCAGGCGTTCCTCCAGCCGCACCACCGTCTCGCCCTGGGCGTGGAAGCGGAAATGGCCCGGTTCGATCACCCCGGCATGGACCGGGCCGACCGGGATCTGGTGCAGCCCCTCGCCCTCGGCCGCCAGGAAGGCATAGGGCGGCGGCGACCCGGCGGGCGGCAGCTTTTCGGCGGCCAGCGGGTGGCGGCAGGGCCAGCGTCCGTGGTCCAGCCAGGGACGGCGGTCTTCCAGCCCCTCGGGGACCAGTCCCCAGAGGTCGTGGATGGCCCGCTCCAGGCGGATGGCGCCGGGCCGCACCTGGCCGACGGCGAAGAACCGCCGGTCGGGGCAAGGGCGCGATGCGATGGCGATGCTACCGCTGCCCTCGTCGCGCAGCGCAATGTGGACCTCGCCCGGCTCGGCCCATTCGGCCAGCAGCAGCCAGTCGGCGGCGTCCATCCGTTCCACCAGGGCGCGCCACGCCTTGCCGTCCAGGCGGAAGCGTGGCCACGGGCGCGCGGCCGGCACCACGGTGCCGATCGACAGGAAATCCAGCAGCGAGGCGTTGCCCAGCATAGCCTACCCCAGCACCTTGGCGACGGATTGGAACCAGGACACCAGCGGCCCCGGCAGGTACAGGCCCGCCACCAGCACCAGCGCCAGATGGGCCAGCATCGGCCCATAGGCGGCCAGCGACGCCCCCGCCGAGGCCGGGGCGTAGCCGCCGCGGGCCGGCGACGCCTCGCCGAAGGCCATGCCCTGGACGCGGCTGATCAGCGCCCCGAAGGCCAGCAGCAGACCGATCACCAGCGGCACGGCCAGCAGCGGCTGGCGGGCGAAGGTCGACCCGACCACCAGGAATTCGCTCATGAACACGCCCATGGGCGGCAGGCCGGCAATGGCCAGCACCGCCAGCAGAAAGGCCCAGCCCAGCACCGGATGGCTGGCGGTCAGGCCGCGGATCTCGGCGATGCGCTTGGTGCCGGAATTCTGGGTGAGGATGCCCACCGCGAAGAAGATCGCCGACTTGGTGAGCGAATGCATGGTCATGTGCAGCAGCCCGGCGAAATTGGCCAGGCTGCCGCCCATGCCGAAGGCGAAGGTCACCACGCCCATGTGTTCGATGGAGGAATAGGCGAACAGCCGTTTCACGTCGCCGCGCCGGTACAGCATGAATCCCGACAGGAACAGGCTGGACAGCCCCATCATCACCATCAGGGGACCCGGCGTCAGCGTGTGGCCGTTGGCGGAGAGCAGCATCTTGAAGCGCAGCAGGGCGTAGAGCGCCACGTTGAGCAGCAGGCCCGACAGCACGGCGGAGATGGGGGTGGGGCCCTCGGCATGGGCATCGGGAAGCCAGGCGTGCAGCGGCGCCAGGCCGACCTTGGTGCCGTAGCCGACCAGCACGAAGACGAAGGCCAGGTTCAGCAGGTCGGGCTGGAAGGCGGCCGCCCGGCCGATCAGCAGGGTCCAGGCCATGGCGTCGGGGCCGTCGCCCATCACCGGTTCGGCGGCCAGATAGACCAGGATGGTCCCGAACAGCGCCAGGCCGATGCCCACCGAGCACAGGATGAAATACTTCCAGGCCGCCTCGATGGCTTCCCGCGTGCGGTACAGGCTGACCATCAGCACGGTGGTCAGGGTCGCCGCCTCGACCGCCACCCACATCACCCCGGTGTTGTTGGCGGTCAGCGCCAGCAGCATGGTGAACAGGAAGGCCTGGTACATGGAATGATAGAAGCGCAGATGCAGCGGGGTCAGCCGCTGGGCCTCGGTCTCGCGGGCGATGTAGGCCGCCGAGAAGATCGCCGTGGTCAGGCCGACGAAGGCGGTCAGCACCACCAGGTAGATGTTGAAGTCGTCGATGAAGAACAGCCGCGTTGCCGCCGGACGATGGACGAACAGCCCCAGGCTGCCGCCGAAGGTGATGACGGACACGGCGATGTTGACCAGCCCCGCCGCCCGCCAGGAGGGCAGCGCCGCCAGCAGGGTGGCGCCGGCCAGCGGTGCGCCGAGGATCCAGAACAGCGGATTGACGATGTCGGGCAGCGCCGAGAGATGGAAGATCATTGGCGGTCGCCCCGGTAGGTTTCCAGGTAGTGCAGGTCCAAGGTGTCGAAGCGTTCGCGGATACGGAAGAAGAAGATGCCGAACAGGGTCATCGCCACCAGCACCGAGAAGGCCACGGAAATCTCGACCACCAGCGGCATGCCCTTGGCCGAGACCGCCGCCAGGATCAGGCCGTTTTCCAGCGCCATGAAACCCACCACCTGGGTCACCGCGTTGTGCCGGGTGATCATCATCAGCAGGCCCAGCAGCACCACGCTCATGGCCAGGGCCAGGCTCTCGCGGGTCAGCGCCGCCGCGCCGGCGGTGACGGGCAGCACCAGCAGGATCGACAGCGCCACCAGCGCCACCCCCACCACCATGGTCCAGCCGATGGACAGGGCGGTTTCGACGGTGCGGTGAATGCCTAGCCGTTCCACCAGCCAGTGGAGGGCGAAGGGCACCAGGATGGCCTTGAACACCAGGGCGATGCCGGCGGTCGCCCACAGATGGGGCGCGTTCTGGATGTGGGCCTGCCAGCCGGCGGCGGCCGCCAGCGCCATGGCCTGGAAGGCGAAGGTGTTGAGTACCGCTTGCAGGCGTCGCTGGTACAGCAGGCCGAACCCGGCCATCAGCACGGTGGCGCCGATCAGGTGGGCGATCTCGTAGGAGGCGTGCGGGGAGGCCTGGGGGAGCACTATACCGCCTCCGACACATAGTGGAAAATGGTGGCCAACAGGCCGAGCAGCAGGGCGCCGCCCAGGAAATCGGCGTAACGAAACACCCGCATCTTGGCGATCGAGGTCTCGAACAGGGCCAGCGCGGTGGCGATGGTGAAAGTCTTGACCAGGAAGGCGCCCAGCCCGACCGCCAAGCCGGCCGGCGCCGCGCCGGGCAGGGCGATGCCCCAGGGCATGAACAGGCAGCCGATCAGGGCGATGTACAAGGTGAGGCGCACCATGCCGGCCATTTCCATCATGGCCAGGTGGCGGCCGGAATATTCCAGCACCATCGCTTCATGCACCATGGTCAGTTCCAGGTGGGTGGCCGGGTTGTCGATGGGGATGCGCCCGTTCTCGGCGATGGCGACCATCACCAGCGCCATCAGCGCCAGGCCGATGGACACCGACAATCCGATGCCCCCCGACAGCACGAAGGCGGCGATGTGGGCGGGCGAGGTGGAGCCCGACAGCAGTGACAGCGAGAAGGTGACCATCAGCATGGCCGGTTCGGCCAGGCTGGCGATCATCATTTCGCGCGACGACCCCAGCCCGCCGAACGGCGTGCCGGCATCCATGCCGGCCAGCGCCGTCCAGAACCGCGCCAGCCCCAACAGCGCGACCAGGGCGATCAGGTCGGCGGCCGGGGCCAGGTATAGGTCGGTGGTAAAGGTGGGCACGATGCAGGACGCCGCCCACACGGCGGCGAAGGTGACATAGGGGGCCGCGCGGAAGATCCACGAGGCCGAATGGGCCACCACCGCTTCCTTTTGCAGCAGGCGGTAGAGGTCGCGGTAGGGCTGGAGCGGCGAAGGGCCGCGGCGGGCCTGCATGCGGGCCTTGACCAGGCGCACCCAGCCGGTGACCAGCGGCGCGACGGCTACCGCCAGCAGGATCTGGACCAATTGCAGAGCGATGGAAGTGTTCATTGTTGCCGGATCGCCACGACGAGAAGCAGGAAGACCAGGGTGCCGAACATCATCAGCAGGTAGCGGCGCACCGTCAGGTATTGCAGCCGGTTGACCCGGTCGGCGAGGTAATCCACCGCCGTGGCCAGCGAGGCGTAAAGCCCCTGCCACAGGGGGTCGATCAGGCTGACCCGGTGGATGGCCGGGCCAAGGTCGCCAGGCTCGGGCATGGTCACTTGCTCACGGGCGTGGAAAATGGTGGCGGCGAAGGCGCGACGCAGCGGCTGGGCGAAGCTCTGGCCGGTATACTGGGCGTCGGGCAGGTCCTCGGCGTGGCCGCAATCCCAAGCATCGGCGCGGCGCAGCGCGGTGGTGCCCAGCCGGTGGACCAGCAGGATGGTGGCGCCGAACAGCGCCAGGCCGAACAGAACCAGTACGGTGGCCGAGTAGGAGCCGCGGGTGGAACTGACCGGCGACAGCCAGGGCCAGCCGAGATCGGCCGAAACCGGCACCGCCACGCCGGTCAGCGGATGGACGACGGCCGAAAGGGCGTTGGTCACCGTCACCGGAATGGCTCCCAGGCCGATGCATAGGGCTGCCAGCACCACCAACGGGGCGCGCATCGAAACCGGCACCTCGCGCGCCGCGGCGGCGGCATCCGAGCGCGGCCGGCCCAGGAAGGCGATGCCGTAGGCGCGCACGAAGCAGGCTGCCGCCAGCGCCGCTGCCAGGGCCAGCAGGGCGCCGACCACCGGCACGCCGAATTTCATCGCCCAGTGAGGCAGAACCGGTCCCTTGAACAGGGTCTGGAAGATCAGCCATTCCGAGGCGAAGCCGTTCAGGGGGGGCAGGGCGGAAATCGCCGCCGACCCCACCAGCACCGCCGCGCCGGTCCAGCCCATGCGGTTGAGCAGCCCGCCCAGGCGGGCCAGCGAGCGCTCGCCGGTGGCGTTGATCACCGCGCCGGTTCCCAGGAACAGCAGCGTCTTGAAGATGGAGTGGTTGATCATGTGGTAGAGGCCGGCCACCAGCGCCAGGGCGGCCAGCCCGGTCTGGCCATCGGCCTTGAAGGCGACGGCCAGACCGATGCCGATCACCGCGACACCGACATTCTCGACCGTGGAATAGGCCAGCAGCTTCTTCAGGTCGTCCTGTAGCACGGCATAGAGGACGCCCAGGACCGCCGTCACCCCGCCTACCACCATCAGGGCGGCGCCCCATTGCCAGCCGACGTTGCCGCGCAGGTCCAAGAGGATGCGGATCAAGGCGTAGAGCGCCACCTTGGTCATCACCCCCGACATCAGCGCCGAGACATGGGCCGGCGCCGACGGATGGGCCAGCGGCAGCCAGGCGTGCACCGGGACCAGCCCGGCCTTGGATCCGGCGCCCAGCACCGCCAGCAGCACCACCAGGAAGGCGGCGGCGGACCCCAGCGCGTGGGCGCGCATGGCGGCGAAGGTGAAATCGCCCCCCGGCCCGGCCAGCACGCCGAAGCAGGTCAGCAGGCAGAAGGTGCCGAAGGCGGCCATGGTCAGATAGACCATGCCGGCGTGGCGGTTTTCCTCCCGGGTGTGGTCGGAGACCACCAGCGCCCACGAGGCCAGAGACATGAATTCCCAGGCCACCAGGAAGGAAAACCCGTCATCGGCCAGCAGCACGCCGTTCATGCCGGCGATGAAGAGCGGGAAGAACGGCGTGACGCGGCGCCTTTCCGGGACGTGGCCGCCATAGCCGATGGCGAAGGCGCTGGCCGCCGCCCCGCCCAGGTCGACCATCACCATGAACAGCGCCGACAGGTTGTCGAGGCGCGCATGGGCGTGCAGCCAGGGCAGGCCGAGGGGCAGAACCAGGCTGGGCGACGGCTGACCCGGGACGCCGAGATGGCGGAGCCCGGCGACCAGCAGCGTCAGGCTGGCCGCCAGGCAACCGGCATAGACCAGTTCATGGGTGCGTGCGAAGCGGCCGAACGCCACCCCCACCACGGCCAGTCCCAGCAGGACGGCAAGGGCGCCGGCGATCAGCATGCGCGGCCCTCGGCAAGACAAAGACGCAAAACGTCCCTCCGCCCCGGTTGGGGCTGTTCCGGCCGGCCTTTCGGCGCAGTCATCATGTTTGCGAAATCGTCACCCGGTCGGATGGCGAACCTTGGGGGCACCAAATGATACCATGATCGAGAAATCACGCAAGGGGTAGATCGGCCAGCGGTTCTCAGTATGGGGCGGTGGGGGATGGTTTGAGGTTGAGGGAATGGTTGACGCCGGGG
>JAKAFA010000181.1 GCA_021818185.1 Pseudomonadota bacterium | reverse complement strand
GCCCAGATCGCCAGCCTCGACCTGGTGATCACCATCGACAATTCCACCGCCCATTTCGCCGGCGCCCTGGGGGTGCCGACCGTCGTCCTCTTGCCCCCCGTCCCCGACTGGCGCTGGCAGTTGGAGCGCGACGACACCCCCTGGTATGGCTCGGTCCGCCTGTTCCGCCGCCGGTCCGGCGAATCGTGGGACGCCGCCATCGCCCGCCTGGGGCCGGTCCTCCCCCAGCAACCGGCCGACATACACCGAGACTTGGTGTGGAAATAGGATTTGCTTGATACTGATCAGCCAGATGGGATAGTATTTTAGAAATGTGTGAGAAAACAAAGCGCATGCTGGATAGACCTGACTCCTCGGCGGAACTGTTGTGGGTGTGCGACTGGATGGAGCGCCGGGCACATGGGCGGCCGGTTGATCGTGATGTCAACTATATCGAAGCCGGGCTTGTCGATTCCCTGGCGATGATCAACCTGATCCTTGATGTGGAGGCGGCCTTCTCGTTGCGGCTCACCGACGCGGTTTTCGCCGATCCCCGCTTTTTCCTGATTGGCGGGCTGGCGGAAATCCTGGTGGAGCTGCGCGGTGCGCCGGGCGCCTCTCAGCCGGACCGGACGGCCGAATGCGCGACCTGATGGTGATCGGCGCCTCCGGCACCGGCCGGGAGATCCTCGACCTTGTCGAGGATTTGAATGCCATCTCCGCCCAGTGGCGGGTCTGCGGCATCCTGGACGACGAGGCTGACAACCAGGGGCGCGAAATCCACGGCATCCCCGTGCTCGGGCCGGTCGACTTCGCCTGCGGGCGTAGCGAGGCGCTGGCCATCGGCATCGCCTCTTCGGGCAACCGCGGCGCCCGTCCGGGGATCATGGCCCGCCTGGGCTGCGACATCGGCCGGTTTCCCACCCTTGTCCACCCCTCGGCCTCGGTTTCGCGCCGAGCCCGCATCGGGGCGGGAGTGATCGTGCTGAACAATGCGGTGATCGGATCCGAGGCCGAGATCGGCGATTTCTCGGTGATCTTCCCCAACGCCACCATCGGCCACGACAGCCGGTTGGGGGCCGGCGTGACGGTCGGCCCGGGGGCCGGCGTGTCGGGCTTCGTGACGGTGGGCGACGGCGCCTATCTGGGAAGCGGCTGCCGCATCCGCGAACGGACGCAGATCGGCGGCAAGGCGCTGGTGGGAATCGGCGCCGTGGTCCTTGGCGATGTCGGCCCCGGCCACGTTGTCTTCGGCAATCCGGCCAGACGCTGCCTTTGAACCGGTGAGAGAATGGACGGCGGACGCGAACTGACCCTTGAAGGGAAACTGAACCAGGCAAGCCTGCGCGAGCGGATTCAAAAGATGCTCGCCGGTCAGAGGGGCGACGGTCCCTGGGTGGTCGAAATGGACCCCACCACCGTCTGCAACCTAGCCTGTCACGACTGCATCAGCGCGAACCTGCTCCACCACGGCATGTTCGACCGCGAGCGCATCAAGCAGATCGCCGCCGAGTTCGTACAACTCGGCGTCAAGGCGGTGGTGCTGATCGCCGGCGGCGAGCCGATGGCCCATCCCGAATTCGGGACCATCTCGACCTTCTTCGCCGACAACGGCATCCATCTGGGGCTGACCACCAACGGCACCCTCATCGACCGCCATCTTGAGCTGCTGGCCGAGCGGTTCAAATGGGTGAGGGTCTCGGTGGACGCCGGAACCAACGACACCTTCCAGGCGTTCCGCCCCACGGCCAACGGCCGCTCCCTGTTCGACCAAGTGATCGCCAACATGCGGGCGCTGGGGCGGATCAAGACCGGCAAGCTTGGCTATTCCTTCCTGGTTCTGTCGAAGACCGCGCCGGACGGCAGCGTCATCCAGTCCAATGTCGACGACATTCCCGCCGCGGCACGGCTGGCGAAGGACATCGGCTGTGACTATTTTGAGGTCAAGCCCTCCTTCGACATGATGCATTTCCTCATTGACCATTCCCAGGCGGTCCATCAGGTGGTCGCGGATCACTTGCGCAGCATCAACCACCTTGAGGATGAGCACTTCAAGATCATTTCGCCCTATACCCTGGCCGAGGTTCTCGACGGCGCCAGTACGCAGCCCAAGCCCTATACGCGCTGCCTGGTGTCCGAGCTGCGCACCGTCGTCGCGCCGAGCGGGGTCTATGTCTGCCCCTATCACCGGGGTAACCTCAACATGAGCATGGGCGATGCCAACAAGAACACTTTTTCCTATATCTGGACCGGCGAGCGGCGCACGACGGTGATGAAACGGGTCAATCCATCGATTCACTGCACGTTCCACTGCATCCGCCATCGATCGAACCTGCTTCTGGAGAAGTGGGCGGCCGAAGGGATGCCCGCCGAATCCATCGATGACTATGATTTCTTCATTTAGCCTCCACTGCCGCGGGATATGAGGCGATGATCGTCACGACCCCAACCGATTTCCGCGAGATCCTGTCGCGCGATGCCGGCCGGCGGCTCCTGGTCCGGCAGGACGGGACGCCGGTAACCGCCGGTACGTTCCTGGCCACCGCCGAGACGATCGGCACCCGCCTCCTCGGCGGCGGCCTGAAGCCCGGCGACCGGGTGCTCGCCTGCCTGGAGAATTCCGAAACCTTCCTCGCGCTCTATGCCGCCTGTTCCCTGGCGGGGCTGGTCGTCTGCCCGCTCGACCCGGCGACGCCGCCCTCGCGGCGGGCGCAGATCCAGCGCGAGATCGATGCCCGGCAGGTCATCACCGACCCGATGCTGGCGTCGCTATCGGCCGAGCCGACCGCCCCTCCGGCCGAGCTGCCGGCCGGCGATCCCCACCGCGATTTCGTCATCCTCTATTCGTCGGGAACCACGGGGTCGCCGAAGGGGATCGTCCACACCACCCGCTCGCTGCTCGACAGCGCCCGCTCGTTCGCCACCCTGTCGGGGCTGAGCGGGCGCTCGGCCATCTACCACCATTTCCCCATGTATTACATGGCGGGGCTCTTCAACATGTTCCTCTGCCCGCTGGTGGCCGGGGCAACCATCGTGCTGGGCCCGCGTTTCTCGCCGGCCACCATGGCCCGGTTCTGGGATCTGCCGATGCGGCACGGGGTCAACCACCTGACCCTGACGCCGACCATGGCCCTGTCCCTCACCCGGCTGTACCGCACCGACGACAGGCTGCTCGACCACCTGGCCGGGTACGAGGCGGTGATTTCCACCGGCAGCATCCTCTACGACGCGGTGGCCGAGAGCTTCCGCACCACCTTTCCGGTTTCGCTGCGCTCGTGCTACGGGGTCACCGAAGTAGGCGGCTCCATCACCCTCCAGAGCTGGGATGAGGCGCTGGCCGGCCCATCGGTCGGCCGGTGGACCCCCGACGTGCGGATCAGCGTGGAGGGCACTGCGGAAAACCCCGGCGAAATCCGCGTGCACACCCCGTTCATGATGCGGGGCTATCTGACCGAGGGGCGGGTCGTCAGCCCCTTCGACGACCATGGCCGTTTCGCCACCGGCGATCTTGGCTATGTCAGCGACGGGGCCTTGTTCATCACCGGACGGACCAACGACGCCGTCAAGAAGGGCGGCGAGTTCGTGTCCCTGGCCGCCATCGAGAATCTGGCCCTCGGCACCCCCGGAATCGCCGATGCCGCCGCGGTCGCCGTCCCCGACGAATATTGGGGCAACCGCCTGGTGCTGTTCTACGTGCCCACCGGCGGTGCCGACCCCGATGGGACCGAGGCCGCCCTGGCGCGGAACTTCGACGACCACCTGCGCAAGGTCGAGCGTCCCGACCGGCTGATCGCCGTTCCCTGGCTGCCCAAGACGGCGATCGGCAAGACGCGCAAGGCCGAACTGGTCGCGCGTTACACCATCTGATGGCGGCGACCATGGGCAGCCCTCGCCGCTTCGACTTCCATATCGATGGCGAATGGCGCGGCGGAAGCGCCGCCGGCCGCTTCGAGCGCGAGAATCCGGCGACCGGCCAGCCGGTCTCGTCCTACCTGCGGGGCGGAGCGGCCGACATCGATGTGGCGGTGGCTGCCGCCGGACGGGCGCTCGCCGCGCCGGCCTGGCGGGGATTGCCCGCCGCCGAACGCTCGGAGATGCTGCTGGCGGCGGCGGCGGAAATCCGCCGGACCGAACGGGATCTTGCCGCCATCGAGGCGGCGGAAACCGGCAAGCCACCGGGCCAAGCCCTCGATGAAATCCGCGCCGGAGCGGAATTGTGGCGGTTCGCGGCGGCGGCGCTCCGCACCGTCAGCAGCGACCTCCACCTGGATCTGCCCGGCCGGCATATGGCGATGACCCTGATCGAACCGGTCGGCGTGGTCGCCCTGATCCTGCCCTGGAACTTCCCCTTCATCGTCAGCGCCGAGCGCCTGCCCTTCATCCTGGCGGCGGGCTGCACGGTGGTGGCCAAGCCCAGCGAATTTGCCGGCGGCAGCGCCCTGCTGCTCGGCGACGTGCTGAAGCGCGCCGGCCTTCCCGCCGGGGTCTACAACGTGGTGACCGGGACCGGCGAGGAAACCGGGGCGCCGCTGGTCGATCATCCGGGCGTGGCGATGATCTCGTTCACCGGGTCGGCCGACAACGGCCGGCGCGTCATGGCGGCGGCGGCGCGCGGCCTGAAGCGGATCAGCCTGGAACTGGGGGGCAAGAACCCCATCGTGGTCTTCGCCGACGCCGACCTCGACCGGGCCGCCGACGCGGTTTTGCTGGGGTTCACCCACAATGCCGGGCAATGCTGCATTTCCACCAGCCGCCTGCTGGTGGAACGGACGGCGGCCGACGCCCTGCTGGCCAAGCTGGCCGCCCGCCTCCGCTCCCGCCCTCTGGCCCAGCCGCTGGCGACGCGATCGCAATACGACAAGGTCCAGTCCTACCTGGACCTGGGCAAAGCCCAGGCCCGCCCATCCTGCGAGGGCGTGGACAGCGGCGACGGCGACGGCTATTGGGCGGCGCCCGTTATCTTCGATGACATCGATCCCGCCTCGCCGCTCCTGAGCGACGAAATCTTCGGCCCGTTGCTGACCGTCCAGCGCTTCGACACCGAGGACGAGGCGGCGGATATGGCCAACGACACCGCCTATGGCCTGGCGGCCTGCATCTGGACCACCGACCTGGAGCGGGGCCTGCGGATGGGCCGGCGCATCCGTGCCGGGCGGATCTGGATCAACTCGCCGCAGGAAAATTTCCCCGAAATGCCGGTGGGCGGTTTCGGCGCCTCGGGAATCGGACGCGAAGCCGGCGCCCAGGGCATTCGCGCCTACAGCGAAATCAAGTCGGTGATCATCGGCACCCAAAGGGGCGGCGCGTGACCGCCGTCAGCGAGGGCACGGCGGACGGCCAACTGAGGGGCATCCTTGCCCAATTGGCCGCCGCCGGCCAATGGGCGGAACTGGCGCCGGCGGCAACGGCCCTGTGGGGCGAAGTGCGCGGCAGGGTGGCGCTGCCGGCCGGCATGGATCTCGCCCGGTCCTGCCATGATGCGATTCTGCGCTGCTACGCGGCGGCCGGCGCCTCGGTCAACACCACCGTGTTGTTCTTCCTCGCCACCACGATGGACCATTGCGGCCAGGCGATCGCGCCCTCCCCGGCCTGGACGACGATGGCGTCCTCGGTGGCCGACCGGTTGCGGCGGGACGGGGCCACCGCCATGGGCGAGCAGGCCCAGACCGTGATGATCACCTTGCTGGCCCTGTGGACCCTGACCGATGGCCGACACGGCGCCATGCGGCGCTGGATCACCCTGGCCGCCATGGACCGCATCCCCGCCGACGACGCGGCCGTCGCCGCGGTCTCACGGTTGCTGCACGCGTCCGGATGGCTGGGGCGCGGGGATTGCCCGGTGGCCGACCTGGTCGGCGGCGTCGAAATCCCCGGGGAGAACCAGGAGGTCAGCGTCCGGCGCATCCAGCGCGCGCTCGACGCGCTGGGCTTTCAGCCGGACCTGCCGACAGCGTGGCTGGCCGCCGTGTTCGAGGGGGCGACGCTTCCCTGGCTGGAACTGACCCTCGCCCATCTGCAACTGGATGTCGCCTTCTATCTGGAATCGTGCAACTTCACCTGGGTCACCCGCTTCGAAACCGAAGAGCATTACAACGCCGTCATCCCGCGATGGGATGCGCCCATGCGGGCGGCCGGACGCCGGATCGCCGCCCATCTCCCCCCGCTTTCCCCCGTGCCGGCCGAGCCCCGGCCGCTGGTGGGGATCTTCATCCACAGCGCCTCGACGCTGGCCCATGTCGTGGTCCTGCACAAGGACCTGAAGGACGGGCTGGCGGCACCGGCGACGTCGAACCGCCTGCGGTTCCGGGTCTACGCCTTCAGCGGCCGCGACAGCCGCATGGAGCAGATGTTTGCCGAAATCGGCATTCCCGTGGTGTGGTGGGCCGAAGAGTGCCGGGTGGACGGGACGGCCATGCAGTTGATCGCCCTGCGTCAACGGCTGGCCGAGGACCGGGTGGCCGCCCTTCTCTGGCTATGCCATCCGTCCATGCTGTCCTTCGCCTTCGCCCTGGGGATGGCGCCGCGCCAGATCTGGCTGTCGGTGAAGTTCCATCCCCTGATCGCCGAGGACGCCGACGGCTTCGTCACCGGCGCGCCCTACGCCGACGGCACGGTGAGCTTCAACGGGCGCCCGTGGAAAGCCGTTCCCCAAAAATTCCCGGATTGCGATCTGAGCCGTGCCGAAGAGGGCCGGCAATTGCGCGACCAGGTGTTCGGCGGGTTCGACACGGTCATCGGCGTGATCGCGCGCGAGGAGAAGCTGCGCGACCCGACCTATGCCGCGGCGGTGGCCGAGGTGTTGCGGACCAATCCCACCGCCTGCTTCTTCTATACCGGCCGAACCAACGCGCCGGAACTGGTCGGGGCCTTTGCCGAAGCCGGAGTGGAAAGTCAGGCGTTTTTCGTCGGGTGGATCGATGCCGATGTGTGGATTCACGTCCTCGACATCTACCTGGATTGCTGGCCGCTGGGATCGGGACTCACCGCCATGCATGCCGCCGCCGCCGCCAAGCCTTACGTTTTTCTCGACACGCCGGGAAGCGTGATGGGGACCTGGATCATCCACGCGCTGGATACCGCCCCCGCCGCGACCGGCGCGTTCATCCGGACGACCTTCGCCCTTGGCTCCGACCGCGAGTTGGTCAACCGGGCAGCCACCCCGGCCGAAGCCATCGCCGCCGTCCAACGGCTGATCGGCGATCCCGTGCTGCGGCAGGACAGCGGACGCGCCTACCGCCGGTTCTACGACGGGCAGCGGCAACTGACCGCCCATGGCGGGCAAATCCTTATCGACTACCTCGCCGACATCGCCGACCCCGCCTGAGCGGCCATCACCCGGTCGAGCAGCGCCTGACGCCCCGCCGAATCCCCCTCGTCGGCCGCCCACGGCGCCCATTCGGTGCCGGCCGGATGGTACGGCCCGCGGATCGTCTCCACGTAGGCGGCGACCTCCCCGCCCACCGGCACGGTGGTGTGCCACGGCGTGGCGTCGAAGCGCGCCGCGATATCGACCCCGGCGGCCAGATCAATGACGCGGTCCAGGTCGCCGCCGTCGCCGAAGAACCCGAGCCGCAAGCGCCCGCGGACCAGGACGTAAGACTTCTCGGCGCCGGCCTGGCGCAGGGGACGGATGTAGCAGCCGGGGGCGAGGGCGATGAGCATCTCCTGCACGGCATCCTCGGGCCCGTGGTGCAGGCACAGGCGGGCGCGCCGCCGCGGCTCCGACAGTGCCGCGGCTATCACGGCGTCGAGGTCGGCCCGGCCGACGACCAACGCCTTGTCCCAGGCGGGAAAGATCACCGCGCTAGCCATGGAAGAAGGCCCTCACCGCGCTTGCCACGGTATCGACGTCCTCATCCGGCATCCGTTCCTGCATCGGCAGCGACAGCATGCGCCCGGCAAGGTGTTCGGCCATCGGCCAATTCGCGGGAGGCGCCGCACCATGGGCCGGCTGGCAGGGCACCAGGATACGGTCGCGGACCCTGGCTTCGATGCCGCGGCCGGCGAGATGGGCGGCCAGTTCGTCGCGCCGCTCGGTCAGGACGGTGTAGACGAAGAAGACGTGGCGCTCCTGGGCGGGATCGGCCGGCACCGCCACCAGATCCGCCAGTTGCGCCGAATAGCGGGCGGCGATCTGCCGGCGGCGGGCGATGCGGGCCTCGATCCCGGGCAGCCGGGC
>JAKAFA010000180.1 GCA_021818185.1 Pseudomonadota bacterium | reverse complement strand
GAGCGGCTGCGCAACCTGCGCAAGATCTTCACCTTCATCGAACCGATCAAGGTGCAGGTGTGAGGACGAACAGCGGGCGCAGTTCCTTCAGCGCCTCGTGAACGACGAAGGGGACGGCCTGGGCGAAGGTGTCGAGGATGATGATGGCGTTGACCACCGCGTCCTTGGCGAACGCCGCCCGCACCCGGTCGGCCATGGCCAGGTTGACGGCCGCCACCGCCCGGTACTTGGCCTCCAGCCCGTCGACGGCGATGGCCGCGCTGCCTTCGCCTCCCAGTTGCAGGTACTCGGCCAGCAGGTGCAGGGAAAAGGCGCGGACCAGGGTCTCCTGCTCACTGGCGAACGGCAGATGGAACCGGGCCATGGGGCGGAAGAAAGCGAGATGGGGGCAGCCCGAGGTGGCCCCGATCAGTCCGAGGATCGACGCCATGGCCCCCTGCAGGGGGCGTTCCGCCACCACGGTGCGCTGCCCGGTGATCACCTCGACCACCGAGCGGTCGTAGGAATAGAACTGGTCGAAACGGTGGACGAACTCCCCCAGGGCGCGGGCGAAGGGGCAATGGGGATGGTTCTCGGGGCTCAGCGGGCAATGCGGGCATTGGTGGAAGCCCAGCGCCGTCCATTGTTCGACCGGGGCGGATTCATCCGTGCGGTACAGGTAGGTATCGGGATCGAAGGCCATGGTGATCCGTTCCACCCGCCCGTTGGCGAGGTGGAAGACGTAGGTGACCTCTTCCGCCGCCTGGGCCATCAGGCCCCCTCCCCCCGCCGCCGCGCCGCCAACCAGGGCATGAAGGCCTCGGCCGGCATGGGCTGGGAGACCAGATAGCCCTGCACCATCTCGCACCCGGCCCGGCGGACCATCGCCAGCTGGGCGTCGGTTTCCACACCCTCGGCCAGCACCGCCATGTGCAGATCGCGGGCCAGCGCGACGATGGCCTCCAGCACCCGGTAAGCGGCCGGGTCGGTGGCGACGTCCTCGATGAAGATGCGATCGATCTTCAGCTTGGCGACCGGCAGCCGCCGCAGCCAGCCCAGCGCCGAATAGCCGCTGCCGAAATCGTCGATGCTGGTGGGGATGCCCAATCGCGCCAGGTCCTCCACCACCGCCCGCGTTCCCTGGGGATCGGCGACGGCGACACCCTCGGTCAACTCCAGTTCCAGCATGCCGGCGGCGATGCCGTGGCGGTCCACGATCCGCAGCACCTGGCCCGCAAAGTCGGGGCGGCAGAAATCCAGCGACGTGGCGTTGACCGCGATCTTCAGATCAGTCCGCCCGCCGTCCTGCCACCGCCGCGCCTCCTGGCAGGCGGCCTCCAGCATCACCACGGTCAGTTCGGCCATCAGCCCGGCGGCCTCGACGGTGGCGAGGAACTCGCCGGGCCCCAGCAAGCCGCGCTCGGGATGAGCCCAGCGCACCAGCGCCTCGGCCCCGGCCACCCCCCCGGTCGCCACATGCACTTGCGGCTGGAGGTAAAGGCGGAACTGGCCTTCGGTCAGGGCGCGGCGGATTTCGGCCACCTCCCGCACCAGCGTGGCCTGCGGATCGATGCGCGCCGCGGCGTGCTTTTGCTCCTGATGACGCAACAGCGCACATTCGAGGGAAGCGGCCAGCACCTCGGGGGCCACCGGCTTGGTGTGGAAGCGGAAGACCGCCCCGTCGTTGATGGCGGCGATCACGGCGTCGAAATCGGCATGTCCGCTGAGCACCAGGCGCACCGTCCCCGGCGCCCGCCGCCGCAATTCGCGCAGCAGGTCGATGCCGCCCATCCCCGGCA
The DNA here is from genome assembly GCA_021818185.1 of Pseudomonadota bacterium. GTDB lineage: Bacteria > Pseudomonadota > Alphaproteobacteria > Rhodospirillales > Magnetospirillaceae > JAKAFA01. The sequence goes on along the minus strand of JAKAFA010000180.1, from coordinate 6,498 downwards.
TGCGCACGTCGCTGACCACCGCCGCGAACGGCCCGTCGCGCTCAACCAGCGCCAGCGCTTCCGCCGCACTCTCCGCGCAGACCAGCGAGAACCGGTCGCCAAGCCCGCGGCGCAGGCTGGCCAGGATCTTCGGCTCATCGTCGACCAGAAGGATTTTCTCGTCCAACTCGCCCCTCGACGCGTCCATGGGACTTTCGATGATACGGGCCTAGCCGTTTGCGTTCCAAGGGAAACCTTGGCGGGCCGGCCGTCGGGGTGCCGAAGAGTGGGGAATTTCCCCACCCGCCGCCGCCGCTCGCCGGACGGGACCTCTTCCGTTAGAGATATAATACATAAGGCTTAATTTTTATTGACCTTTGGTGGTAGGTGACCCATCCTTTCTCATTTAAGGCTGAGGGGCCGGGAATGGAGGTGGCGACCCGGATGGCAAGGACTGAAATGGGCGTCCCGGAAATTGACGCGGGCCATGAAAAAATAGCCTGCATCCTCGAGAGGGTCGCCACGGTCGCACAGGCCGGCGATCCCGGCCGGATGCTGGAGGCGCTCGGGGAACTGAAGACGGCGAGCGAGACGCATTTTCGCGTCGAGGAAGAATGGATGGCGGCTATCAACTACGGAGGCCTGGCCGAGCACAAGATCCTGCACGACAATGAAATCGCCCGGATCTCCGACCTGATGGGCCGCATCACCGGTGGGGGCATGCGGCCGAGCCCGCGCCAGACCCTGCCGTTCGCCATCTGGTTCCGGGAGCACCTGCGCACGGCCGATCTCGACCTGGCCGAGGCCATCCGCAGCCACCGGCGCAAGGCGGGCGCCCCGGCCGCCGGTGCTGTCACCCGGGGTCGCGGACCAGACGCAGGCCGATGAAGGGGCATTTGACGTCGGTGTCGCTCCGGCGGGCGCTGGCGCGCAACTGGGCGGGATAATTGCCCCAGGACCCGCCGCGCAACACCCGCGACAGGCAGTCCTTGTCGCTGCGGGGGCGGCCATCGGCGGGCGCGCCGGGATCGCCTTCGACCCAGCAATCGGCGGTCCACTCCCAGAGATTGCCGCTCATGTCGAACAGGCCGAAGGCGTTGGCCGCCTTCCGCCCCACCGGCATGGTCGATCTGGTCCTGACCGTGTCCAGGAGATACCACGCCACCGCCTTGGGATCGGTGCCGCCGCAATAGGGGTCGTCGGGGTGCCCGGCCCGGCAGGCGTATTCCCACTCGGCTTCGCTGGGAAGGCGGAAGCGGCCGTGACCGGTCCGGTTGAGGCTGGCGATGAAGGCTTTGGCGTCTTGCCAATGCACCTGATCGACCGGGTAATCGTCCCCCTTCCTGAACGAGGACGGGTTGTAACTCATCAACCGGCGCCACTGCCCCTGGGTGATTTCGGTGCGCGACAGCCAGAACCCCCGGACAGTGACGCGGTGCGGCGGCGATTCCTCGGCGGGACAGCGGCCACCGGCCGGATTGCAGCCCATCGCGAAACGGCCGCCCGGAATCCAGACGAAGGCGATGCCGGTGGCCGGCTCGGTCCATATGGTCCCCGGCGCCGGTTCCCCGGCCCGCAGCCCGCCGGCCGCTACCCCGACTGCCAGCGCCGCCCCAAGCGCCATCCCCAGACGATGCTTCGACATGCCCATTGCCCTCGCCGATGTGATTGCGGCGATGGTAGGGATGGCGCAGGCGCCGCCCCATGACGATTCGCAGTCGCGCCGGGGGGACGGATAGCCGCCGGCGGCGAACGGCCGGGCGTTATTTCGCCGCGACGCAATCGTAAGTCACGGTGACGATCTGCCAGATGCTGCGGTTCCTCTCACGCAGCCGGGCGGTCTTGCCGTACCGGCGGCAGCTTTGGTCGGCGAGCGTCCGGATATGGTCGGCGGTGGTGAAATTGGTGTCGTACTTGACGGTCACGGCGTCGGCGTTCGCCGAATCGATGGAATAGGACTGGCCCCAGACCGCGACGCAGCCGCCGAGCACCACGGCCAGCATCGGAACGAGGATCTTTGCCGACATCAGGCGATCTCCTCCGGCCGGGACGGGGAAGGTTTGGCGCAGACCGCCACCAGGCCGGTCAATCTTGGACCGACCCGCATTTCGGCCAGGGAGCGGAGGGCGAAGCCGCCCTCGGCCAAAACGGCCGCCAGGGATTCGGCGTCGAACAGGCGATGGGTGTCGTGCCCGGCGAATTTCCAACGCCGCATGGCCGCGGCGTCGGTGACGTACACCGCCAGCAGCCCGTCGTCCTTGAGTACCCGCCGCGCTTCGCTCAGCACCGCCGCCGGCTCGGCCCAGAAATACGCGACGTTGACGGCAAGGATCCGGTCGACGGCGCCGTCCGCCAGCGGCAACCGCTCGAACCGGCTGTGGAGCAGGACCACCCGCCCGGCCTCGATCGCCTTCCGATTGCGTCGGCGCGCCTGGGCCAACATGGTCCGCGATTGGTCGATTCCGGTGACCTGCGCCTGCCGCGCCATAAGGGCCACCGCCGCCCCGGGTCCGCATCCTAGGTCCAGAACATGGTCTTCGGGGCGGATGGCGAGAGCCGTGATCGCCAGGCGATTGGGCCGGTGGTTGACGAGGGCCATGAGATGGCCCACCAGCCGCCCGGCCCATCCACGGGGATGGCGGAGCTGGTGGCCGATCGCCGCCCAGACCATGGCGTCAGCCGCCCGCCGCCAGTTTCCGGTCGACCCGGGCGAGGAGGCCCCTGATTTCCCGGCGCCGGCCGGCATCCCACACCGGGCGGTCGGGATGGAGCGGGGCGGCGAGCGCCCGGGTCAGGACCCCCCGAGCCTTGGCATATTCGCCCTGCCGGGCCAGGAAGTCGCCGTAGAAATAATTCGAATCGAGGCCGTCCGGATCGATGGCCACGCCCTGTTCCAGGAAGCGGCGGGCCTTGTCGTCGTCGCCGAACCCCAGGGGGAAACCCGGCACCAGATAATAAAGGGACCCCAGGCTGGTGGGGACCGCCCCGTGCAGCGCCCGGTCGTCGATCTTGCCGGCCGCGACGAACATGTCGCGGGCATCCCCGGCCAGGCCCAAGGCGTCGAACGCTCCCGCCACGCCGGCCTCGCTACTGACGATGATGCCGTTCCAGATCAGCGGCCCGGCGGCCGTGGGATACCGCCGGACCAGCGCCGCCGCCTCGGCCGCCAGCGCCTTGTAGTCCTGGTACTGGGCGTCGGAATCCGTCACCTGGTATTTGATGTGCGCCCACCGGTGCTCGAGATGGCCGAGACCGGCGTCGAGGGCCGGATCGTTGCCGGCCCAGGCGGCGTCCGCCGCGACCACGATGGCGGCGGCGACGAGTCCTGCCAGCAGGCGATGGACGGAACGGGGCATGGCAAACTCCTTGTGAACCGGGCCTCAGGCTAGCGGCCGGCCGCATGGAGTTGTGTGGAGTTGGATGGGGTGGTGGGGAAATCGATGGCGGGGCCGGCGGCATTGCGCCGGGCCGGCTCGCATCCTTGACATGATGGTGACCATCGGGCCGCAGCAGATGCGCGTCCCCCATGCCAAGCCGCTGCGGGATAAGCCAGCCGCGGCCGAAATCGCCGTGGTCAAGGCATGATTCGCCGACCTCTTCGACCGGCTGTTCGGCCCGCGCTGATGGAGGCCTGTTCCGGCGCGAGGCCCATCAACTGAGATCGAATCTTCCGTTCTGCGTCCCACGCGTGGTAGCCCAGCGCCGAGCATCCAAGGCGCCCGACACCTTGAGAACGAGCCGGATCGGATTACGGCCGAGGAGGTGGACGAGGTCAAGTGGCACCCGCTTTTGAAACATCCAGCGGGCGCCGGAGCGGGCAAGATGCATGTCGCCTCCGGTGTACAATCGGGTGTACATCCGAAGCCCCGCATGCAAAAAACGCGAGTGGCATCAACGCGCTAGGTGATGCGGCATTATGTAGCAAGCTCACCCGAAAGAGGGTAGGCGTTGCCGGCCGCCGTGCCGCAGAATCCCGGGCATGGGAGACACCTTCGTCATTTCCGGCCTCAAGGAGAAGCGATCAGCCATCGCCGGCCAGATCGTGGACCTGAAGCGCGAGATCGACAAACTCCAGGCCGATCTATTTCATGTCGACTCCGTGCTGCGGATGTATGGGCTTGAGCCCGAGGAAATCCCGACCAAGGGGCGGATGCCGAAGCGGTCAGCCTATTTCGGTCGCAACGAGATCACCCGCCGCTGCTACGACATGCTGCGGGAGAAAGGGACCATTTCGGCCGACGACGTGACAGTGCGGGCGATGCTGGACAAGGGGATGGACCCCGAAGCCGAACGCAAGGTGCGGGCCGACTTCACGCGCCGCATTCTGGTGTCGCTGCATGACCTGCGGAAGGCCGGAACGGTCGAGAAAGTTGGGCATGGGCGTGGCGTGAGGTGGCGGCTGATCACGCAGCCCGGCGCTGCCAGTACCCCTTCCACCGCCGGCTGATTGCGTGCCCCAGGGCTGCGCGGGTAACCATCAGGAACTGCTCGCCCGTGCTTGCCCGGCGATGATCTTCCCGCCAGTCCATTTCTGCCGCGTAGGCAGCCAGGTAGGGACCCGCCACATGGTGGTAGGTGCCGATTTCCGCCCGCCGCAGGCGGGAGAAAAAGGATTCGGCTTGGTTGGTGCAGCCCTCTCCGTCGCTGTAAACCTGGGAGTGGTTGATGCGCTTGGTCAGGTAATGGGCCTGCAACTGGTCCCAATGCGACGCCTCATCTGCATGGACCGTGCTGCCAGGGGCAACCCGGCCTACGATGATCGGCACGCCGGCATCCTCGGTCTTGGTGACGAAGGTCAGGGTCTTGCCGTTGCGCTCACGGGCGACGATGACCACACGGCGCTTGCCGTTCTGGTTGCGGGAAAGGCGACGGTCACGGCGGTTCTCTTTCCAGTTGGCCGGCTTGACGTAGCCACCGAAATAGGCGCCGTCTACCTCGACCTCACCGGACACCGTCGCCCCCACGTCTTCCGCGCCCATGGCCTCGCGCAGCTTGTGGGCCAAGACAAAAGCCGTCTTGTACTGAACGTCCAGGTCCCGGCTGAGTTGGAGGGCCGACACGCCCTTGGCGCCGTTGCAGAAGATGGCGATGGCGAGCAGGTAGTCCCGGATCTCCAGCTTGCGGCCCGCGAAGATGGTCCCGCTGGTCACGCTGAACTGGTGACCGCAGCCCTTGCATTTCCACAGGCGGCGGGTGGTGTAGCCATAGACAGCCGCGCAGCCGCAACGCGGGCAATAAGGGTTTCCGGCGTTGTCGGACCAACGGATCTGGCGGAACGCATCATGGGCTTCCTCATCGCTCATGCGCACGACCGCCTTCAGAGAAAGCGTCTTGGCGGCCGCGGAAAGGAGGAAGTGCTGAGACATGTTCCCACATCTGCGCTGTAGTTCGCAGATATGATAACATTGGTGGTGTCGTTGTCAATGAGGATGATATCGGATATGATAACTCATGCTCACATCCGGGAAGATCGACATGACTGAAACGCACGACTGGCCCCAGCGGGCAAGCCGCTACCTCAAGGCTGAACTCAAACGGCAGGGGGTGACATACGAGGATCTGAGCGCCAAATTGAATAGCGCTGGGTTCAAGGAAACAAAAGCCTCTGTCGCCAACAAAATAAGCCGCGGTGCGTTTACCGCCGCGTTCTTTCTAGCATCTTTGAAAGTTATTGGCGCTTCGATTATACGTATCGATGATGTATAAGTAATTATGTTATAACGATGTTGTTGTTGCTTATCCATGCGCGCGGCGCTACAATACTGCCGTATTGTTGAGGTGCATGATGTCGCTGTATGGGGCCTGGAGCAATCATAATCTTCCGCGCGCGTTTATCGCGGCAGTGTGTATTGCTCTGTGGGAATTCCTAGATTGGCTAAGCACCACATTCGGACACCTGGCGGCCTTGTCAGTAGGATGCGCGATCCTAATTCTTATCGCCGTTCGTGTTCATTCTTTCCCACGGGAAAAATAAATTTGTTTGGGATACAGGCGGATATACCTTCTCAACATGAAGCACCGCCCACTCTTGAACAACCCATACTCCATGTTGCTGCTCCTCAACCCGCTGAAGATCAACATCCATCTCTATATTTCCGGTCATCGGAATGATGACTTTTCCTGAAAGTAAGTCTTCAACGAAGATGCTATCTTTGATGGGCGCCCCAAACTCGCCTTCATGGAAAGAGAACCGCCAGCGCCGTGGACCTGGGATAAGTACGGGGCTGATGAGACTTACTCCTTCCCGGCTGACTCGTGTGCGCCTTCTTTCTATTTCCTCGACCTTATCGGGCAGCCCAATTCTGACGGGGAAATGCTCTTTTGGTACGATCGTTTCTTGGTTTGGGCGTGTGTCCGGTACAAGTGTCGCGCCGACACCCTTGATTGCGTTATCCTTATCGAGTTCCCTGTATACAGAACGAACTTGATTTTGGGCGACATTTCCGTCCATCTCCCTATCCAGGCAACCCAGGTTCCGCGAATGTTCTTGGCGGGGCGGTCGCCCTGAGGTAGAGGCGG
>JAKAFA010000179.1 GCA_021818185.1 Pseudomonadota bacterium | reverse complement strand
TCTTTGCGCAGCCGCTCGATCTGCGCGGCCGACAATTGGGTGTTGGCGGCCAGGATCAGGTGGCCGTTGGTCAACCGGATGTCGGACAGTACCAGATGACCGGCCCGCAGCGCCGCCAGCGGAACCTCGACCGCGGCGGCCGGTGCCGCCGCTCCCAGGGCTTCCAGGCAGCTGCGCACCTTGGCCAGCAGGGTCGGATCATACTGGGTCCGGCGCCGGTCCAACTCGGCAAAGGCGGCCGCGGTCACCTCCCCGCCGCCGGTGGCGATGGCCAGGTCCTTGAGGATCTTGAGCAGGCGGGCGTCCAGGGGGATGTCGTTGCCCTTGGGGCCATCCGCCGGAAAGCCGGTGCCGTCGTAGCCCCGGTCCTGGAGGTAGACGATTTCCGCCACGCCGGCCAGGCGGGGAATGTTGGCGATCAGATTGCGGCCCGTCGTCGGCGCCTGCTCGAAGATGGATTGCTCCTCGGCCGACAGGGGCTCGCCCCGGCGTTTGCGGGCGGTCAAGTCCGGCGGAATGGTCACCTGGCCGATGGAAACCAGCGAGGCGGCAACCTCCAGCTTCCAGCGCTGGGGCATCTTGAATTCCTCGGTCAGCACCCGCACCCACTCGCGCAGGCGCGTGCCCAGGGCGTGGGCGACCGGGTCGTTCAGCGCCACCACCTCCACCAGCACCTTGATGCTGCCGGTCAGGGTCTGTTCCAGCAATTCCCGTTCGGCGGTGATCAGCCGGTACTGCTCCAGTGCCGCGTCGAGCCCCTCGGCCAGCCGGTCGTGGGGGCAGGGTTTGGAGTAGAAACGGAAGATGGCGCCCTGGTTGATCGCCTCGACCGCGGTCTGCTGGTCGGCATTGCCGGTCAGCATGATGCGGACGGTATCCGGCGCCAGCTCGCGGATGCGTTTCAGCGTTTCGATGCCGTCCATCCCCGGCATGCGCATGTCGCAGACGACGACCGCGAACGGCGCGTGCCGGCCCATCGCCTCGGTGACCGTGTCCAGCGCCTGCTGCCCGCCCAGTGCGGTCTCCAGGTCGTAGCGCTCGCCCAGCTGCCGGCGCAGGCCCGACAGCAGGTGGTGGTCGTCGTCGACGATCAGAATGCGTTCGCCCATCTCACCCCTCGCCAGCCAAGTCGTCCGCCAGCTTCTGCCAGCGCCGCGTTCCGCCATCCTGCCGGCCCGCCACCAGATAGGCCATATCCAGCTTGACCGAGCGCACCACCCCTTGCGGCAGCAACGGGAAACGGGGACCCAGGGCGGCGGCCGCGTGGACGGCGGTCAGCACGGGATTGCCCGGCCCCGGCGAGCGGCCCGGTTCGTCGGCGAAGGCGACGGCCTCGACCACCGCGTCGCTGAAGCCCCACAATCCCAGCAGGTAGGCGCCGACCAGATGATGGGTGGCCCCGAACGTCGCCCGTTCCGCTTCGGCCAGGGATACCCCCTCCTTCACCCCGGCCAGCGCCTCCTCGCATTTGCAGCAATCGTGGTCGACAAAGACCAGGCAGCCGATGGACGACAGCATGGCGGCGCATTGGGCGGCCTTGGCCGTGGCCTCGTCCGCCCCCATCTCGCCGGCGATGGCTTCGGCCAGCCGGCTGAGCGACAGGCTGTAGGCGTTGAGCCCCTCCAGGTGGGGCGCCAGCGAGTCCCTGCCTCCGAACTGGCGGAACAGTCCGACCTTCAACACCAGGGTTTGGATGGTGTCGAGCCCCAGGGTGCGGACCGCCTGCAATGGGGTGGTGACGCGCGCGCCCAGGCCGAAGAAGGCGGAATTGGTAAGTTTGAGGATCTCGGCCGTCATGGCGACGTCCTTCGCCAGCAGTGCCGCGACCGAGGCGGCAGAGGCGTGCGGCGAGCGAAGCTCCGCGCCGATCTTCAGGAACAGGTCCGGCGGGCTGGGAAGGTTGGACACGTTGCCGATAGCCGCCCGCAAGCCGGGGTCGGCCAGCAGGCGGCGCAAGGCCAGCGGCCGGGCGATGGCGGCATACAGCGTGCGCGGCTGGCAGGGCTTGGCAAGATAGATGTGGGTCGGTCCTACCGTCTTCAAAACGCTGGTGGTCTCGGCGAAGCCCGACAGGATGACGCGGATGGTGCCCGGATGGCGCTTGCGCACCTCGTCCAGCAGTTCGGCGCCGTCCATCCGCGGCATGCGCATGTCGGAGACCACGACGTCGGCCGGCTGTTGCCCCAGTTCGGCCAGGGCCGCCGCCCCGCTGTCGCAGAATGTCAGATCCCATTCGCCGTCCATTTCATCCATCGACCGGCGCAGCGCCTTGAGCACATGCGGGTCGTCATCGACGAAAAGGATACGGATCCTTTCCATTATTCGCCCGTCCCACCACTCCCTTGCTCACCCCCCACGGGCAGCCGGATGGTGAATGTTGCGCCTTCCCCGGGGTGCCCGTCTACGATAATGCGGCCGTCATGCTTGGTCACCACCACGTCGCGGCAGATGGCCAAGCCCTGGCCGGTGCCCTTGCCCACCTCCTTGGTGGTGAAGAAGGGATCGAAGATGCGGTCACGGAGGGCGTCGGGGATGCCGGTGCCGGTATCCTGGACCCGGATCTCGACTTCGTCGCCGACCCGCGCGGTCCGGATCGACAATCGCCCGGGCAGCGGCTTGCCCGAGGTCTCGATGGCCTGGGCGGCATTGACGATAAGGTTGAGAAACACCTGATTCAGTTCGCCGAGAAAGCAAAGGACCGGCGGCAGGTCGGGGTCGAGATCCTTGTCCAGTTCGGCCACATGCTTCCAGGCATTGCGCGATACCGTCAGGGTGTTCTCGATGGCCTGGTTGAGGTCGGCCAGGGCCTTGGAATTGGTGCCAGGATGGGAGAATTCCTTCATCGACAGCACGATGCGGCCGATCTGCGCGACGCCGTCCAGGGATTCCTCGACCGCCACCGGCAATTCCCGCAACAGGTAGGGCAGTTTGACCTTGGCGGCGGCGGCTTCGACTTCGGCCGGGCCGCCGGCGCGGGCCGCGTCGATTACCGTCGCCAGCTTGGCGACCGCCCCCTGGATGAAGTGCAGGTTGTCGCCGACATACTGCACCGGCGTGTTGATTTCGTGGGCGATGCCGGCGGCAAGCTGGCCGACGCTGGCCAGCCGCGACGATTGCAGGGCTTCGCGCTGCGCCTCCTTCAGCGAACGGATGTCGCGGAATGAGATGATGGCGCCGCGCACCCGGTCTCCCTCCTTGAGCGGCGCGCAGGCATAGGCGACCGGCAGACCGAGGCCGACCGGCGTGGAAAACACCGCGTCGTCGTCGCACCAGGTGCCGCCCTCGGCCACCACCTGCCGCCAGGGGGCATGGGCGAAATCGGCGAACCCGTCCGTCTGGCGCAGCAGCAACAGGCCATCGAGGGGGTGGCCCTCGATGTCGCCCGCCGACGGGTCCCAGCCCAGCAGGCCACGGGCCGAGGCGTTGGCGAAGATCAACTGGCCGCCGCGGTCGATCACCAGCACCCCTTCGAACAGGCTGTCGGCGATGGCCTTCAGCCGCTCGCGCGAGCCGCGCAGGGCCTCCTCGGTGCGCGCCCGCACCTCGACCTCCCGCTGCAATTCCCCGGTTCGCTCGGCCACCAGCCGCTCCAGTTCCCGCTGCTGGTCGGCGAAGGCCTGCTCGTAGCGCAGCCGCAGGCCGGCGTCGCGAAACACCACCACCGCGCCGTTGACCTTGCCGCCTTCGAAAATGGGGGCGACGAGGTAATCGACATGCAGGGCGGTGCCGTCGAAGGACCAGAACACGTCGTCGCGGATCTGCTCCGCCGCGCCTTCGCAATAGGCCCGGCGGATCGCCGACAGTTCGATGGGGTAGGGCGCCCCGTCCCACGAAAAGGGCTGGACGGACGAATGGAAGCTGACGCCGATCAGGTCCGCCGCCTCGACCCGCAGCAGATCGCAGGCGGTCCGGTTGGCGAAGATGATCCGGCCGTTGCCGCCCAGCCCGAGGATGCCTTCGCCGGCGGAATCGAGGATCAGCTGATAGCGGCGGCGCAACGCGTCCAGTTCTGCCTCGTTGCGTTTCAGTTCGGTGATGTCGGTGCGCACCCCGACGACGCCGCCGTCCCGCGTCCGGTATTCCCGGCTCAGGATCCAGCGGTCGTTGGACATGCGGAACACGAAGGGCTCCCCCGACGCCTGGCGGTGGCGGGCCATTCGCCGGTCGAGCCATTCCTCCCGCGACAGCCCTTCGGTGTTGAAGATCCCATGGTCGACAAGGTGGCGGGCGATGTCCTCGAACGAGGTGCCGGCGGTCATCGTGGGGTCGGTAAACAATTGCCGATAATTCTCGTTGGCGACCACCAGCCGGTCCTCGGCGTCGTAGACCGCAATGGCGTCCACGATGCCCTCGATGGCATCGGCAAGCTGTTGCTGCGCCAGCTTGGCGCGCCGCTCGGCCAGGGTTTCGCGGGTGATGTCCACGCCGATGCCGCGATAGCCGGTGAACTGGCCCGCCGCGTTGAAATAGGGCAGGCCGCTGATGCGGATGACCCGGGAATCCTTTCCTTCCGGCGGCCCGACATGGAATACGACGTCGCGGAACGATTTCTGTTTCGCCAGGGTGTCGCGGTGTTCGGCGGCGACGGCGGGGTCGTCCCCCAGACCGATGTCGAAGAAGGTGCTGCCCAGGATGGCCGAGGGCTTGACCCCCAGCACGCCGGCGATGCGGTCGGAAACGAAGCTCAGGCGATAATCCTCGTCGGTCTCCCAGAACCAGTCGGAGCCCGAGCCGGCGAGGTCGCGGAACCATTCCTCGCTTTTGCGCAACTCGCTTTCCGCCCGCTTGCGCTCGGAAATGTCGCGGATGACGCCGACAAACCGGCGCCGAATGCCGCTGGTCGTTTCTCCCACCGCCAGTTCGACGGCGAATTCGGTGCCATCGGCGCGGCGGGCGATCACTTCCCGCCCCTTGCCGATGATGTGGCGCTCGCCGGTCTGCCGGTAGCGGCGCAGGGTCTCGTCGTGGTGGGCGGCATCGACCGCCGTCATCAGCATGGTGACGTTGCGGCCGATCACCTCGGCCGCCGCATAGCCGAAGGTGCTTTCGGCCGCCCGGTTGAAGCCTTCGACGATACCGTGCTCGTCGATGACGATCGCCGCCTCGCCGATATTGTCCATCAGGACGGCGAACCGGGATTCGGCCTCCTCGCGGATCCGGCGATGGGCGGCCTGCAATTCGTCTTGCAGCACCTGGACCGAGCGGTCGGTGAGCCGGCGTTCGAGGTCGGCCTCGGCATAGGCCGTGCTGACCAGGGCGTAGAGGCGGTCAAGATCGACGCTGCCGTCCTCGGCGGTAACCCGCCGCAACTGACGTTCAAGAAGCTTATGCACGGATGGTTTCGCCAAGAACGGTGATGGTCATGGTCTGGTTGTGCAATTCGCACGAGCCAGTGAAATCGTGCGGGCTGATCTCCCCATACGAATAAAAGCCGATGGCCGGAAAGGCGGCCCCAAAGACTTCGCCCGCCGCCTCCACCTCCTCGGCGACGCGCTGACCCATCAGCAGCTTGCGGCCGATGCAGCTGACCAGGATCGCCAGGCCGTCCCGCTCCGCCGTGGCGGCCTGGCGCGCCGCCTTGCCGGCTCCCTCCACCAGATGCTCGAAATTGCCCCGCATCAACTGGGCGACCGCACCTTCCGGCACGTCGCCGGCGAAGATCATGCCGCGCCGCTCTTCGTCCACCCCGATCACGGTGCGCACCACCTCGCTGCCCGCCTCGTCCGAGCGGACCCGCAACGGGAACAGCAGGGCGGAGCCGGGCAAATTGGCCGCCTCGTCGCCCAGATAGCGCTTGTAGAGGTCGAGGGCGGGTTCGCCGTCCAACTCGTAAAGGACATTGCCCGACGACCGGGTGACATGGCGTTCGGGTCCGAAGGCATCCCAGCCGCCGAAGCTGCCATGGCGGATGTTCAGGTCGTCGCCATAGAAGCCGATGGCGCAGACCATGCCGGCGGCGGGAACGCCATCGGCCCCCACCAGGGTGGAGCGGAAGGCATCGCCGTCGCCCGCCAGCCCGCCGGTCAGGATCGCTCCGTCGGGAAGGACCTCCTTCAGGCCGCGCACAAGGTCGCTGCCGTTGACCCTGGTACCGTCCGACAGTACGAAGACCCCGCGCAGGCCTTGCGGCGGCAGGCCGTCGCCCAGGCGCCGCCCGACCTCAAGGGAGGTCGCGCAATCCTCGATCACCACCGCCCGGAGGTCGACCCGCGCCCGGGCGAAGCCGATGGCGGCCACCACCACGGTGCCGTCATAGACGTCGGAGCCAAGGATTTCTCCTCCCGTGGTGCATCCCACCAGTTTCGCCGAAGGATAGGCCGTGCGGAGCGCCTGCCACCATGAAATGTCGTGGCATAAAGCCGGCGAGGCGAAATAAAGGACCAGCTGAACGGCGGCGGGATCGCCGGCTGGCGAGCGGAACCGCCACCCCGCGGCTTCGGTCCATTGTCCGAGGTCGACGCGCATCGTTCGCACCCTCCCAACGACGCATTACGAAATAGGTACCCCTTGCCCCTTCAGCGCACAATGTAAAACGCGCCGGGACAAAACGCATCCGGTGTCCGGCGAGGGAACGCACAGCGGATGGCCACTGGACCGTTGGCGGCGGTTCCGACTTCCTTTAGAAGATTCGGGTCGGCCCCGGCGCGGCCGGCCGGGCAGGAGGTGCGGTGGTGCAGGGATCGGACGAAACGCCGCAGAAGGTCGCGACGGACGAGAATTTCCGCGAACTCCTCAGGGTGCTTCCGTCGATGGAAGACCCGCGCGTGCTCTGCGAAAGCGTCTACTCCATGCTGGAGATGATGCTGCGACGGGAAGGGGACAAACCGCTCCTCGACCAGTTGAGCGAACTCGTCGGCCAGATCATCGGCGACATCCCCTTCGATCAGCCGCCGGAAGAAGTTCGCGAGGCGACCCGCAAGGCGGCGCGCGCCTGCATCAAGGTACTGCAAACCGCCAAGGAGAAGCGCACGCCGGCGCGCCAGGACCCGGAGGGTTCGCACGAGAGGCAGAGCCGGGATGTGGAATACTGGCTGCCGCCTCATCTGGCGCATCTTCTGGCCCACGTTGAATATGCGACCCCGGAATTGCCCAAGCCGGAATTCCTTCCGTCCTTCGACGATCTTTGCCTGGCCTCCATCCATGCCCGTATCGACAACGTCCTGGTCTTCTTCCAGCGGCACAATCCGTCGCTTCGCCGGGAACTTCCCCCCATCTTCCTGTTTTCCGAGGAATTCGCCGCCAAACTGAAGCGGGCCATTGCCAAGTTCATCTATCCCTATATCGCCGGCAGCCGGCAGGTTCGCGTATTCGCCACCAGCGTCGATCTGACCAAGGTCGATTCGCGCACCTTCTGGGACCAGGTGGACGATGTCCTCAAGGCCAAGCTGCTCAGCACCTGGCAGCAGGCCTGGAACGACCTGCGGCTGATCGAGGCCGGCGAGGCGGAGGGGGGCAAGGTCCTCCAGATCAAGGAAACCACCAAACTGCTGCGCGAAATGTTGCAGCCCTCCGCCCCGGACGTCTACGACCTGCCCCGCATCGCCAATCGCGAAATCGATCTGCTGTGCTCGCTGCTCAATACCGAGGAGGATTGGTGGCAGCGCCTTAACGCGGAATGGCAGCGCTTCCACGACTTCTATGAACAGGAGATGGATCCGCGCGTCTTCCAGCAACGGGCCCGGGAGGGCGTGCTGCGCGACAATCTGCTTTTGGCGGCGGCGAAATTTCCCGAGCAATGGGGCGATTTCCTGGTGCTCCTCTGCCACCGGATCTTTCCGCGCGTGACCACCTATTTCCTGGAATGCTATTCCGCCAATATCGGCCTGTCCGAAAAGGAACGCGAACGGCGCGCCCCCTACCTGATGCGCTATCTGGCGCAGGTGCGCCAGCACCCCGAGATCAAGGAGCGGGAACGGCTGGAAGGGGCGGAATGGGAGGCCCAGGTCAAAATGCTGCGGCAGCATATGAAGGGATTCAGCGAATGATCGGATCGCCGCCTCGGACCCCATAGGCCGGCCATGACCCGCCTGCGCGCCGATCTCCTGCTGCTGCTCACCGCCTTCATCTGGGGAACCGCTTTCCTGGCGCAGAAGCTGGGCAATCTCGCCGTTTCGCCGGCGCAGTTCGTCGGGCTGCGCTTCGTGCTGTCCGCGGCGCTGCTGGTGCCGCTGGCCCTGTGGGAGGCCGGGCGGCGGCAATGGCTCTGGCCGGGCCGGGGGGACATGGCGGTGGCCGCCCTGGGCGGGCTGTGCCTGTTTGCCGGGGCGATCCTGCAACAGACCGGCCTTGCCGGCACCTCGGTGGCCAATGGCGGCTTCCTGACCTCGCTTTACGTGCTGATCGTGCCGTTCTTCGCCTGGCTGGCCGGCGGCGGACGGCCGCAGCCGGTGATCCTGGCGGCCTGCCTCTGCTCGGTGCTGG
>JAKAFA010000178.1 GCA_021818185.1 Pseudomonadota bacterium | reverse complement strand
CCGGCCGGCGGCAGGACGATGCGGGTCCACGGTTCCAGATAGGCCAGCAGGCCGGCCATGGTATCGACGTCCGAGCCCTGTACCGGCAGCACCAGGCCGAATTCGTTGGCCGGCACCCGGTAGAAGCGGAAGCGGGCGGCGGCCACCATGCCGGTCCAGCCCTGCAACCCCTCCACCCGCTCCAGGTCCGCTTCCGTCAGCACTTCCGGGCCGCCGCCGGCGGCCAGCACCACCGCGTCCAGGCCGACCGAGGGGCGCAACCGCAGCGGACCCATGCCCCCGGTCGCCACCACGCCGCCGACGAAGGCCGAAGCCACGCTGGTGATGTCCACCAGCAGGCGCGCGCCTTGCACCCGTTCGGCCAGGGCGGCCTCGACCTGGGTGATGGTCAGCCCGGCGCCGGCCGCGACGGTCCCCGCCTGGGGATCGACGGCCACCTGCCAGGTCTTGAGATGTTCGAGCGGGGTGGCGGGGTCGACCAGTTCGGCGGTCGGCGCCCCCTTCGGCCGGACGGCCACGACCCCGGCGAAATCGGCGACCGCGTCGGCGCGGTACTCGTAGGAGCCGATGGCGCTGGTCAGGCCGCCGGCCGGCATCACCGCGTAGTTCTGGCGCACCGCCTCGGCCACCGCATGGGCCACGTCGTCGGTGACCAGCAGCGCGCCGTGCAGCCGCTTTCCCCCGTCGTCGGCCAATTCGGCGGGGGCAAGGGCGGCAAAGTCGATGGCAGGCGCGGAAACCGAAGTCATGAGCCCGGCGCTTGGGTCTGGGGCGGACGGAGGCGCGGACAATACCATCAACGCCGCCGCAGATTAAACCGATTCTCTCGGCGGGGGGCTGTGCATGCGTCGTGCTACCCCAGCGCCTGGGATAGCGCGAAGATCACCAGTCCGACCAGGCCGCCCACCAGGGTGCCGTTGATGCGGATGTATTGCAGGTCCTTGCCGACCTGAAGCTCGAGCTTCGACACCAGGGTGGCCGAATCCCAGCGCGCCACCACTCCGGCGATGAAGGCGCCGATTTCTCCCCGGTTGGGAATGACGTAGCGTTCCACCGCCTTGCGGACCCAACGGTTGAGGATGGCCCGCATGCGGCCATCCTCCTCCAGGCGGCGGCCCAGCGCCAGCAGCGCCCGCTCCAGGCCCTGGCGCAGCACCCCTTCGTCGGTGGCGATGTCGGCCACCAACCGGCCCTTGATCTCGCTCCACAGGGAATCCAGGTAGTCTTCCACCACCGGATTGGCCAGAACCTCGGCCTTGATGGCCTCGCCGCGGGCTCGGAGGTCGGGATCGGCGGCCAGCCGGCGAATGAAATCCTCGATGGCCGCCTGGAAGTCGCCACGCCAGGGATGGTCGGGATCGCGCAACTCGTGGATCGTTTCCAGCAAGCCGGTCATCACCTTGTCGGCCACCTTCTCGTCCACCCAGCGCGGCAACCATTTCCAGCTGCGGGTCGAGACTTTGGCGCGGATCATCTCCTCGTTGTTGTGCAGGAAATCCTCGCCGGCGGCGATGGCGCGGTCGAACAGGGCTTGGTGATGGCCGTGGGCCACCAGCACCGACAGGATCCGTGCCGCCAGCGGCGAGGCCTCGACCGATTCGATGCCGCGGGCCAGGATGCCGCGCATGAAGGCGCGCACGTGCTCCTCCGACAGCGCCTCCAGCATGGGGGGCAGCAGCCCGGCCGACCGCTTGGCGATGAAGGCGGCGTTGGCCGGGTCCGACAGCCAGCCCGCCACCCGGCTCGCCAAGTCCAGGGACTGGATGCGGGCGGTCACCTCCTCGGGGGCCAGGAAGTTGTTGCAGATGAACGAGCCCAGCGAATCGCCGATCCGTGCCTTGTTGCGCGGGATGATGGCGGTGTGGGGAATGGGAACGCCGAAGGGGTGGCGGAACAGGGCGACCACGGCGAACCAGTCGGCACAGGCGCCGACCATGCCCGCCTCGGCGAAGGCCCGCAGATAGGCCAGGGCCGGCCAGCGGGCGGCAAGGATCGACGTCGCGACGAACACCGCCAGCATCAGGACCAGCAATCCGGTGGCCACCAGGCGCATGCGGGCCAGTTCGGCGCCGCGGCGCCGCGCCCGTTCGTTCCATCCGGACTCCGCCGATGAAACGGTCAAATGGTTGGAATTGCCGGCAGGCGCGGCTATGTCATCCGTGCGGAGCTTCATCGTCGGGGAGTGGTTCCATCATGGCGCAGGCCGAATTCGCGGTGACGCTGGCGGAAAAGGTCGCCGATATCGCGCCGGAGGCATGGGATTCCTGTGCCGGCGATGACAACCCCTTCGTCAGCCACGCCTTTCTGGACGCACTGGAACGATCGGGCTCGGCGACGGCGCGGACAGGCTGGCTGCCTCGGCATCTGGTAATGCGCGACTCCGTGGGCAAGGTGGTTGGCTGCGCGCCACTCTATCTCAAGAGCCATTCCTACGGGGAATACGTATTCGACTGGGGCTGGGCCGATGCCTATCAGCGCGCCGGTCTTGCCTATTATCCCAAACTGCAATGCGCCGTGCCTTTCACGCCGGTGCCGGGCCCCCGCCTGATGTCCGGCCGGCCCGGGGCTGCCGCGGCGCTGGCCGCCGCCCTGCCGGTGGTGGCCCGCCGGCTGGAGGTGTCGTCGGTGCACGTCACCTTTGCCCGTGCCGACGAGGCGGAACTTTTGGAAGACCACGGATTCCTGCGCCGCCTGGGCTATCAGTACCATTGGACCAACGAGGGCTTCGCCAGCTTCGACGAGTTCCTGGGCACCCTGGCTTCGCGCAAGCGCAAGCAGATCCGCACCGAGCGCCGCGCCGCCGCGGCCAGCGGCCTGACCCTGTCCACCCTGGTGGGGCCCGAGGTGACGCCGCGCCACTGGGACGCCTTCCACCGCATGTACCGCCGCACGGTCGACCGCAAATGGGGCGAGGCCTATTTGCGGCGGGAATTCTTCGAACTGCTGTCGGCCTCGAAACTGGGCGGGCGGGTGGTGCTGGTCTGGGCCGAGGACGACGGCCAGCCGGTGGCCGGCGCCTTCAACCTGCTGGGGGACGATACCCTCTACGGCCGGACCTGGGCGGCGGCGCGCCAGGTGCCGTTCCTGCATTTCGAGGCCTGTTATTACCGCGCGCTGGATTTCGCCATCGCCCACGGCCTGGCCCGCGTCGAGGCCGGAGCGCAGGGCGCCCACAAGCTGGGCCGCGGTTACCTGCCGACGGCCACCTGGTCGGCCCACTGGATTGCCGAGCCGCATTTCCGCCACGCCCTGTCCCGCCTGTTGGGCGAGGAGCGGCGCGCCGTCGAGGACGAGATGCGCGAGCAGGCCGAAGCCGGTCCCTATCGCAAGGGCTGAGGGCGGCCAGGCCTTGCCGCCGGAGGGCCTGGTCCCCACGTCTGGTCTTACTGCGACTCGTCCAGGGGAGAGCCCGATGGTCGTGATGTTGCCGGCGCGGGGACCGGCCGCCAGCGGATTCGGCGATTGCCGCGCCCTGATCCTCGATCCGGTCACCGCCAGCCGGCGTCTGTTGCGCGACCTGCTGTCCATGGTGAAGGTGGGAACGGTGGGATTCTGCGCCGACCCGGCCGAGCTTCGGGCGGGTCTGACGGAGGCCGGACCGGCCTGGACGGTGCTGTTTCTGGACTGGTCCTGCCGCTGCGACGCGCCGGCCCTGCTTGCCGCCCTACGGGGCGAAAGCCATCCGGCCCGCTTCCTGCCGGTGGTGGTGGTGTCCGGGTTCGACGGCACCGCCGCCGCCGGCCGGGCCCGTGATGCCGGGGCGACCGAATACATGCTCAAGCCGTTTTCCCTCGACGTGGTGCGCTCGCGGCTGCGGGCCGCCCTGTTCCAGCCGCGGCTGTTCGTCGCCGCCGGCGGCTATTTCGGCCCCGACCGCCGCCGTCGCCGCCTGCCGCCGGTCGACGGGCTGGACCGGCGGTGCCACGAAAACTGGCAGGCCCCCGACCGCCGAACCGCCGCCCGGCCCAGCGCTGGCCGTGAACGGCGCCATTCCCATCCCGGCTTCGTTCCGATGGAACGGCGGGCGGGACCGCGGTAGCGAAGCGGGGGGCGTCGAGTTCGTTCGGCTTTTACCAGCTCCCCGCCGGCACCGCGTCCTGCGGCAGGCCCTCGGCCAGACCGTCCAGTCCCACGGCGGCGCACCATTCGGCCAGCACCAGCAGCGACCACAGGGCGCGGGCATGGCCGCCGATGCGGCGGTGCTCGGCCAGCAGCGCGCGGGTGGCCTCGGGCGCCAGGATGCCGGCGCGATAGAGAGGAGACTCCGCCGCCGCACGCTCGACGCGGTCGCCGAGGCGGCCGGCCATCCACTCGTCGAGGGGCAGGCCGGGGCCGCTCCCGTCCAGGCCGGCCAGTCCGGGCGGCAGCAGGGCGCCGATCATCCGGCGCAGCAGGCGGCCGGCCGGCAGGGCGCGGACGGTGCCCGGCATCGCCAGGGCATAGGCGACCAGCACTTCGTCGAGAAACGGCGGGCGGCAATGCAGGCCATGGGCCAGAGAGGCGGAATCCGCGGCCAGCGCCAGGGATTCGGCCCCGCGCCCCGCCAGGTCCGTCCAGGCGGCGGCGGCCAGCGGATCGCCGGTCATCCAGGCGGGCATCGCCGGGATGGCGCGATGAGGCAGCGGCAGCCGCCCGGTGGCCGCCGGCCCCAGCAAGCCCGGCCAGCCGGAATCGGCGATGGGGGCCAGGGCGGCGACGGTGGCCGCCAGGCTGCGTTCGATGCCGGCCACGCGGCGCCGCAGGGCGCGCGGCAGCGGGCATGTCCACTGCCACAGCCGGGCCGAGCGGCGCAGAGGTTCGTAGACCGGGTGGGCGAGCAGCAACTCGGCGGCACCCTCCTCGGCCATCAGGGCGGTGATCCCCCGTTCCCCGGCCAGCCGGGCGGACAGCCAGGCCGTCAGGGCCCCGGGGTCGGCCACCGGCTCGGCCAGGCGGGCGGCCAGCAGCGGCACGGCGGCGGCGGCCTCGGCATCGTCCACCACCGTCTCGGCCAGGTCGCAGCCCGCCGCCGCCGCCAGGGCGCGGACCGTGCGGGCCAACGGCCCGTCGCTGTCGGGCAGCACGGCGACGGCCGGGGCGGGGCGGCCGGCCAGGCGGCACATCACCGCCGCCACCAGCCCGCCGGCCGCCGAGTTTCCCAGCCGCACGCCGACCCGGGCATCGCCCATCATGCGGTCTGCGATGCTGCAATCCAG
This sequence comes from Pseudomonadota bacterium, assembly GCA_021818185.1. Lineage (GTDB taxonomy): Bacteria > Pseudomonadota > Alphaproteobacteria > Rhodospirillales > Magnetospirillaceae > JAKAFA01. Next base: position 3,327 of record JAKAFA010000178.1, on the reverse strand, counting down.
CAGGGTGCGCAGATTGCCCGCCTGCCGGTCGTTGCCCAGGCTGCGGGTGGCGGTGGCGCGGGAATCGTCGGGCAAGGCGCTGCCCCACAGCCGCCGCATCGGCTTGCCGCCCGCCTCGACCAGCAGCATCTCGCCGGGCCCCAGCTTGCCGATGCCGGCCACCAGGGTGCGGGGCGGCGCCACCCAGCCGGCCGCCAGGTATTGCGCCAGCCCGGCGGCATCCAGGCGCCGCGGCAGGCCCAGTTCTTCCAACAGCGGCCGCACCGCCGAGGCGAAGCCCAACCGGCCACGGTGCTGGGCGAGGTAAAGGGGCTTGCGTCCCAGCCGGTCGCGGGCCAGGACCAGCCGGTCGCGCCGGTCGTCCCACAACGCCAGGGCGAAGGCGCCTTGCAGATGGGTGACGAAGCCCAGATCCCATTGTTCATAGGCGTGCAGCGCCACCTCGGCGTCCGATCCGCTGCGAAAGCGGTGGCCGACCAGTTCCAGCGAATGGCGCAGCGCCCGGTGGTTCAGCACCTCGCCGTCCAGCACCAGCCAGACGTCGTGGGTCTCGTTGGCCAGCGGCAGGCCGGCCTCGGCCGGCTCGTCCACCAGCGCGCGGCGGCGGGCGGCCAGGGCGGCGCGGCCATCGGGCGAGCGGTAGCTGCCTTCGTCGTCGGGGCCGCGCCACGACAGCAGCGCGGCCATGCGTTCGGCCGGGTCGGCTTCGACATGGCCGTGGTCCAGGGACAGGATGCCGGCGATGGCGCTCATGGGCGAAGGCCTCAGAGAACGGAGGAGAACACCAATTCGTATGCCTCGGCGATGCGGTCCCAGCCATAGCGCGACACCACGGCGGCGGCGGTGCGCCGCTCCATCTCGCGCACCACGCCCGGGTCGTTGGCCAGCCACACCAGCACCCGCCGCAGGTCGGCGGGTTCGCCGCTGGTGAAGGTGAAGGCGTCGGCGCCCACGATATCCAGGTGTTCCCGCAGATCGCTGACCATCGTCGCCCGGCCGCGGGCCAGCGCCACCATCAGGGATTGCGGCGGCTCGTCGGTTTGGGACGGCAGAAGGAACAGATAGGCATGGGCCATCAGCGCGTCGAGGTGGGCGGGAGGCAGAGGGCCGGCCAGCACCACCCGCCGGGGGTCGGCCTGGGCGCTCAGCCGGGCGCGATAGTCGGGGTCGCCTTCGCCGGTCTCGGCCACGACCAGATGCAGCCCGGCGGGCAGATCTTCGGCGGCGGCCAGCGCCAGATGGAAGCCCGAGGCCGGGACCATGCGGTCGGCCAACAGGACGTAGCGGCCGGGCGTCAGGCCCAAGCGGCGTGCCGGGGCCGGGTCCGGCAGGGAGGTGGACGCCGACACGCCGTTGGGGATGTAGAAGGCTTCGCGCCCGTACCGTTCGCGGAAATGCCGCTCCAGCCGGCGCGACACCACGGTGATGGCGTCGGCGAAGCGGGCCGCCGCCATCTCGGGGCTCAGCAGCGGCGACCGGCGCGGCCGGTCGTGCTCCAGGGCGTGGACGCTGACCACCGTGCGGTGCAGGCCCAGCTTGGCGGCCAGGGTGAACAGCCCATCGGCCTGCGCCGCGCAGAAGTTGATGACGTCGTAGCCGCGCACCGCGCCCAGCAGCGAGGACAGGACGGCATGGGCCGAGGCGTCGCTGACGCCGAAGCCCAGATTGGGCACCCGCACCAGCCGGGTTCCCTCGATGGGGGCGACGGCGTGGCCGTTGGTCTCGGTGAAGACGTCGATGTCGTGGCCGCGCCGGACCAGGCGGGGGCAGACCTCCAGCAGCGCCCGGTGGATGCCCTGCTGCGCCGGCGCCCCGCCGCGTGCTCCGATCACCGCGATTCTCATTCCTCGGGCCTCATTTCCACCGGGGCATGCTCCGGCGCCGGCCGGGGCGCAGCGGATGCGCGCCGGCCCGCCGGTGGCCGCGATTGTCTGCAAACCCAGGGTTGGCCCTCAATCCGGGCATCGGGGGTACCGAATCTTCTTCGGGGCGCCGGCCGCCGAGGGGCGGTCCCCCGGAGGGAGAAAGCCGCCCGCCATCCGGAGGGAAGAGTGCCGGGCGGTCCTTCCTCAGAAGAAGTGATAGGCGACGCCGACCTTGATCGCCGTCTCGTAGGTCTGGCTGGTGGGCTCCATCACCACCCCCTGGCCGCTATTGATCCACGGACTGGCGCCATAGCCCAGCCGGGTGACGTCGGCTTCCGTGAACATCTCCATGCGCCGCGAGAAGGTGTAGCCGACCCGGCCCCCCGCCCGCCATGTCAGGGCGTCGCCCAGCGACGTGCTGGTGGAGAAAGGCGAGCCGACGACGATGCCGGCGCCGAAGGTGTTGCCCAACGCCGCATTGGCCGACAGCACCCATTTCGCTGCCGGCGAATACTGCGCCAACAGGCCGGCCATCACATCCCAGGAGTGATAGGTCTCGTCGTAGCCGCCGGCGCCCTGGCCGTTGCGGTCCCACCAGCGATAGCCGAGTTCGGTAAAGGGAATGACCATCGCCGACGAGCCGAGCTCGAAGCCGCGCCCCACCCGCACGGCCCCGTTCCAGACCGTGTCGTCGGTGGTGCCGCTGGCCGGCGTCCCGTTCCAATAGGCCCCATTGTAGGTCGTCTGGCCGAAGGCAGCGCCGCCGTCGACGTGGAGATAGAGGTTGCGCAGCAGGCCGACGGCATTGGGAGCGGCCAGCAGATTGGCTTCCCCTCCCAGATTGGCGAGCCAGCCGCGTTCGCTGTCCAGGGTCAGCCCCGTGCCGGAATCCAGTTCGCGGTAATCGAGATAGGTCCCGCCGAGACTGACGCCCACGGAATTGTCCGACTTGCGGATATCGTCGATGCCAGCCCAGGCTGCCACCGTCGGAGCCGTGCAGGCGAAAACGGCCAGGGCGCCGAAGAGCACCCGCCCCAGCGAAGGTGTCGTCATCATTCTTCCTGCCTGATGTTTCATCCCAAAGGGATGCGCATGTTGCCTTAAGTCCGTGGCGAACCCAAGGCTTTCCGGGCTCGGGCCAGGCCATGGCCTCCCTTGGGGCGGGGATTTTCGGCGGGTGCCGTAACCCAGGTTAATGAACGGGCGGCGCAGGCCGAGGGAGAGTATCCCGGCCTGCGGATCTTTGGCCGTGGGCTGCATGGGGAGGTACGGAGATGAAAGTCGGCATCCTGCACACCGGCAGTGGTCCTATCGCGATCATCACCTCGTACGGCTCGCTCACCGATGGGAATTTTTTGGAGGCTCTATTCGCAAGCCGCATTGATCTCTGCTAGAATGGCGGAAACGCGGGAGTTTTGACGCCATGGACCACAAGAGCTTTCGCCGCTGGCTTTGCGAGATC
>JAKAFA010000177.1 GCA_021818185.1 Pseudomonadota bacterium | reverse complement strand
CCTGATCAACGGCGTGCTGGTTCCGAGCGGCGGACGCATCGTGTTCGCCGGCATCGACATCACCGGCTGGTCGCCGCATCGGGTGGTTCGCCAGGGCCTGGCGCGCACCCACCAGATCGTGCGGCCCCTCAACGACATGACGGTGCTGGAGAACTGCACGGTCAGCGCCTGTTTCGGCCGCGACCGGCTGGGCCTAGCGGCGGCGCGGCGCAAGGCCGCCGAGATCGTCGAGTTCGTGGGATTGTCCGACCGCGCCGAGGTGCTGGCGGTCCACCTGACCATCGCCGGCAAGAAACGCCTGGAAGTCGCCCGCGCCTTGTGCGCCAACCCCAGGCTGGTGCTGTTCGACGAGGTTCTGGCCGGCCTCAATCCCACCGAGGTCGCCCGCATGATCGAGGTGTTCCGCGCCATCCGCGCCAACGGTGTCGCCATCGTGATGATCGAGCACCTGATGCAGGCGATCATGAGCCTTTCGGACCGGGTCATGGCCCTCAACTTCGGCAGCAAGCTGGCCGAGGGCACGCCGCAAGAGGTCGCCAACGCCCCCAAGGTCGTCGAAGCCTATCTGGGCGACCCCGACCTCGGCAGGAAACTCATGGAAGCGGAAGGCGTCGGGCAATGAGCGAATCCCCGATCCTGGAGATCGACGCCCTGGAGGCCGGCTACGGCGAGGTCCAGGTGCTGTGGGGCGTGTCGCTCAAGGTGGCGCCCGGCCACATGACCACCATGGTCGGCGCCAACGGCGCCGGCAAGACCACCACGCTCCGCGCCGTCACCGGACTGATCCGGCCCACGGCCGGCCGGATCCGTTTCCAGGGCGAGGATATCACCCGGCTGTCGGCCTATGAGCGGGCGCGGCGCGGCCTGGTCCTGGTACCGGAAGGCCGCCAGTTGTTCCGCGACATGACGGCCTTGGAAAACCTGGAGATGGGCGCCTTCTCTCCCCGGGCGCGGGCGCGCAAGGCGGCCAATCTTGAGCGGGTGTTCACCCTGTTCCCGCGACTGAGGGAACGCTGCCAGCAAAAGGCGCACACCTTCTCGGGCGGCGAGCAGCAGATGCTGGCGGTCGGGCGCGGCCTGATGGCCGAACCGTCGCTGCTGATGATCGACGAATTGTCGTTGGGGCTGTCCCCCCTGCTGGCCCAGCAATTGTTCCTCACCCTGAAGGGGCTGAAATCCGAGGGGATGACCATCCTGCTCGTCGAGCAGAACGTCCATCTGTCGCTCGCCCTCTCCGACTACGCCTATGTCCTGGCGGACGGCCGCATGTTCACCGAAGGCCCCTCCCGCCAGGTGGCCAGCACGGACGAGATCCGCGAAGCCTATCTCGGCCTGTGACGATCTTGCGTTGCCGTAGCCACTCCGTTCCCTCGCCCGAGGACAACGGCTCGGCACTCTCCTCCAGCGGCCGGGATTCGGTATCCACGCCGATCAGCATTTCGGCCAGGGCGGCGGCGGCCACCAGATAGCCGGCGATCATCCGCCGCCGCGCGATGGCGGCTTCTCCGGCTCGGTACCGCCAACGCCCTGCCGCACCGGAATGCGGCGCGGGTGTTCTCGGCACATGGCATACGAATTGTACTACTGGCCGGAGATCCCGGGACGCGGCGAATTCGTCCGTCTGGCCCTGGAGGAAGGCGGCGCCGAATACATCGACGTGGCCCGCATCCCCGGCGGCATGGCCCGGATGATGGCGCTGCTGGGCAGCGACACCGCCGTGAACCGTCCGCCTTTCGCTCCGCCGTTCCTGAAGGACGGGCCGGTGGTGGTGGCGCAGACGGCGGCGATCCTGATGTATCTGGGCCCGCGGCTGGGATTGGTGCCGGCCGACGAAGCCGGTCGGTTGTGGACCCACCAGGTCTGCCTGACCGTCGCCGATCTGGTGGCGGAGACCCACGACACCCATCACCCCATCTCCGCCGACCTGTATTACGCCGACCAGAAGGACGAGGCGCGGCGCCGGGCCCGACACTTCCGCACCGACCGCCTTCCCCATTTCCTCGGGTGGTTCGACACCGTCCTGGCCCGCAACCCGGCCGGTCCCGCCCATCTGTCGGGCGATATGCTGACCACCGCCGATCTGGCCCTGTTCCATGTGGTGAGCGGGCTTGCCTATGCCTTTCCGCGGGCGATGGGCCGCCATCTCGCCGCCGTCCCGCGGGTTGCCGCCCTCCACGCCGCGGTGGCGGCGCGTCCGCGCCTTCAGGCCTATCTGGCAAGCGACCGCCACCTGCCCTTCACCGAGGACGGCATCTTCCGCCACTATCCCGAACTGGACGGTTAGACCGTTCGAAATAGGTTTCATCCTCTAAACGAAAATTTATCGATATTTTCTCCGCATCGCGCTATGGTTACAGGCAGCGGCGGCGCCACTCCGTTCGCGACGGTTGCGGCGCGCACGCGTTTTCCCGCTGGATTTTGAAGGGAGACAACGGTATGCCACTGTGCGAAATCACGCTGATCGAGGGGCGCAGCCCCGACGCGAAGCGCGAATTGATGAAGGAAGTCACCGAGGCGGTCCATCGCTCGATCGGCGCGCCGATGGAAGCCATTCGCGTGGTCCTGCGCGAGGTTCCCGCCGCCCATTGGGCGGTCGGCGGAGTTCCCAAGGGATAAGCCCCCAACACCGAGACCCAACCATGCCGGCAGAGGCGCAAAGACGTATTCGGGAGGAAGCGGCCGCGGTCGGCGCTCCGACCCTGACCAGCTTCGTGTTCGAAAACCTGCGGCGCGACATCATCGCCGGAATCCACGCGCCAGGCGAAAAGCTGCGGGTCGAGCACATCCGCGCCGAATTCGGCGTGGCGGCCAGCACCATGCGCGAGGCCCTGGCCCGGCTGGTGTCGGAGGGCCTGGTCACCGCCGAAGGCCAGCGCGGCTTCCGCGTCGCCCCCATGTCGCTGGCGGATCTGCGCGACATCACCCGGCTGCGCCTGATCCTGGAGACCGAGGCCCTGGTGGAATCGATCCGGGCAGGGGACGTGGCCTGGGAATGCCAGGTGGTTGCCGCCATCCACAACATCACCCGCGCCGAAGAGCGAATCGGGTCGATGAAGGCCGAAGACTTCAGCCACTGGGAAGAGTGCAACAAGGAATTCCACCGGGCGCTGGGGGCGGCTTGCACCTCGCCCCGCCTGCAGCAACTGGTGGAGATCCTCTACCGCCAGCATGAACGCTACCGCTTCCAGTCGATGATGCGCAGCGCCGAGGATTCGGGCGGCACCACCCGGCTGCGCCGCAACGTCCATGCCGAACACGAGGCGCTGATGAAGGCGGCCCTCGACCGCGACGAGGACGCGGCCCGCCGCATCCTCGCCGACCATATCCAGATCACCGCCGACACCTTCGAACGCCGCCTGGCCGCCATCGGCGAGCCGAAAGCCAAGCGGGCGGGACGCAAGGCGGCCGGAGATTCGGCCGTGGCGTGAGCCCGGCCGAACCGGCACGCCCCGCCGGGATCAGCCGATCGACCTTACCACGCCGCCATCGACGCGCAGCGCCGCGCCGTTGGTGGCCGATGCCTGACGCGAGCAAACATAGACCACCATGTTGGCCACCTCGTCCACCGTGGCGAGGCGCCGAAGCAGCGACGAGGGCCGGTGCTGGGCGATGAACTGGGCTTCCATCTCGGCCTGCGGCACGCCCTGCTCCGCCGCCATCTTGGCGAAGAACTCGGCCACGCCTTCCGAGCGGGTGGGACCGGGTAGCACCGCGTTGACCGTCACCCCCGTCCCGGCGGTGGTCTCGGCCAAGCCGCGCGACACGGCGAGTTGCGCCGTCTTGGTCATGCCGTAATGGATCATCTCGGCGGGAATATTGAGGGCGGATTCGCTGGCGATGAACACCACCCGGCCCCAGTTCGCCTTGAGCATGCCGGGCAGATAGGCGCGCGATAGGCGCACGCCGCTCATCACATTGGTTTCGAAGAAGCGGAACCAGTCGGCATCGGGAATCTCGCCGAAGGGCTTGGGTTCGAAGATGCCCAGGTTGTTGACCAGGATCGAGGCCTGGGGCACCGCCTTGACGAAAGCGTCGACGCCCTCGGCATGGCCAAGGTCGGCGGCCACGCCCCGCACCTTGGCGCCGGCAACCTCCCCCGCCAGCCGCCGGCAGGCCCGGTCCACCGCCGCCTGGGTGCGGCCGTTCACCACCACCGCGGCTCCGGTTCGGGCCAGGCCGGCGGCGATGGCGAAGCCGATGCCCGCGGTCGAGCCGGAGACCACGGCGGTTTCAGTGCTGAGATCGATGTTCATATTGCCCTCCACGCAAGGCGCGGCCCGGCGGGGCCGGCGGGGTTTGGCCGACGGGCGCGCCGGCCCGGCCCAGGTCGCGGCAGAAGCTGTCCACGTCACGCCGCAGCGCCCGGACCGGTGCCGACACCCCAGGGACCGGTTCGGATGGGATCGAAGGTGCCGCACCGGCCGGATCGGCCAGCCACGCCATCACCTGCGTCAGCAACTCGGCGGCGGCAGCCAGAGCGGCGGACTCGGCCGCATAAGCCAGTCGTGCCGCGGGCGGCAAGCGGCGCAAGCGGCGAGACAGTCGAGCGGCCAGGGCGGCCGCCCGCTCTGCCAGAGTGGCGCCGCGGGCCGCCAGATCGGCGGCGATGGCGCCCGGTTGGGCCGGTCTGCGGTTCATGCGGATCTGCCCGAAAAAATTGGGGCGGGCCGGAGTTCGACCAGGACGGCCCGCCCCAGGGAAAGACATGCGGCATATGGGGAAACGGTCACCGCATGCCAGTGGTCTACGCGGCGGCGACGGAGAATCCGACGCTGCCCAGGGTCTGGAAGGTGGCGCGGACCGCCATGCCGGCGGCCAGCGGATGGGCGGCGGTGGCGCCGCCGGCCAGGACGATGTCGCCGGGCTCCAGCCGTTCGCCGGCGCGGGCCACCATGCGGGCGGCGGCGACCAGCGAGCGGATGGGATGGCCGAGGATGGCGGCGGAAGACCCCACTTGCACCGGACGACCGTCGGCTTCCAGGATGATCCCCAAATTGCCGAACGCGGTGTCAGGCTTGGCCCAATTGCCGAGCACGAAGCCCGACGACGAGGAATTGTCGGCGATCACGTCGGCCAGGGCGAACTTGAAGTTCTTGTAGCGGCTGTCGATGATCTCCAGCGCCGGGGCCACCGCCGCCACCGCGGCCAGGGCCTCGGCATTGGACACCTCGCCGGCCAGCGGCGCCTTCATCAGGAAGGCGATTTCCGGCTCGACCCGGGGATGGACGTACGCCCCCATGCGGATGACGCCCCCCTCCTCGACCCGCATGGCATCGGTGAGGCGGCCCCAGATCACCTCGGACACGCCGACCTGGGCCATCTTGGCCCGGCTGGTCAGGCCCATCTTCATCCCGACGCGGCGCTCGCCGCGGGCCAGGCGGCGGGCCACCGACATGGCCTGCACCGCATAGGCGTCGTCGATCCCCAGTTCCATGGTGTCGGTGAGCTGGGGGATTTCGGTGGCCATCTTCGCCGCGGTATCGACGAATTCGGCCAGAGCGGCAAGGCTGTGCATCAGGCCCTCCCTTCGGCGGCGGCGGCGCCCTGGCGCACCAGGTCGAGGGCGACGTCGACGATCATGTCCTCCTGGCCGCCGACCATCTTGCGCCGGCCCAGTTCGGCCAGGATGTCGCGGACCTCGACGCCGTACATCTTGGAGGCGTTCTCGGCATGGCGCAGAAAGCTGGAATAGACGCCGGCATAGCCCAGCGACAGGGATTCGCGGTCGACCCGCACCGGGCGGTCCTGCAGCGGGCGCACCAAATCGTCGGCGGCGTCCATCAGCGGGAACAGCTTGCAGCCGTGCTCCAGGCCCATGCGGTCGGCGGCGGCGATGAACACCTCCAGCGGGCAATTGCCCGCCCCGGCGCCCATGCCGGCCAGCGACGCGTCGACCCGCACCGCCCCGGCCTCGACGGCGGCCACCGAATTGGCGACGCCGAACGACAGGTTGTGGTGGCAATGGACGCCCACCTGGGTCTCGGGCTTCAGTTCGGCCCGGAAGCGCTCGATGCGCGCCACCACGTCCTTGGGCATCATGTAGCCCGCCGAATCGGTCACATAGACGCATTCGGCGCCGTAGCTTTCCATCAGCTTGGCCTGCTTGATCAGCTCGTCCGGCTCCAGCATGTGGGCCATCATCAGGAAGCCCACCGTGTCCATGCCCAGGGTGCGGGCGTATTCGATGTGCTGCTTGGCGATATCGGCTTCGGTGCAGTGGGTGGCGACCCGCACCGAGCGGATGCCGCACTCGTAGGCGTGCTTCAACTCGTGGATGGTGCCGATGCCGGGCAGCAGCAGGGTGGCGAGCTTGGCCCGCTTGACCACCGCGGCGGCGGCTTCGATCCAGTCGAAGTCGGTCTCGGCGCCGAAGCCGTAATTGAAGCTGGAGCCCATCAGGCCGTCGCCATGGGCCACCTCGATGGCGTCCACCCCGGCCTCGTCCAGGGCCTTGCAGATGGCCTGCACGGTTTCGACGGAATACTGGTGGCGGCAGGGGTGCATGCCGTCGCGTAGCGTCACGTCCTGGATGTAAAGCCTGCTCATGCCACGCTCCTCCGTTCCGCGCGCTCGACCATGCGTTCGGCGGTCTTCAGCGCCGCCGAGGTCATGATGTCCAGGTTGCCGGCATAGGCCGGCAGGTAATGGGCGGCACCTTCGACCTCCAGGAAGATCGAGGTCTTGATGCCGCTGAACGTGCCGTAGCCGGGGATCTTGACGGGATTGTTGCCGCCGAAGCGCTCGAACTGCACCTCCTGCTTCAGGCGGTAGCCGGGCACGTATTTCTGCACCTCGGCGACCATGGCATGCACCGAGTCGCGGATCAGGGCGGTGTCCACCTCTTCCGACAGGGTGAACACCGTGTCGCGCATGATCAGCGGCGGCTCGGCCGGGTTGAGGATGATGATCGCCTTGCCGCGCCCGGCGCCGCCCACCACCTCGATGGCCTTCGACGTGGTCTCGGTGAATTCGTCGATGTTGGCCCGGGTGCCGGGACCGGCGGATTTCGACGAGATGGAAGCGACGATCTCGCCGTAATGCACCTTGGCGACGCGGGACACCGCCGCGACCATCGGCACGGTGGCCTGGCCGCCGCAGGTGACCATGTTGACGTTGGGCGCGTCCAGGTGCTCGTCCATGTTGACCGGGGGCACCACATAGGGGCCGATGGCCGCCGGCGTCAGGTCGACCACCCGCTTGCCATGCTTCTGCAAAATATCGTTGTGATGCTTGTGGGCGCCGGCCGAGGTGGCGTCGAAGACGACCTCGATATCCTTGAAATTAGGCAGCGCCACCAGTCCGTCGATGCCCTGGTGGGTGGTGGGCACGCCCAGGCGCTGGGCGCGGGCCAGGCCGTCGGACTTGGGGTCGATGCCGACCATGGCGCCCATCTCCAGCACCTTGGACAGCCGCATCACCTTGATCATCAGGTCGGTGCCGATATTGCCCGACCCGATGATGGCAACCTTGTGCTTCATGGCCCTCACTCCTTGGAAAAGACGGCGCGGACCGAGCCCAACCCTTCGATGCGCGCCTCGAAGACGTCGCCGGGGTTGATGGCCACCATCGGTCCAAGCGCGCCGGACAGCACGGTGTCGCCCGCCTTGAGCGGCCGGCCGACACGGGCCATCACCCGGGCCAGCCACAGGGCGGCGTTGAGCGGATGGCCCAGGCAGGCCGCGCCCGCCCCGGTGGACACCGGCTCGCCCTTGACCTCCATCACCATGCCGCAGGTGCGCAGATCCAGGCCGTCCAGCCTGACCGGCGTGTTGCCAAGCACATAGAGGCCCGACGAGGCGTTGTCGGCGATGGTGTCGAGGATCTTGATGTCCCAGTTGGCGACGCGCGACCCTACGATCTCGATGGCCGCCACGGCATAGTCGATGGCGCGGAACACCTCGGCCACGGTGGGCTGCTCGCTGTCCAGGTCGCGGCCCAGCACGAAGGCCACCTCCGCCTCGGCCTTGGGCTGCATCAGGCGCGAGAACGGAATGTCCAGGCCGTCGGGCATCGCCATGTCGGCGAACAGCATGCCGTAATCCGGCTGGTCGACGCCCAGTTGCTTCTGCACCGCGACGCTGGTCAGGCCGATCTTGCGCCCCACCAGCCGGCGGCCCGCCGCCAGGCCGCGCTCGGTGTTGATCTCCTGCGCCGCATAGGCCGCATCCACGCCGCCCTCGGCCAGCAGCTCGCGCACCGGCGTGATCGGCTGCCCGCTTTCCGCGGCATTCCACAGCAGGTCGGCAACCTGCCGCACGTTGGATTGATCCGACATGACGTTTCCTTACAGCTTGATGCACACGTTGCGCAGCTCGGTATAGAACTCGAGCGAATGCACGCCGCCTTCGCGGCCGATGCCCGAGTGCTTGGAGCCGCCGAACGGTGTGCGCAGGTCGCGCAGGAACCAGGAATTGATCCAGCAGATGCCGACGTCCAGGCGCTTGCCCATGCGGTGGGCGCGGGACAGGTCGCGGGTCCACACCGCCGCCGCCAGGCCATAGGGCGTATCGTTGGCCAGCCGGACCACCTCGTCCT
>JAKAFA010000176.1 GCA_021818185.1 Pseudomonadota bacterium | reverse complement strand
GCTTCACGCCGCTGGAAGCGCCAGGCGGCAAGGCCGAACACGCCGGCCGCCCACACGGCCAGAGCGGCGACCAGCGTCGCCGGCGACAGGGTGTCGCCGGCCACCACCGTGGCTAAGCCCGCATAGGTGCGCGCCGGGGCGAAGCCGATCAGGTTGGCCACCCGGAACACATCGGTGGGGTTGAGCAGCAGCAGATAGGGCAGCACCAGTCGGCCGGCCTCGCCGACCGCGCCGCGGGTCGCCACCAGGAACCCCAGCAGGCCGAGGTCGAAGATGATCACCGCCGCAAACCACACCACCAGGGCTACCCCGGCCGCCTTGGCCTTCTCGGCGACCGAGACGCTGATCAGGCAGGCGATGGCGGCGAACACCCACCCCAGCAGGATGGCGGTCAGGATGAAGAAGCCGAATTCCCCCCACAGTGTCGGCGAAGCCAGCTGATGGGTCAGGGCGGCGATCAGCAGCCCGGCCGCGCCGAAGCCGATGGCGGTCGACACGGCCAGGATGGCGCCATGACCCAGGAACTTGCCGCCCAGCAGTTGCAGCCGGCTGACCGGATAGGCGAGCAGCAGCAGCAAGGTGCCCTTTTCCGCCTCGCCGACCACCGTGTCGTAGCCCAGCATCAGCGCGATCAGCGGGATCAGGAACACCGCCAGGCTGGCCAGGCTGACGATGGTGGTGGCCAAGGGGGCGAAACCGACGGTTCCGGAGGCGGCAGGGCCGAACCAGGCCAGGCCGACCGCCAGCAGAGCGAAGATCACCGTGATGGAGAGTACCCAGCGATTGCGCAGCCCGTCACGGAATTCCTTGGCGGCGACGGCAAGAACGGCGTTCATCGGCGGCCCCCCTGGGAGGAGATGCGTTGCGAGAAGTGGGCGTACAGAGAATCGAGGGTGGGTGGGTTGAGGGCGACGTCTTCCACCCCGCCGGCCGAGATTACGCGGCGCAGCACCTCCAGCTTATCGTCGGCCGGGGCCGACACCTCCAATTCGTGGCCGTTGCGGTGGACAATGAACAGGGCCGGGTCGGCGGCAAGGTCGTCCCATTGGCCGACGGGCCAGGTTCCGCGCGCCCGGATCACCACCGGCAGCCGGGACGCCGCCCGCAGCTCGTCCATGGCCCCGCTGGCCAGCAGCCGTCCGCCGCCCAGGATCGCCACCCGGTCGACGTGGCGCTCGATGCCGGGCAGGACGTGGGAAGACAGGATGGTGGTGACGCCTTGTCGGCGCATGTCGTCGAGCAGCCCGTAGAACTTCATGGTGGCGATGGGATCGAGGCCGACGGTGGGCTCGTCCAGCAGCAGCAGACGCGGCGTGCCGAGGAGGGCTTGAGCCAGGCCGAGCCGCTGGCGCATTCCCTTGGAATAGGTCTTGACCCGCCGGTCGGCGGCGTGGGCCAGTTCCACCCGCTCCAACAGCCCGTCGGCCTCGCGCGGCGGAACACCCTTGAGCCGGGCGAAGTAATGCAGAACCTCGCGTCCCGACAACTCGTCGTAGAAGGTCGCCGATTCGGGCAGGTAGCCGATCCGCTGGCGAAGGCTGCGGGCCTCCGGTCCGGTCGGCGAGGTGCCCAGCACCTGCACCGTGCCGGCGCTGGGCCGCAGCAGGCCGAGCAGCAGCTTCATCAGCGTGGTCTTGCCGGCGCCGTTGTGGCCCAGCAGCCCCCAGATCTGCCCCTCGGGGATCTCCAGGCTGACGCCGGCCAGAGCCTCGAACGTGCCGTAGCGGCGGCCGACCCCGCCCAGCGACACGGCGGAGGCGGTGGGGGCGGAGACAATGGTGGCGGTCATCTAGGACCTCTCGGACGGCAAGGGAAAGGGGGAGGTCATCAGCGGATGGCTATCCTGCACATGGGGGTGTTCGAACACCGGGAACTGCTGCTGCACCCAGCGCAGCGTCTCTACCGCCGGGCTGTTCATCAGCAGCCGGGCATTGGGGTAGATCCACAGCAGGCGGTCCATGTCGCTGTTGGGCACGAAAGGGACATCGCCGATCCCGTCGCCGTTCAGATCCCAGCCGAGATACCCGCTCCAGTAATTGCCGCGGCCCTGCCACGACCATTCCTCCTGGCGGCGATTGCCGTAGCGGACCTGGATGCGGTTGTTGACGAAGGCGTTGCCGTAGACCCGGTTGTCGGTCGATCCCGCGGTCAGGTGGATGCCGATGCCGTTGTCGGCGAACAGGTTGTCGCGGATGACGTTGTGGTTGCAGTTGTAGGCGAACAGCCCCTTGCCGTCCCCGCCGAGCACGGCGCTGCCGCCGGTGACGTAGCCCTCCTCCGACGCCACCCGGATCGCGCGGTTGCCGTCGATGGTGCTGTGGGTGATGAAGTTCATCAGGAAGCCGTAATTGCTGTCGCCCTCGGACACGTTGTTCTCGATCACCAGACGGTTCGACTGCATCACGGCGAAGCCGCCGCGGGTCCGCTCCGTCCGGTTGCCGCGCAGCACGTTGTCGTTTGAAAACATGTAATGGAAGCCGTAACGCAGATCGCTGACGTGGTTGTCGGCGATGAGATCGTGGTTGCTGACATAGACATAGATGCCGTCGCGGGCGAACGACACGTCGTTGTCGGCCACCGTCGAATGGTGGACGCTCCACAGATGGATGCCGTCGCCGCGATCGGCCGCCAGCAGGGAGGCCAATCCCCGCACCCGGTTGCCGCGCACCGTAATGCCGGACGGGCCGTTCAGCCACATGCCGAACAGGCTGTCGTCGATCTGGTTGTCGAGGATGCGGGCCCCGTTCGCCGACTTCTCGGCATAGATGCCGGAATCCATGGCGGTCAGGTCCCTGCCCGAGCCGCGGATGACCAGATTCTCGACCGTGACGTCGGGGGCGTCGATGCGCAGCACGCTGCCGGTCCCGTCGCCGTCGAGAATGGCGCCCGGTTGGCCTTTCAGGACCACCGGCCGGGAAAGGGTCAGATGAACGTGATGGGTTCCGCTCGGCACCACCACCGTGGCGCCGGGTGCGGCGGCGCGCAGTTGCGCCACCAGCGGGTCGGTGTCGGCGGCGGCAGCCGGCCGGCCGGCAACGCTCCACACAGTCAGCGCCGCCACCAGGGCCGCCGTTGCTCCGCCGCCTGTCGTCCGGTGCTGGGGCATGATCCGCACATTCCCGAAAATCGGCGGATGCCGGCGTCGAAGGCCGCCGGCATCCGCCTTGGATACTTACGCCTTCACCAGCATCCGTCCACGCATTTCCAGATGGAGGGCGTGGCAGAAGAAGGTGCAGTAATACCAGTAGACGCCAGCCTTGTCGGCCGTGAAGGTCACGGACGCCGTTTCATGCGGGCTGATTTCCATGTTGATGCCATGGTTGGCGAGGCAGAACCCGTGGGTCAGATCCTCGACATCGTCCATGTTGGTGATCGTCACGGTCACTTCGTCGCCCTTGTTCACCTCGAACTCGGTCAGCCCGTAGACCGGCGCGATCGACGTCATGTAGACGCGGACCTTCTTGCCGTCGCGGATGACCTTGTTGTCGGATTCAAGGTTGATCCCGTCCTTCTTGGCCATCGCCACGGTCTCGGCGAAGAAGGGGTCCTTGCGGTCCCAGATCCGCTTGACGTGCTTTTCCAGCAGGTCCCGCTTGATCATGAAGCAGTCGTGCGGTTCGCAATAGACCGGGTTGTCGGAGACCAGCTTCATCTCGTCGCCGGAAATGTCGATGAGCTGGTCGTTGTCGGGGTGCAGCGGCCCGACATGCAGGAAGCGGTCCTTGGAGAACTTGTTGAGGGAGATCAGCCACTTGCCATCGGCGTCACGGGTTTCGGCCATGGAGGCCTTGTTGTGGCCGGGCTGGAAGTTGACGTCCAGCTTCTGGCGGATGTAGTTGACTTTCTCGCCCTTGGCGGCGCGCAGCGCGTCGGCGATGTTCCACTTGCAGACCTGGCTGTCGATGAACAGCGTGGTATAGGCGTTGCCGCGGCCGTCATAGGTGGTGTGGAGCGGGCCGAGGCCCAGTTCCGGTTCCGCGACGACCACATCCCGCGGGTTCTTCAGCTTGCCTTCGAACCACTCGTCGATCTTTTTCCACGACATCACCGTGACGGTCGGCGACAGCTTGCCGGCGGCGATGACGTACTTGCCGTCCGGGCTGGCGTTGATGCCATGGGGATTCTTCGGCACCGGCACATAGAGGGTAAGGTCCGAGCCGTGGCGGCCGTCGACCACCGGCACGTTGGGGTCCTCGTAGGTCTTGTACTTGCCGGCCTTCACCGCCGCCTCGATGCGGGCGATGTTGAAGTACACCACCCAGTCGCGCTCGGCATCCATCATCCCGGCGAGGTCGGTCGCCCCTTCCGAGTTGTAGCAGGTGGAGCCGACATACTTGCCGGTGTAGTCGGTCTCGGTGTTGTCGAGGTTGCCATCGACCAGCACCTGCCAGGCGACCTTCATGGTCTCGGCGTCGAGCGCCGTGAACACCGCGAAGTACTTCTTGGGGTCGGCGAGGTCCCGGCCGTCATTGGGGTGGGGAACCCGGAATTCGTTGTTGCAGAACACGTACTTGGTGTGCGGCACGCGCTGCACCCGCAGGCCGTGGATCGCCTGGGCGTTGGGGATGTTGGTGATCTTGTCGGTACGCATGATGTCGCACCGGATACGGGCCACGCGGGTATTGGCCTTGTCGTTGACGAACAGGTACTTGCCGTCGTAGTGCCCGTCGGTCTGCGACATGTGGACGTGGTGGGTGTCGCCGTTGATCGGCGCGTTGGCGCCGAGCACCCGCTTGCTCTCGTTGGTGATGCCCCAGCCGATGCCGCCGTCGAGGTTGAACACCGGGACGCGGATCAGTTCGCGCATCGACGGCACGCCGAGGATGCGCAGTTCGCCCGACTGTCCGCCGCTCCACACGCCGTAGTAATCGTCCAGCTTGCCGGGCGGAATGTCGGTGCTTTCGGCGGCTTCCTTGGCAAAAGCCGGCGTCGCGCCGATCACCATTCCCCCGGTCAGGCCGGCGGCGCCGGCCAGGCCGGCGGCGCCGGCCCCGACCACGCCGGCGCCCAGCAGGGTGCGGCGGGACACCTTGGTCTCGGCGGCCAGTTCGCCGGGCTGCCCGGTGTTTTCGGTATCGCTCATGAGTAAGCTCCCCTTTCTCAGTTCAAAGCAGGATCAGGCGGTGTGTTCGGCGACCAACGGCAGCTCCGGAGAGTGCCAGCTTTGGCGGCCATTCCAGTCGATAGCCATCCATTGCGGCCCCTCGGCCCGCATCACCTCGCGCAGGCGGGGCAGCGGCAACGAGAACAGCGCGGTTCCGAGAGCGTCGGAATCGGTGTTGCGGTCGGCAAGGACGGTGACGCTGGAATAGATGTCCGGCGACAGGCCGGTATGGGGGTTGACGATGTGGAACAGGCGGCGGTCGGCCGAGAAGTAGATCTCGTAATTGCCCGAGGTCGCCAGCGCGCCGTTGCGCATCCGCACGGCGGCGAACAGCCGGTTCTGGTCGATGGGGTCGGCGATGCCGATGGTCCAGGTGCGGCCGGGATCGTCGTGCGAAATGGTGCGCACGTCGCCGCCGGCATCCAGCACGGCTTCGCCGATGCCGTGGGCTTCCAGCACCGCGGCGCCCTGGTCGACGACATAACCCTTGGCGATGCCGTCGAGGGTGATGCCCATGCCGGCGCCGTCGAGGCTGACCTCGGTCGGGCTGACCCGGACCTTGCGGTAATCCACCAGCCGGTCGCGGGCGGCGACCGCGCCGCGGTCGAGCCGGTCCAGGTCCACCGGCCGCTTCAGGCTGAAATAATATTCCATCAGCGGCTGAACGGTGATGTCGAAGGCGCCGTCGGAAATTTCCGACACGTGGCGGGCCCGGTCCAGCACCGCCAGCAGATCGGCCGGCGGCGCGGACAGCCGGCCCTGGCGGTTGAGGCGGCCCACCGCGCTGTCGGGGTCGAAGCGGTTGAGGGTGCCGGCCGCCTCCGCCATTCGCTTGAAGGCGGCCTCGACCGCCCGGTGGGCGCGGTCGGGATCGTCGGCCACCGCCAGGATCGAGACGTCGCTGTTCATCAGCGAGCGCACCGCCCGCAGCTCGAAGCGGTCGTGGAAGCGCTTGACCGCCAGCCAGCCGCCGCCGGCCATCGCCAGCACGGTGCCGGCCAGGCCGTAGCGCAGAAGAGTACGCCGGGAGAGGGATGGAGTTGTCATGGTGGCGTTCCTAAACAGGCGTTCCTAAACAACGGTGTTCTGGCGCTCTTGAACGCCGACGTTCTGGCGTTCGTGGCGCTTGCGGGCCTGGACCAGCGGCGGACACCGGCGGTCGTTCCAGTAGGTGATCTGGCAGTCCAGGCAGTGGTGGCACTCGTTGGGGTTGATCCGGCCGTCGTCGTGGATTGCCTGGATCTCACACTCGCGGGCGCAGAGCTGGCAGGGCTTGCCGCATTCCGGCCGGCGGCGCAGCCAGTCGAACAGCCGCAGCCGGGCGGGAACGGCCAGGGCGGCCCCCAACGGGCAGAGATACTTGCAATAGAGCTTCTGATTGAACATCGAGGTGATCACCAGGCCGCCGGCATAGAGGACGAACGACCACTGGCGCATGAAATGCAGGGAAATGGCGGTCTTGAACGGCTCGACCTCGGCGAAGCGCTCGGCCAGGCTGGTGGATTGCAGCGACAGCCCGAACAGCCCAAGCAGGATCATGTACTTGATCGCCCACAGCCGCTCGTGGACCGGGGTGGGAATGTGGATCTGCGGCAGCTTCAGCCAGACTCCCAGCTGGCTGCTCAGCTTCTGGAGCGCCCCGAACGGGCACAGCCAGCCGCAGAACACCCCGCGTCCCCACAAGAGGAGAGTGGCGGCGACGTAGGTCCACATCACGAACAGGATCGGGTCGATCAGGAAGGTTTCCCAGCGGAAGCCGTGGATCACCGCATTGGCGAAGGTGAGCACGTTGACCACCGAAAGCTGGCCCAGGGCGTACCAGCCGATGAAAACCAGCGTGAACACGTTGAAGCCGGTCCGGACGTAGCGGACGAAGAAGGGCCGGCGGACCAGGACGTCCTGGAGCATCAGGACCACGGTCAGGAAGACCAGGGCGATGCCGATGACGATCAGCTTGCCGGTATCGGCGCGCCATTGCTGAACCCACAGGGGCTCTTCCACCGGCGGTTCCGGATGGATCACCAAGTCGGCCGGGATGTCGTAGCCGCCCGAGAAGGTGGTGAAGATGCTCTTGATCGGGCCGGTCTGGCGGCGGACCAGGAGTTGGAGGGTCCACGGCGAGCCCGGATTGAACCCGAAGGGGGCGCGGATGACGAAGATGCCGCCTTCATTGAACGAGGGGGCGCCGACGGCGGACAGCGATTCCAGCGGGAGGTAGTCGAGATCGTGGAAGAGGATGAGGTTGCCGTCCTGCGAGAGATGCACGCGGTCGAAGATGCCGCCGCGGACGTAACCGCTGCCCTTGAAGGAATAGGCGCCGTTGGCCAGCACGGCGACGGCATGCTCGCCCGGCTTCAGGGACGCCATCAGGTCGTCGTAGCGGTCCTTGCCCAGCAGGTTGCGGCCGATGCTGGGGGCGTTGAGATAGGCGTAGTAGAGGTCGATGAAGGTGTCGGTGGGGGCGAGGTCGCGCTTCATCTCGCCCTGGCGGCCGGCGAAGGCCTTGTCGACATCCGCCTCGGTCAGGGTCAGGTGGCGGACCGAGCCGTCGCCCAACAGCTTCGACCAGTCGGCCGGCTGGTACAGATTGGTCTTCACGATGGCCATCGGCTGCCGCTTGAGGGCGCTCGCCGGCACCAGATGGCGCGACACCGCAACCTTCAGCGCGGCGTCGACGATCGTCCGGTTGGTCACCAGCGCCGTGACCGTGGCGCTGCTGATGGCGTCCACCCGCACGTGACCGGGCCTCACGTCGCGGCTGCCGCCGACCACGAACGTCTTGGTGACCGGCTTGCCGATGTATTGGGCGACGAAGTCGTACAGCTTCTGTACCGGAAGGCCGACCAGCAGGATTGGTTCGTGCTGTTCCAGGACGCGGGTGCCGGTGATGACTCCCTTGGTGTCGACCCCGATGAGGATGTCGATGGGCTTGCCGGAATAGGCCGGGATGGGTGCCACCAGCGCCGTGCGGAACACATAGCCCAGCAGCGTTTTGCCGTGATAGACGGGCGCCGCCGGCGGGGTGCCGCTCATGTCGTCGACATGATCGGCGGCGGGGAAAAAGGTCTTGATTTCCGGATACTGGTCCATCAGGGCCGCAGCCCTTGCCGGCACCGCCATGGCTGACACGGCCAGCCCAATCGCCAGAGCCGCCAACGTCAAAAGACGCCGGGCCCTGGTCGTTCCCTTCATTGCCAACCCGAACATTGTTTTCCGCCTGCCAAAGATTAGGAGCGCCGCCCCGAAGATGGGGCCGACACATCCCTCGCCGATCGAAGGCCGCTGAGCTGGGCCCGGCGAAATTTCGTGGATGTCTGTCGGGAAAAACCTAGGCTCTATTCGCAAGCCGCATTGATCTCTGCTAGAATGGCGGAAACGCGGGAGTTTTGACGCCATGGACCACAAGAGCTTTCGCCGCTGGCTTTGCGAGATCGACCTTCTGACGGACGCTCAAAAG
>JAKAFA010000175.1 GCA_021818185.1 Pseudomonadota bacterium | reverse complement strand
GGATGCGCGGCAGCACGCCGTCGCGGAAGGACGGGACCCGCAGATGGCTTTCCAGGCCGGGTGTGCGCACCTGGGCGGGAAGGATGGCGTTGGTGCGGATGCCACGGCCGCCGTATTCGACGGCCAGTTCCCGGGTCATCTGATGAATGGCGGCCTTGGTGCAGCTATAGGCGAAGGCGCCGCGGCCCAGGGCGGTTTCCCCGGCATTGGAGCCGATGTTGACGATGGCCCCGCCGCTCCGGGCCAGCATGCGTGGCACCGCCGCCCGGATGCAGAGGAAATAGCCGGTGACGTTGACGGCAAACATCCGTTCCCAATCGGCGAGATCGACCTCGTGCGGGAGCGAGCGGCGGGGAAAGGCGAAGGGGACGTTTACCAGCACGTCGAGGACGCGGTCTTGCCGGTCGCAGGCGGCGAACAGGGCTTCGACCTCCTCCGGGCGGGAAATGTCGCACCGCATGGCCAGGGCCGCCGCATCCCATCGGCCCAGTTCGGCCCGGGTGCGCTCCAGGCCGTCCTCGTCGATGTCGCAGATCACCAGCCGGGCGCCGGCTTCGGCATAGCCTAGCGCGATGGCGTGGCCGATGCCGCCATTGGCACCGGCGCCGGTGATCAGGGCGACCTTGCCCGTCAGGTCGAATGCTCCCGCGCCCATCGTCCGTTATCCCTCCAAAGGCTCGACCAGGCCGGTGTGACCGTCGATCCGGATGGTCATGCCGTCACGCAGGACGGCGGTGGCATTGGCCAGCACCACGGCGGGGATGCCGCTCTCCCGGGCCTGGCAGGCGGCATGGGCGAGCACGCCGCCCACCTCCACGACAAGGCCGGCCGCGACCCGCAATGTCGGCGCCAGGCCCAGATTGGCCGAACGGGCAACGATGATCTCGTCGCCGCGCACGCCCTCGCAGCCCGCCTTGAGGCCATGATCGTCCAGCAGCCTCGCCTTGCCGACGGCGGTACCCGGCGCCACCGGCGTGCCGTTCAGCCGCGATAGCGGGCGGGATTCCGGCCAGGCGCCGAGGGCATCCAGGCGGCTGGCGAAGACGACCGCCGGAACGCGGCGCTGGCGCGCCAGCATTTCCGCCAGCCGGCGCTCCCGGCGGCGGCCGGCGATGGTCTCGGCGATGGCCGGGGCCGAAGCGAAGGCCGCGGCGGTCACTTCGGCCGGATGCAGATGGAAGATATCGTCCTCGGCCCATCCCAGGCGGCGGTTGAGAGTCCGCAGGATGGCCCGAAGGGCGGCATAATCGGCCGCGAAGTAGTATTTCACCGTCTCGCGCAGCGGCAGCAACGCCTGCGCCAGGGCCAGATCCGCGAACAGGTCGGCCACCTCGTCCTCGGCCACACCGGCCGCCGCCAGGCGCCGGCGCAGATCGGCCTCGGCCTCCAGACGGGTCCGGCGCAACCGGCGGAAATCCGCCACCGGCCGGCGGCCGGACCGGGCCAGTTCGGCGAGCAGCCGGTCCACCGTCTCCGGGGTTTCGGTCAGGCGCGGCAGCGCCACCTCCAGTTCGTTGACCGCCATATGGCCATAGGCCGCCAGGAAATCGGCCCGGCTGATCTGCCCCGCGGCCAGCCGGCCGAGATCGAGCGCCTGGTCGGTGATCCGGCTGCCGTCCAGCCCTTGCAGCACGGGGGCGGCCAGCCCACCGTCGCCCAGATGGCGCGCCAAACCACCGCGGACGAGATCGGCAAAGAAGAAGCCCAGGCGTGCCACCGTGACGAAGACCGTGCAGGACTCCCGCTTCAGGCGGCCGATGGCCGCATGGAAGGCGCCGATCAGTTCCGCGGTCGGCAGGTGTTCCGCGGCGGCGACCATGGAGCGGGCGGCAGCGAGGTCACGGCGCAGGAGGGGTTCCCGCATCACGGCGAACTCGGCCAGCAACGCCCCGGCTTTGGCGGCCATGGCCCGGCGGAAACCGCGCAGGCGGGCATGGAGCCGCTGCCCCTCCTCGCGGCCATGACGGGCCTCGGCCTCGGCCAGGGACAGATCCTGACGGTACAGCCCGAACTCGGGATAGTTGGCGCGGTCCGGGTCCGCGGCGACCTCTGCCAGCAATTCGTCGACGGCGAGGGGCAGGCCGATATCGAAGGTGCCGGCGTCGACCTCGACATTGAAGCGAGGCTGGCCGCAGACCAGTTCGAACAGCCCGACCGCGGCGTCGTCGGCCAGACGGTAGCCCAGCCCGCGCCGGCCGCGGACGATGGCCCCCTCCACGCCGGAAAAGATCTCCTGGAAGAGGGCGAAGGACATCGGGGTGGGGGTGGGCAGCAATTCGCCGATATTGCCGTTGCTGAAGACGGCATCGTGCCCGACCAGACGCCCTTGCCGGCGCAGATCGTCCACCCGGCGGCGCAGCCGGTCCCGCTCGGCCGCGACATAGGCGTCGAGCTCCGCCGCCGCGTCTTGCCGCGCCATACCGGTGATGGGGCGGGCCTGAAGGATCTGGATGTCGTCGCCGGATACGGCGAATTCGATGTCCTGGGGGCAGCCGAACATCCGTTCGATCCCCTCGGCCAGCCGGCTGAGCCGCGTCAGTTGCGGCGGCGTCAGGACCGGCCGGTCGCGGCGTCCGCCGTCGATCGCCACCTCGCCCCTCACGGTCAGCATGGCCGGCTTGGGCGAGACCGTCGCGGTCTTGACCCGCCCGTCCCGCGCCAGCACGAAGCTGTCGCCGGTGACCCGTCCGGCGGCCAGGGGCTCGCCCAGTCCGGGGACGGCGTTGACCACCATCTCATCCGCCGCCCCGGTCACCGGATTGGCGGTGAACAGGATGCCGGCGACATCGGCCTCCACCAACTCGTGGACCAGCACCGCCATGCCGGGTAGGCGGGATGCACGCCCGGCAGTGCCGCGGTAGCGGATGGCCTCGGGGCCATGGAGGGCTCCGAGACAGTGTTCGACCGCCGCCAGCAGGCCGCGTTCGTCGAGGACCGGCAGAACGGTGGGGAACACGCCGGCCCAACTGGCTTCGTGCCCATCCTCTTCCGTGGCGGAACTGCGGATCGCGGCGGCGCGATAGCCGGCGGCGCGCCAGGCCGACACGATCGCCTCGGCTTGGGCGGCCGACAGGCGCGTTCCGCTGCGGGCGGTGATGCAGAAGCCGGAGGGCACCCGGTAGCCGGCCTGGATCAGGCGCCCCAGGCGGAATGCCTTGTGACCGACCAGCGGCGCCGCATCCGGGCCGATATCGTGCAGCGCCAGGATCAGCCCGTCCGTTCCGGCCGCCTCTCGCCCGAGTCGGGACATGGCCTGCATGATCCACTCCCTGCTTCTACTGGGCGGCGGAGGCGATCCGGCCATCGTCGCGCCGTCCCCGCTCCTGCACCCAGCGTCGACGGATTTCGTCCCATTCCGGCGCAAAGGCCGACACATCGGTGCCGCCGGCCAGGACATGGTCGAGCGCTCGCCGGTAGAAGGCGCAAATGTCGCCGATCAGGCCGGGGGAACGCTCGCGCCCGGGAATCTTGAAGCGATCGACGCCGAGAGCGACGTAGTCCGGCAGTTCCCACAGCAGCAGATCCGGCGTCGCCTTCAGGTCGGGCGTATCGGCATGCGGGTGTTCGCCGACGGTCAGGTCCCATTTGGCGCGGCAGATGCGGTAACAGCTTCCGCCGCGGCTGGCGCTGCCGATGTGGTGGTCCTTGCCCGCCTGGTCGCGGTTGTGGGTGATCTGGAAATAGCTGCTGGAATAGCAGCGGCCGGGGCAGATGCGGCCGCGCTTGACGGCCTGGAACATGAAGGCCTCCAGCCGCATACGCGTCTTGTCGCGGATCTGCTCCAATTCCGCGACCCCCCAACGATAGGGGATGACGACGATATTGGCGCCCATCTCCTCGTAGAAGGCGATGTCGCCGAGGTTGAAAATCCCGGCGGTGACGCTGACATGGATGTCAAGGTCGGGCAGATGCCGCCGCACCAGGGCAATGCAGCCGGGGTCGCACAGCATCACCCCACCGGCGCCCCACGCGGCATAGCGCTCGATCTTGGCCAGCATCGCCGGGATTTCCTCGGGGGCTGGCATGACATTGACGGCGACGCGAATATCCTTGCCCCTGGGCCCCGCCCACGCCAGCAGATCGCGGATCTCCTCGTCATGAAGCTCGTCGCTGGCGGGGCGCCGGCTCCATCCTTTGGGGCCGACGAAAACCGAGTCGCAGCCGCGTTCCAGCGCGGTCAACGCCATGTCCAAAGTCCCGCCCGGTCCCATCAGAACGGCCATGATGCCCCCTTCACGCAGCGAAGGCCGGAGCGAAGGTGCCCGGCGGAATGGCGGCGACGCCCAGCGCGTCCGTGCCGCCGATGGATTTCAGGTGTTCGAAAAGCCGCCCCAGCCGCTCGACGTCGCCGGCCTGCCAGTCGGCGCAGATCCGGCGTTTCCAGGCGGCCCGCAAGCCGGTGAAGGCCTCGGGCGACAGGGAAAGCGGCGGCCAGGCGCCGGGATCGGCGCGCATCACCGCCACGCCCTCGCGATAGGCGGCGACGAAGGCGGCCACCAGCGGCGCGTTCCGCGCCACGAAGCTTTCGTGCAGGGTGAAGAAGGTGGTGGGGGGACCGGGTTGCCCATTGGGCAGCAGGTCGAGGACGTCGCAAAGCTGGCGGAACCGCCCGCCGGTGACCAAGGCCGGCACCAGATGCCAGTACAGGACCGCCGCATCGACTGCGCCGGAATTCAGCCAATCGAGCAGCACGGTCTTGGAGCCAGCTTCCACCACCGTCGCCGCCGCTTGCGGATCGAAGCCGTGCCGGCTCAGGCAGGCGGCGCGGACAACCGCCCAGTTCTTGTCCAGCCGCCGGACCACGCCGACGCGGCA
Organism: Pseudomonadota bacterium; assembly: GCA_021818185.1. Lineage (GTDB taxonomy): Bacteria > Pseudomonadota > Alphaproteobacteria > Rhodospirillales > Magnetospirillaceae > JAKAFA01. The sequence goes on along the minus strand of JAKAFA010000175.1, from coordinate 3,747 downwards.
GTCGCGCAACGCGGCCAGATGCTGCCGCGGCGAGCCGGCCGGGACCACTACGCCGCCCATGATGCGGCCGTAGGGATGGACGGCGACCAGGTCGAGCCCCTGCTGGCGACAGCGGGCGACGGAGATCCAGTCGGTGTCGATGAGGTCGGCCTCTCCTGCCGCCAGCGTCGCCTCGGTGGCCTGAAGCGCCGGCCCGACGCGGTCGCCGCCCAGGACCAGCTCCAGCCGGAAGCCGTGGCGGCGGTCGATCCCCCGCGCCCGGATGAGCTGCATGATCCAGGCCGGGCTGCCAGTCGCTTCGAAGGCGCCGCGCAGGACCGGGGTCACACCGGCGAGGCCCACGACGTGTCCCCCTGGTAACCGTCGGCCCGGGTCATCAGGGCATCGACCCGCTTGCGCTTTTCCGTGATCCAGCGCAATCGCAGCCCCGCGAGTTCATCGGCATGGAGCGCCATGTCACGCGCTTCGCCGCTGAGGATCCCGTCCAGGACCTTGCGGTAGAAGCGCACCAGATCGCGGATCATGGCCGTTGGCCGCTCGCGGCCCGACAATTTGAAGCATTCGACGCCGAGTTCAACGAACCGCGGCAATTGCTCCAGCATCAGCCGCGCGTCCCGCCGCAGCTTCAGGGCCATGGGCGCCTCGCCCCCGGCGCCGAAATCCCACTCGGTCTGGCAGACCCGATAGCATTCCTTGGCGCCGCGGTTGGCGCTGCCGTGGAAGTAATCCTTGCCTTCGATCTGGTGCCAGTCGCGGAATTTCAGGTAGCTCGACATGATGCACTTGCCGGGGCAGATCTTCCCGGTTTGCACCGTCTCGAACAGGAACACCTCGAGCCCGATGTCGGACGCCTCCCGGGCGCCGACGACTTCCTCCTCGCCCCAGCGATAGGGCAGGATGATGACGTCGGCCCCCAGGGCGCGGTAGAAGCGGCCATCCCAGGCATTGGTCACGCCGCTGCCGATGCTGACATGCAGCAGTGTCTGCGGAAGCATCCGGCGGATCAGCGCGAGGGCGCCGGGATCGGTGACAATGAAGCCCGATGCCCCCCAGGCGTCGAAGCGGCGGACCTTTTCCAGGAATCCGTCCATCTCGAACGGGCTGGGAAAGGTGTTCAGCACCACCCGGACCTGCTTGCCCCGGCTGCCGGCATAGTCGATGACCGCCCGGATGTCGTCGTCGGTCATCTCGGATTCATAGGGGCGGCGGCTCCAGCCAAGGGGGCCGACATAGATAATGTCGGCTCCCTCGTCGATGGCGGCGAAGGCCATCTCGGTCGTGCCGCCCGGCGCGAGCAGCGCCGTCATGGCTCAGGCTCTCCCGACATAGCGCCGGCCGGCGCTTTCGAAGTAATAGCCGTTGCACAACCCCATCTTCGCCAGGCCGTTGAGGGCCTCCAGCCTGGCGGCGGGGTCGCCCGGCGGCTGGCCGGCAAAGGCACGGGTGAAGGCCTCGCGGTAGATTTCGCCGACCTGCGCCGCGTACTCGGCGCTTTCGCCATGGCTTTGCACATAGAAGGCGTTGAGCCCGGCGGCGGCCAACTCGTCGACATGCTCCAGCATGCACAGGTCCGAACCGCTCAAGGTCATGCGGCCGGTATCCTTCAGCGACCAGTCGCCCTTGGTGCGGGTCAGCCAGTGATCCTGGGCGCACGAGAAGGTGCACTTGCCGTCGGCGGCCTTGCTGGAATGCTCGAGGATGAAGCAGGTCTCGGAGATGACCAGCGGAATCTTGCCATGCACCGGCACCAGCACCTCGACCGGCGTATGGTCGCGGATGTAGATGGCTTCCTTCAGGCTGAGCTCGGGGTTGGGATAGACGCGGGTGACGCCGTAATCCTTCACCACCCGTGCCGTGGCGTCGGTATAGAGGTTGCCGAAGACACCGAGATGGACCGGCGTGTTGCTGCCCATTTCGCGAAGCATCTGCAACAGGCCGAGATTGTGGACCTCGAAGGCGTCGAAGGGCAGCGTCAGCGCCGTCTCGATCACCTTGCGCACCCAGGGCAGGTCGTGGTTGCTGGGGACGGCGTAGAGCCGCAGATAGCACTTCTTGCCCTGGCCCTTGACCGTTTCGACGGCTTCGGCCAGGAACTCGGGATGGGAGCTGAAGTTGTTGGGGTATTCCGCGCAGGAGAAATCGCCGAGATAAAGGGCGTCATAGGCGGAAAAGTCGCCGTTGCGCAGTTGCTTGGGCGTGGCGACGTTAGTGGACAGCTCGAACATGACCACGCTCCTTACTGGGCGGCGATGGAGTTGATGGGGTGCGGCCGCAAGGCGGCGCGCTCGGCCCGCAATGCCTCGCGCTCGGCCTCGCCGATCAGGCGGCGGTCGCGATTGCCGCGCTCGACCACCCAGCGCTGGCGAAAGGTCTCCAGTTCCGGGCGGAAGGCGGAAAGGTCGGGAACGTCGCTCGAAGCGATGACATCGAGGACGCGGCGATAGAACCGGACGATATCGCGCACCAGCAGATCCGAGCGATCCCGACCGGGGACCTTCAGGCAATCGACGCCGGCGGCCAGATAGGCGGGAAGTTCCTCCAGCCACAGGGCGGGATTGGTCTTGATGGTCATGCGCTGCCGGTAGGCCGTATCGTCGACCTCGAACTCCCAGTTCGTCTGGCAGACCCGCAGGCAGTCGCCGCCGCGGCTGGCGCTGCCGAAGAAATGGTCCTTGCCGGTATCGTCGATCCAGCGGCGATAGCTGAAGTAACTGCTCATCATGCACTTGCCGGGGCAGATCTTGCCGCCGGACGGGGTCTTGAACAGGAAGACCTCGATACCGACACCGGACTTCGCCTTCATCTCGGCGATTTCCTCGACCGTCAGGCGATAGGGCAGGACGACATAGGTCGCGCCGATATCCGACAGGAACTGGACATCCATGTGGTTGGTGATGCCGCATCCGACGCTGGTGTGGATGGCGACATCGGGCAGGGTCTGCTTGACCAGGCGCATGCAGCCGATGTCGCTGATCATGAAGCCCTTGGCGCCCCACGACGCATACATGGCGATGCGTTCCAGGAACATCGGGACCTCGGTGGAGCTGGGCAGGGTGTTGACCACCACCCGCACCTCCTTGCCGCGGCGGTCCGCGTAGTCGATGACCTCGCGGATCTCGTCATCGGTCAGCTCATGCTCGGATCCCCGACGACTCCAGCCGATGACGCCGACATAGACGGCCTCGGCGCCCTCGTCGAGAACCATCCGGCACATGTCCTTGGTCCCCCCGGGGGCCATCATCATGACCATTGAAAGTCCTCCCGTGCGATTGCAGGGGGGAAGATAGCGTCATGGCCGGAATGCTAAAATCTATATGCCGTATTGCGATTTGTAATGCGGGGGAACTTGCTATTTTTATTTAGAATTATACAACATTAGTCGCTGCGATGCGGCGACGGGCTCCGGTGTTTTCCGCAGGAATTGCTTGTTTGATGAAGGGCGGCATCGGCTGGATTTTGGGCAGCTTGATCGCGCAGCCGGCGTCTTGCAGTGCGGCCAGGAACGCCTTGTAGGGCTCGACCCGCAGGTACTGGGCGGGGATCAGGCAGACCGACTGCCGCGGGGGCAGGTCGGTGGCATAAAGATCGACGCCGGCCACCACCCCGGGCCCGTCGAGGGCCGCCACGGCCGGAAGCAGGCAGACGCCAAGCCCGGCCCGGACCATGCCGAGCGCGGTCTCGTAACTCCGGCAATGGGCGATGAGGCCGTGCCTGGGCAATGTCCGCTGATACCATTGTTCGACCCGC
>JAKAFA010000174.1 GCA_021818185.1 Pseudomonadota bacterium | reverse complement strand
GTGGCGCGCTGGCGGCCCTGGCCTTCGCCCTGTCGGTGGTGGCCATGCCGATGCTGCTGGACCGCGAGGCTTCCGCGATCACCGCCATGCGGGCCTCGCTGGCCGCGGTATGGAACAACCGGCTGGTCATGATCGGTTGGGCGGCGACACTGGCCACCCTGGGAGCGATCGGGCTGGTCTGCCTGTTCGTCGGGCTGGCGGTGACCTTGCCGATCGCCGCCCATGCCAGCTGGCACGCCTACCGCGATCTGGTGGCGCGGGATTAGCGCCGGTTGGCCTGCATCGCCGCCACCAGGTCCGGTACGTTGTGGCGGAACATGGCGGTGTAGGTGGGCGCCGGCCCGTCCGGCGGCGACAGGGCGTCAACGTACAGGGTGCCGCCCACCTTTGCGCCGGTTTCGTCCGCCAGTTGGCGGACCAGGCGCGGGTCGGCCATATTTTCCAGGAAAATCGCCCTGATGCCGGTGCGGCGGATCTGGGTGACCAGCCGGCCGAGGGCGCGGGCTGGCACCTCGGACTCGGTGTCGATGCCCTCGGGCGCCAGGAACGCGACGCCATAGGCGCGGCCGAAATAGCCAAAGGCGTCGTGCGAGGTGATCGCCAGGCGCTTGGCCGGCGGCACCGTGGCGATCTGCGTCCGCACCCAGCCGTCAAGCGCCGCCAACCGGGCGGAATAACGCTCGGCCCCCTCGCGGTAGGCCGCCGCATGGGCGGGATCGGCTTCGGCAAGACCGGCGGCGATGTTCGCGACGTAGATCCGTCCCTGGGCCAGATCCTGCCAGGCATGGGGATCGGGCACTGTCCGGCCGTCCTCGCTTCGGGTCAGCGCCGCGACGCCGGCAGAGGCAACCACCGTCCGGCCCCGGAAACCCGCGGCGGCACCCAGGCGGTCCAGCCAACCCTCGAAGCCCAGCCCGTTGATCACCAGCAGGTCGGCGCCGGCCACCGCCCGGGCGTCGGCCGGGGTCGGCTCGAAGGCGTGGGCATCGCCATCGGGCCCCACCAGGCTGACCACCGCGACGTTGTCGCCCCCAACCTGGCGCACCATGTCGGCCAGGATGGTGAAGCTGGCCACCACTTTGAGCGGCGCGGCCAGGGCCGGGGCCGACCACAGGCACAGCGCCACGGCGGCAAGGCGCAACAGGAGTCTCATCGCCGCCGCCGGGGCCGCGGGCCAGGCCCGTCCACCCAGTCAGGGTCGACGATCTGCCGGCCGCGCCGCTCTTCCGCCAGCTTGCGCACATGGCCCAGGTTGCGCGCCGCCACCTGGGCGGGGCCCTTGGCGCCGGCCGCGGCGAAAATGCCGTGGGCCGCTTCCAGGGCGGCGATGGCGCCTTCCAGGTGGGCGATTCCGTCGGTGTGCTTGTCCAACAGGAACAGTGCCGAGCCCAGGGTATTCTGGGTCGCCGCCCAGGTCAGCGGCATACGGTCGCGGGTCAGCACCATCAGGACCGACTCGCAGGTTTCGATGGCCCGGCGCAGCACCTCCGGATTGCGCAACTGGTCGCCATAGACCTCCAGCACCTGGGCGATGTCGTGCATGATGTCGGCCCATTTGAGCGGCGTCTCGGTGCGGGAATAGACCTGAAGGGCGGCTTGCAGCGCCTGCAACGCCTCGCGCAGCAATTCAGTGTTGCCGGTGATCAGGTCCAGGCGGTAGAGCGCCTTGCCCAGCCGCGTTTGCGCCCCCGCCCATTCCTGGGGCATCGCCTCGCGGGTCAGGGTCTCGGCGGCGGCACGCCAGGCTTTCACCGCGTCTTCCAGCAACGGCGCCGGGGTCTTGGAGCGCTCGGCCCGCGCGCCCAGTACCGCGCCGATATATTTGTGCAGCAGGCCGGTTTCCCAGGCCGGGTCGGTGCGGGCCACCCGCTTCTGGGCGGCACGGTAGGCGCCCAACGCCTTTTCGAACCAGGCATCGGCCTGCGAGGGCGGCACCGCCAGCGCCGTGGCCGCCGCCACATGGCCGAACACCGTCTGCACCGAGCGTTGCTGCGGCATGGACATCTGCACCGGCGGCCGGGCGGCCAGGGCTTCGGCACCGCCCGCCGCCACCGGCAGCAAGCGGCGTACCGCCCCCTTCTGGGCGGGCGTGGCGGCTTCGGCGGCGGCCAGGGTGGCGGCGTAGAGCAGGGTCGAGACCGCCTCGTTCAGGTCGAAGGGCAGTTCGCACCGGGTGGTGGGGCCGAAATAGCCGGCCCGGTCCTCGTCGCCCTGGGCGGCGGTGGTGAAGCGCAGCCGGTAGTCGTCCTTGCCGACCTCGCCCCAGATCAGCAGGTCGGCCTTTTCGTTGGCGGTGACCATGCGGGTATTGCTGAGAGCGGCGGCGATCATCGCCGGATCCTGGAGCGTATCGAGGGCGAAGGACCGCGACAGCGCCTTGAGCCCCAGCGATCCCTTGCCCTCCAGGCTGTGCAGCAGCGCCGCACCGCGCGCCCCGTCGGCGTCGCCGGTCAGGGCCGCCACCGCCACCGTGAAGACCGCCGGTTCGCCCGAGGCGACCGGCTCGGCCGGCTCCTTGGCGGGCGGCTTGGGGGAAAGGGCGCGGCCGATGGCCTCGAACAGGCGGGCCAGCCCGCTGCTGGGGGCCGGCGCCTCGGAAGCCGGCGCCTTGACCGGCACCGGCAGCGACGATGACGGGGACGCCGCGCTTTCGATCCGCCGCGACGGCAGGTCCAGGGCCGGCCGCTGCAAGGGCTTCTTGAACTTGTCGCGGGGATCGGTACCGTCGCTCATGTCATCGGCCGATCAAATCCAGCCAATCCTGCTCGCTCAGCAGCGGGACGCCCAGCTTAGCCGCCTCGGCCGCCTTCGAGCCGGGATCGGCACCCGCCACCACGTAATCGGTCTTTTTCGACACGCTGCCCACCACCTTGGCCCCCAGCGCCTCGGCGCGGGCCTTGGCCTCCTGCCGGGTCATGGTGGCCAGCGTGCCGGTGAACACCACCGCCTTGCCGGCCACCGCCGAACCGGAAGCGCCAAGCGCCTGCGCCTCCTCGACCGTGCCGCCCAGCCGCTCCATGGCGGCCACCAGATCGGCGATGGCCTGGCGGTTATGTTCCTCCGCGAAGAAATCCACCAGATCGCCGGCCACCGAGGGGCCGATATCCTCGATGGCGGTCAGGTCGGCCCAGGCCTCGGATTCGCGGTCGGCGGCAGCCATCATGGCATCCCGCCAGCGATCCAGATTGTGGTAATGACGGGCCAGCCGCTTGGCGGTGGCTTCGCCCACCTGGCGGATGCCCAGCGCGTAGATGAAGCGTTCCAGCCCGATGCGGGAGCGCAGGCGGATGGCGTCGAACAGCTTCTGCACCGAGCGCTTGCCCCAGCCGGGGAAGTTCTCCAGCTTGTGCAGATTGGCGCGGTCGGCATCCTCCAGCGTGAAGATATCGGCGGGCGTGCGGATGTAGCCCTGCTCGCGCAGGAAGGCGAGGTTCTTCTCCCCCAGGCCCTCGATATCGAAGGCGTCGCGGCTGGCGAAATGGATCAGCCGCTCGGTGGCCTGGGTGGGGCAGACCAGGCCGCCGGTGCAGCGCCACGCCACCTCGCCCTCGTCGCGCACCGCGTGGCTGCCGCATTCCGGGCAGACCGCATGATCGCCGCCGGGGGGCGTCAGCTTGGCCACCATGGAGAACGCTTCACCGCGCGGCTGGCCGGCGACCGGGCCGACCACCTGGGGAATGACGTCGCCGGCCCGCTGGACGATGACCAGATCGCCGGCGCGGATGTCCTTGCGGGCGATGTCGTCCTCGTTGTGCAGGGTGGCGCGCGCCACCACCACGCCGCCGACATTCACCGGCTCCAGATCGGCCCAGGGGGTCAGCACGCCGGTGCGTCCCACCGAAATCTCGATGGATTTCAGCCGGGTGCGGGCCTGCTCCGCCGGGAATTTATGGGCGATGGCCCAGCGCGGGCTGCGGTCCTTGAACCCCAGGCGGCCCTGCCAGTCGAAGCGGTCCACCTTGTAGACCACGCCATCGATGTCATAGGGCAATGCGGCGCGGCCGTCGCCGACCTCGCGGTAGACGGCCAGCGCCTGATCGGCATCGGCGCAGGGGCGGGCCAGGGGATTGACCTTGAAGCCCCAAAGCTTCAGCCGCTCCAGGAAATGCCAATGGCTGTCGGCCACCGGCTCGGACACCTCGCCCAGGGCATAGGCGAACAGGCTGAGGGCGCGGGTGGCGGTGACCCTGGAATCCAGCTGGCGCAGGCTGCCTGCCGCCGCGTTGCGGGGATTGGCGAACAATTTTTCCCCCGCCGCCTCCTGCCGCCGGTTGAGAGCAAGGAAATCGGCCTTGGTCATGTAGACCTCGCCCCGCACCTCCAGCACCCGCGGGGCGCCGGCAATGATCTTGGGCAGGTCGGCCAGGGTCAGCAGGTTGAGCGTGACGTCCTCGCCCTCGGTGCCGTCGCCGCGGGTGGCGCCCTGAACGAAGCGGCCGTTCTCGTAGCGCAGCGAAATGGACAGGCCGTCGATCTTGGGTTCGGCCACCATCGCCACCGGATCGTCGGCCGCCAGCCCCAGGAAGCGGCGCACCCGCCCGACGAATTCCTGCACGTCCTCCTCGGCGAAGGCGTTGTCGAGCGACAGCATCGGTACCGCATGCCGCACCCGGCGGAAGCCCTCGGCCGGCGCGGCGCCGACGCGGCGCGACGGGCTGTCGGGGCGGACCAGTTCGGGGAAGCGGGCTTCGATGGCGGCGTTGCGGCGGACCAGCGCGTCATAGTCGGCATCCGCGATCAGCGGCCGGTCCTCGACGTGGTAGGCACGGTCGTGGCGGGCGATCTCGGCGGCCAACCGGTCGAGTTCGAGGCGCGCCTCCAGGGGCGTCAGGTTGTCCACGCTAGGCTCGGCGGTGCTCATCCGCCGTTTATAGCCCGCGGCGGGCCGGGCCGCCAGAACGTCGCTCAGGGAACCAGCAGGCTACCCAGGGCGAGAGCGGCGAACATCAGCAGCAGCGCCCCCGACAGATGATTGAACATCCGCATGCGCTCGGGGGTGAACCGGGTGCGCACCGCCGAGGCGGCGCTGGACAGCACCAGCCACCACAGGACCGACCCGCTGAACACGCCGGTGACCAGCAGCCAGGATTCCTCGATACCCACCGGCTTGGCCGAGGTGCCGAGCGCGGCGAAGACGCCCATCACCCCCAGGATGGTCGCCGGGTTGGAGATGGTGATCAGGAAGGTCGAGACGAAATCACGCCACATGCCGCAGCCGCTTTCCGACGCCTCGATGGCGAAGGCGGCCGAACTCCAGGTGCGCCAGCCCAACGCCGCCATGAACGTTCCGCCCACCAGCTTGAAGATCGTTTCGTGCTGCGCCAGGAATTGGGAGACGGCGGTCAGCCCCAACCCGACCACCGCGCCGAACACCGTGTCGGCGCAGGCGGCGCCCAGGCCGGCGACCAGGGCGGCAAGGCGGCCGTCGGCCAGGGCCTTGCGGATGCACAACAGGCCCACCGGTCCGATGGGCGCAGCGATGGCGAAGCCGATGGCCACACCGCGCAGATACAGCCAACCCACCGGCCCCGCCCCTCAGCCAGCCGCCAGGCGGCAGATCATCTCGGCGGCGGCGGCCAGATCATCGACCACATGGTGGGCGCGGGTTCCCTTGGCCTCGGTCGCGCGGCCATAGCCGGTGCGCACCAGGAGGGTCACGGCGCCAACCGCGCGGCCCATGCCGACATCCGCCTCCTTGTCGCCGACCACGAAGGCACGGGCGGGGTCGAAGCCGTGCTCGGCGGCGGCCTGCTCGATCAGGCCGGGCAGCGGCTTGCGGCAGGCGCAATCATCGTCCGGCCCGTGGGGGCAGATGTAGATGCCGTCCACTTGCGCCCCTTCGGCGGCCAGCAATTCCCCCAGGCGGGCATGGATTTCCGCCAGACGGTCCAGGCCGAAATATCCCCGCGCGATTCCCGACTGGTTGGTGACGACGCAGATTCCCAACCCGGCCTGCCTCAGCCGGCGGATGGCGGCGGCGGCGCCGGGAATCAGCTCCAGATGATCGGGATCGGACAGGTAGTTCTTTTCGACGTTGAGGGTGCCGTCACGGTCGATCAGCACGAAGCGGCGCGGGTCGGTCAAGGAGCTTGGTCCGGAAGTCGTTGGATTCGCGCGGCGAAGAATGCATCCATCCCCCCCCGTTCGGCAAGGTGGCAGGGCAGCGTGCGCAAATCCCCGGCCGGCGAGAGCAACTCCGCCAAGCCGCCCACCTCGTCGGGACGGATCGGCAGGCGGCGGAAGCCGGCGGGCAGGCGTTCGAGCTGGGCCGGGCCTTCCTCGGGCTGGAGCGAGCAGACGCAATAGACCACGATCCCGCCGGGCGCCACCAGGGAACAGGCGGCCTCCAGCAGGCGGGCCTGTAGGGCGGCCAGCTTGGCCACGTCCTCCGGCCGCTTCAGCCACAGCCCGTCGGGATGGCGGCGCAGGGTGCCGGTCGCCGAACAGGGGGCGTCCAGCAGCACGGCGTCGAAGGGCTGCTCCGGCCGCCAGGCCGTGGCATCGGCCTCGACGATCTCGGCCTCCAAATGCAGGCGGGCCAGATTGTCGGTCAGCCGGACCAGCCGTTTGCCCGAACGGTCCACCGCGGTGACGCGGGCGCCGGCCGCTGCCAGTTGCAGCGCCTTGCCGCCGGGGGCGGCGCACAGATCGGCGACGCGGCGGCCCCGCACCTCACCCAGCAGGCGGGCCGGCAGGGCGGCGGCGGCGTCCTGCACCCACCAGCGTCCCTCGGCGAAGCCCGGCAGCCCGGTCAAATCGCCCGTCGCCCGCCGCCGCAGGCTGCCGGTGGGCAGTACTTCGGCCTCCAGCGGCTCGGCCCAGATGGCCGGATCGCCGGCCGCGGTCAGGTCGGTCGGCGCCTCGTGCCGATGGGCCTCGGCGATGGCGCGGGCCGTCGCCTCGCCGTAGGCGGCGACCCAGGAATCCCACAGCCAGCCCGGAGTATTGAGCCGGGCGGAATCCAGTTCCGCCGCCCAGCCCCGCCCCTCGCGGTCGAGGCGGCGCAACACGGCATTGACCAATCCGCCGTAGCCGGCCAACGGCCCATGCTTCAGCAGATCGACACTGGTCGAGATGGCGGCATGGGGCGGCGTGCCCAGCACCAGCAACTGGCAGGCACCCAGCCGCAGCACGTCACGGGCCCGTCCGGCCTTGGCCGGTAGGGGGGTGTCGAGGCAGCGGGCCAGCAGCGCGTCGATTTCGCCCAGCCGGCGTAAGGTTGCGGCGGCCAGCAACCGGACGAAGGCGCGGTCGCGGTCGGGCAGGGTCGCCACCTGCGGATCGGCATCGAACGCCTCGTCCAGCAGGCGGTGGCGCACCAGGACGGCGGCCAGCAGGTCAAGGGCGGCGGCGCGGGCTTTCAGCGGAGCGGGGGTGGGGCGGGCCATCGGATCATCGCGTGGAAACGGGCGGCCATTATCGTCATGCCGCCCGCCCGCCGTCCATCGCTAGCGTAGCGGTGGCGGATCCCCTTGGCCTCATCAGTGATTCGGCGGCAGGGCGGCCCCCTGCGGCCGGGCCAGGTCTTCCGCCAGGGCGAGATGCCGCTGAAGCATCGGCAGAGTCTGTTCGGCATAGTGCCGCAGGCCGGAATTTTTGCCGTTCTGAACTTCTTTGTGGTAGTCGCGGATATCGTTCTGATGATCCTGCACCATCATCGCCATGTAGGTATTGTCGAACTGCGGACCATAGAGCGCCGACAGCTTGTCGATCTGGTGCTGCTGCTCGGCCGGCAGGGGCGAAGGCGGCGTGATGCCCAGCGGCTCGGCCACGGCGGTCAGTTGGTGGATGTTGGCCTTGTGGTCCCGCACCATACGCTCGCCGAAAGCGCGGACCGGCTGCGAACCGGCATGATCCTGGGCCAGCCGGCCCAGTTGCACCTCCATCATGCCGCCGGCCATGGCGTGTTCGGCGAAGGTGCGGTCCTGGCGGCTCAACGCGTGGGCCTGCTGGGCCCGGGCGGTGGGAGCGCCGCCGGTCGCCGCCAGCGCGAGGGCGGAGGCCAGCAGCAGGGCGGATGTCTGCGCGCGCATGGAATTCTCCTGCCTGTTGAAGCGGGCTGTCGCAAGGTGAACAGGCGATGGCCTTTCGCGGTCCCCCTCCGCCCCCGGCCATCGGAATCCCTTTGACCTTGTGCGAAGGTGGAAGGGTCGGCTAACACTAGGCGCCCTCCGTGACTGGTAAGCGAACGCCTGTGAAGCTGGCACTACACCGCGGCCATATCGCCTTCCTCCACGACGTCGCCATGGCGGCCATCGCCTTCGTCTCCGCGGTATATCTGCGGACGGGCAGCGACTGGGTCCCCAACTGGGAGGCCTCCACCCTGCTGCTGGCCACCGCCACCTTTACCGGCGTGGCCGCCGTCACCTTCCTGTCGAGCGGCATGTACAAGGGCGTGTGGCGCTACGCCTCGGTCAACGATCTCGTCACCCTGACCCGCGCCGCCACCATCACGGTGCTGGTGTTCACCCTGGTGATGTTCCTGGTCACCCGGCTGGCCGGCCTGCCCCGTTCGGTGATGGTGATCGACTGGTTCGTGCTGGTAGCCCTGCTGGGCGGGCCGCGCTTCGCCTACCGCCTGTC
>JAKAFA010000173.1 GCA_021818185.1 Pseudomonadota bacterium | reverse complement strand
CCTAGCGATGACGCTGCCCGCGTCTCAACCCACAGAACCGGTGGCCGGCGTACTGCCCCCGGATGTCGAGGTACCGCTGCTCGTCGAGGTACCGCTGCCCGTCGAGGTGCCGCTGCCCGTCGAGGTGCCGCTGCCCGTCGAGGTACCGCTGCTCGTCGAGGTGCCGCTGCCCGTCGAAGTGCCGCTGCCCGTCGAAGTGCCGCTGCTCGTCGCCGGCAGATGGATGCTGAGGATGCTGCTGAGCGAGGTGGTCACGCCGCTGTCGCCCAGTTGCAGTTCGGTTCCGTTGCTGTCCGAGGTCACCGCCGACACCACGCCGTAGGCGGCGACGGTCGGGGTCAGGGTGTTGCCCTGGGAATCGGTCGCCGTGATGCTGATGGTGTACTGGCCGTCGGGCAGTTGGTTGCCGCTGCTGTCCTTGCCGTCCCAGGTGATGGTGTGGGTGCCGGCCGCGGCGCTGGCATCGGGCATGGTGGCGACCACCTGGCCGCTGGAATTCTCGATCTGCACCTGGAGGCTGGCAGCCTGCGACGGCAGGGTGTAGCTGAAGGCTGCCTGGCCGTTGGACAGCGGCAGATTGGTCCCGGAGAACGACACCGTCTGGCCGATATAGGAAATCGCCGTCGCCTGCTGGCTGGTCTTTTGCAGGCTGATGAGCGATTCCAGGTTGGAATTGGTGTTGATCTGCTGCTCGACCTCGGAGAACTGGACCAGCTGGTTGGTGAACTGGGTCGAGTCCATGGGGGACAGCGGGTCCTGGTTCTGCAACTGCGCCGTCAGCATGTTGAGGAACGTATTGAGGTTGCCGGAGAGCTGCGCCTGGCCCGCCGCCGCGGTGTTGCTGTTCAGCGTGTTGTTGGCGATGCTGCTCTGCGACTTGGCATTGGCCTGATTGATGGCGTTGATGACGCTGGCATTGTTGCCGCTCAGCGAGCTGCTGGCCGCGGTCGTCGTGGTCATGGCCCCCTCCTTAAACCTTGATGTTGACGCCGGACCGGCCGAAGCCGCCGCGCACCGCCGCCGTGGAGGACGCCGCGTCCGAGGTGGCGTCGAGACCGGCGAGCGCGCGCGCGGCCCCGCGCCCTCTCCCCGTCCCGGCCTGCTGCTGCTGTTGCTGCTGCTGTTGCCCCTCGCCGCGCAGGTTGAAGCTGAGCGCGCCGGAATCCGCCTTGAGGCCGGCATCCGACAGCGCCCGGGTCAACCCGGACGAGTCCTTTTGCAACATCGCCAGGGTGTCCTTGTTGTCGGCGGTCACCGTGGCGGCGACGCTGCCGTCGTGCTTCACCTCAAGCTTGATCTCGATCCGCCCCAGCTCCGCCGGCTTCAGGTTGATCTTGATGGTGTCGCCGCCGCTCTGGGCCTGCTTCTTGATCTCGACCGAAACCTGATCGGCCACCGCGGCCGCCACGGTGCTGCGCGGCAAGGTGGTGGCCTGGGCCGATTGGGTTGGAGCGCTCTCCTGGGTCGCCTGGGTGCCGCCGACCGCCGCCAGCGGCGTCATGGCCTGCGGCGCCTGGGGCTGCTGGGCCGGTTGCTGCGCGGCCGCGGCCCCATCGGCGGTGCCGGCCGCCAAGGTGGCTGCGAAGGAGGTCGCCTCGGCCGACCCGGTGGCCATGGCGTCAAGGGTGGCGACGGCCGCATTCTGCGGCTGAGCGGCGGCGGCGGCATTCTGGCCGCCGGCGGAATTGTTGCCCGACGTCCCGGCCTGGGTGCCGGCCCCTTGGCTGCCGGCTGCCGCGTTTTGGATTGCGACGGCGGGATCGACCACGGGGGCGGAAGCGGCGTCCGGCGTGCTGCCCGGTTGGGCGTTGGTGGCGGTGGTCGGCGTGGCGACGTGAACCGAGAGGTTGGCGCCGGTGCCGGTCAGCATGTTCGCCATGTCCTGGGCCTGCGCCGCCGCTCCGGTGGGAGAGGCCGCCGCCGTATGGGCGGCCGCCTGGCTCTGGGCGGCAGCCGCTCCATCCTCGGGGGCCAGGGTGAAGGCCGGGCCGGCGGCCTTGGCGGCATCGGGCTGCGCCGAGGCCGGATTGCCCATCCCGGCGGTCAGCGGGCCGTGCTCCTGGTCGAGCCAGGCGAAGGGGTCGTGGGCCGGGTCGGTCGTGGCCGGCGCACTGGAGGTGGCCGGAACCTGGGGCGTGGCAACCATCGCGGCGGCCACCATCGCCTGCTGCTGCACCGCCTGCGAAGGAACCTGGGTGGCGGCATCCTGCGTCTGCCCCCCGGCCGGCTTGGAGTTGCCCTTGCCTGCGGCCGACGCGCTTTTGGTGTCCTGGCCACTCGGGGCGGACTTGGCCTTGGGCGCCGAGGACGACCCGGCGGCGGAGCGCGCCGGGGGAGGGCCGTCGTCGTTGGCCGGCGCATTGTTCGCCGCCTGCGCCGGCGGATTGGGCGTCTCGGCGACGGGAGCGGGAGCCGGTGCCGCGCCCTGGCTGGCCTCCGATGACTGAGGCTGCGGCGCCGGAGCAGGCGGCGGCATCTCGGCCGTGGCGGATGCCGCCTGGAAATTGGCCTGCAACGCCTGCGCGGCGTTGGGCAACGCCATCAGCGCATTGGCTTGCAGCGAGGTTTGGAGCGCTTCGGCAAAGGCCTGTGCGGCCGAGCCGGCCGTGACGGCGGCGGTCTGCTGCTTGCCGGCAGCCGCACCGCTGCCTTGATCGGCGGTCCATTGAGTGATGGCGTACACGCTCATGTTCGGCGTCCCCGTGAAGGCACATTCGCGGCGACTCCCCCGCAATCGGCGTGCCAATCCGCTACGCGGCGGGAAGCCGCCGAATGCGGGCGCCCCCCTCGCGCCGCCTCGGCCTCATCGGCCCAGCCTCGGCAAATTCTGCCGGGCCGGGGGGAAAGACCTGCCGGCCGAAACGTGGTAGAGTTCGCCCCTCAGATGCCGATCAGGGGGACCACCCGGATGCCAACCAAGCTTGCCTGGATCGCCGCTTCCCTGCTGACGGCCGTTCTTGCCGCCTGTAGCCAAGGCTATACGCCCGAGCGCGGCGATGGCACCGGAGGGGGATATCACGGCAGCTACCAAGGCGGGGCGAACCTGCCGGCGGTGATGCCGGGCGAGCAGGACCGGCTGCGCGGAGACTGATCCCACCCCGCCAAGCCGTCGGCGAGGAGGAACGCGTCAGACCGCGATCAGCCCCCAGCGCACGGCGCGAACCACGGCGGCCATACGGTTGGCGGCGCCCAACCGGGTGAAGGCGTTCGAGAGGTGAAAGCGGACCGTCGCCTCCGATATGGACAGGATCTGCCCGATCTCCCAGGCGCTCTTGCCGGCCGCCGTCCACTGCATGCATTCCCGCTCCCGCGGGGTCAGGGCCGGAGCCTCGCCGATCCGGCCCTCCGACGTCCAAATGTCGGTCAGCGAAAAGAAGAACTGGGCGGCGACCAGGCGCAATCGGGCAAGATGCCGCTCGACGCCGAGATCGCCCGAATACTGGCTGGCCAGGCTGACGACGAAGGCATCGCCATTGGGGCCATGCATCGGAATGCTGACGCCGTTGTGCAGGCCGGACGCGGCGGCCTCGGCCATCACCCGCTTCTGCAGCGGGTCGAGTGACATCTGATCCGGCAGCGTTGCCCAGATCACCGGCCGCCACTGCGTCCGGATGAACGCGTAGACGGGATCGACGGCAAGGTAGCCCCGTTCGAGATAGGCCCGCGTCCAATGGTCGGGAAAACCGTTGAAGATGATCGGTGCCGACGCGGTGACGGCGTAGCGCGCGCGAAAGGTGGCGTCGTTGCTCGCCCCGGCCAGCAGGGTACGGTCGAACCCCAGGCCGGCCGCCATGCGGCGGAACAGGGCGAAGGCCTCGTCCGGGGTCTGCGCGAGGGCGCTTTGCTCGATATAGGAAGCGACATCGATCACGACGTTTCACCCTCACGGGCGGAGCAAGCCCCCAAAGCCGCCCTGCCCTTTCTCCGTTTAGTTTACTGGCCCAACGTCTCGTCCTCAACCCATCCGCAGCGCATAATCCAGCCAAAAGATGCCAACATCGTCACAAATAGCAACTTGACATTTGTAGACCATCTCGTCCGGTCGTTTGGTTGGCCTGGCCGGTCAGTTGGCGGTGAGCCACGCGGCGAAATGGGCCTTGAGCCGGTGCTGAACCTCGACCGACAGGCGGATAGCCGTGCCGCGCGCCTCAAGCCGAACGGGGGCATCCCCCGAATCCGCGACATCCGGCGCGGCCCCGACATTCGCGGCCTCGCCAAGGCGCAGGCAGAAGATCAACTCCGCCTGCCCGAACATGCGCAGAATCGGCGCCCGGTCGTCACGGTCGATAAGGCCATCGGTGAAGGCCCGCACCATCACCTGGAAAACCTCGTCGTCGGAAAGCGGTGCGGGCTCGGGAATGGTCGCTCGCGTCCCCGTCATGGTTCAGCGCGATCCTGAATGGGTTTTCGGGACTTCGGCCAGAGCGCCGGCGATGCGAGACGGCCGGCGGGACGGCCCGGTGCGGACCATGGACCTCCTCCACATGGGCAGGGCTATGGCCGAAAGCAAGGGGCCGCCGCCGCCCCTCGTCGCCTTGCGGGGTGCCGCCAAAGACGCCATATAAGGAAGACGCCGGCCACGCCCGAAGCGGGCTTCCTGCCCGGCGCCCATGCCGGGCTGCCGCCCCGATGGTCCCAGTTCCCGACAAAGGGTGAATCCCGTCATGCGCACTCATGCGCCCGCCCACCGGGCTTTGGAAGTCGTCCTCCCCTTCACCGTCTATCTGGTCATCGGCCGACGCCCCAGCGGAATTTATGTGGACGGCACCCTGAGGGTGACCACCGACGGGGCGGTGGCCGATGCGCAGCCGTTGTGGGATCTGGTGTTCGAGGAGGCGCAGGCCACCCCCGGCGACCAGATCCAGGACCGGCCGGGCGGCATCGTCCTGGTCGGCAAGGATGGCGGGTCGCGGCCGGTGCAACTGACCGCCCCCGCCGCCCGGTCGCTGGAGAACGCTTTCACCCATGCCGAACGGGTGCTGGCCGCCGACCGCGCCGCGGTCGAACGGCTGATCGAAGACGGCAACCTGGCCGCCGCGCCGGTGCGCCGCATCAAGCAGCCGGCCCCCACCACCGTCAAGGTGGTGTTCGCCAGCGACCACCCGTTGGTTACGGCCAAGGCCTGACCGCCATCGACCCTCCGGACCACCGGCTGCACCTTTGGCGGATGCCCCATGGGGCCTGGACAAGCCCCGGTCGTCGCCTCACCTCTTTTTTGCCACGGCCTCGACACGGTTTTCTGCGTCAATGCTGGTGCGCGAACTACGCGAAGGAGGTGAACGCCATGTCGATGCCTGGCCGCGGCCGCGGGGGGCGACGAACCGCCCCCCGAAGCGCGTTGCTCGCCCCGTTGACGGCCCTGCTGGTCGCCGCCTGCGGATCGCTGCCCCCCGCACTGCGGCCGCCCAATCCCGACGATCCCCTCCACCTGGCCACCACCGATTCCTACCTGCGCACCCATCTGGATCGCGATTTCCAGGCCATCAGTTCGTCCTACGTCCATCAGCGGACCCAGGCCGATTGCTCGGCGACCAGCACCGCCATCCTGATCAATGCCTTGCGCCAGGTGAGCGGCCGGGCGGACGGCACACCGGTGTCGGAGGCCGAGGTCCTGGCCGCCGTCGGCGATCCCGACTGGGCGCGGGCGGTGGCGGACAACGGCGAGGGCGTGTCGTTCGCCGCCTATCTCGGCTATTTGCGCCGCAGCCTGGACGCCTTCGGTTTCCGCTCGGCCCGGATCGACGTCTTCCACCCCACCGAGGCCGATGCGGCGACCCGGGAGCGCCTGCGCCACCTGCTGGCCGACAGCGCGCACAGCGCCAACAGCTTCCTGTTGGCCGTCTTCGACCAGGGCACCCTGACCGGCGGCGAGCATGTGGGGCACGTCTCGCCCATCGCGACCTATGATCCGGCCAGGAGGCGGGCGCTGATCCTGGATGTCGATCGCGGCATCCGTCCCTATTGGGCCGACGACGACAGCCTGCTGGCCGCCATGTTGTTCCCCGACGCCACCGATCCCAGCGGCAACGGCCTGGTGCGCGTCAGCCTGCCCCTGGGAATTGCCCATTTGCGTTGAAGTAACCGGTGATCTTATTCAACCCCTCTTGCCTGTGCCGCGCCGCCTGCCCCAATATGGACCATGGATCGAGAAGGCCGGAGGCGGTTGTGGCGGAGAGACGGCGGGCGGATTTGCGGGGTGAGGCACGCGTGGCGGCGGCCGGCCACGGGGTGGTCAGGCTCAAGGACGTGCGTATCCCGGCCGACCTGGCCGATGTCTCCCCCGGCGGCTGCAAACTGCGCATCCAGCCGGAAATCGTCCCCGTGGTGGAAAAGCTCATCCCGGTCGCCGTAGCCCTGGACTTCGCCGGCCGCACCTTCGGGGCGACCATCGTCTGGTCGGCCAAGGGCCTGCTGGGCTGCCGCTTTTCCCACCAGTTGCGCCTCGACGAGGTGGCGGCGCTGATGGCCGCCCGCCGCAGCGGCCGCTGAGCAGGGGCCGCTGCGGCGGGGGCACGTTTGCGCGGGCTAGACGGGGGCGCAACGGGTTGTCGTTGCATCGGCTCGGGGCGCATGGCGTATAAAGGCGCATGACTCAGCCCCGACCCCTGTTCTCGCAACGCAAGCATTGGGCCCACCGCTTCGGAACGGCGCCGTTCCTGCCGATGTCGCGCGCCGAAATGGAGGCGCTGGGCTGGGACGAGTGCGACGTGATCCTCGTCACCGGCGACGCCTATGTCGATCACCCCAGCTTCGGCATGGCGGTGGTCGGCCGGGTGCTGGAGGCCCAGGGCTTCCGCGTCGGCATCATCGCCCAGCCGGATTGGAGCGGACCGGAGCCGTTCAAAGCCCTGGGCCGGCCCGCCCTGTTCTTCGGCGTCACCGGCGGCAACATGGATTCCATGGTCAACCGCTACACCGCCGACCGAAGGCTGCGCCATGACGACGCCTATACGCCGGGCGCCGAGGGCGGCAAGCGGCCCGACCGCGCGGTGATCGTCTACGCCCAGCGCTGCCGCGAGGCCTATCCCGACACCCCCATCGTGCTGGGCGGCATCGAGGCCTCGCTGCGCCGGCTGGCCCATTACGATTACTGGTCGGACAAGGTCCGCCGCTCGGTGCTGGTGGACGCCAAGGCCGACCTCCTGCTCTATGGCAACGCCGAACGCGCGCTGCTCGATCTGGCCCACCGGCTAGCCAAGGGCCAGAAGGTATCCGCCATCACCGATTTGCGGGGCACCGCCTTCCTGCGGGGCGGACCGCCCGAGGGCTGGACCGAGATCGCCCCCCGCCTGCTGGACGAGGGGGCGGAGGAGCGAAGCGCCGAGCCCCGGTCCGGCGAGGAGAAGCGGGTGGTGCTGCGCCTGCCGGCCTTCGAGCAGGTGCGCGACGACCCGGCGCTCTATGCCCACGCCTCGCGCATCCTCCATCTGGAGAGCAACCCCGGCAACGCCCGCGCCCTGGTCCAGCGGCACGGCGACCGCGACCTGTGGATCAATCCGCCGCCCGTCCCGCTCACCACCCCCGAGATGGACGCGGTCTTCGCCCTGCCCTATGCCCGCGCGCCCCACCCGTCCTATGGCGAGGCCCGGCTGCCGGCCTGGGAGATGATCCGCTTTTCGGTGAACATCATGCGCGGCTGCTTCGGCGGCTGCACCTTCTGCTCCATCACCGAGCACGAGGGCCGCGTCATCCAGAGCCGCTCCGAAGCCTCGGTGCTGGCCGAGATCGAGAAAATCCGCGACCGGACCAAGGGATTTACCGGGCAGATTTCCGATCTCGGCGGGCCGACCGCCAATATGTGGCGCCTCAACTGCCGCGACCCCAAGATCCAGCGAATCTGCCGCCGGCCGTCCTGCGTCTATCCCGATATCTGCAAAAACCTGGTGACCGATCACGATCCCCTGGTCGCCCTCTATCGCAAGGCCCGCGCCCTGCCCGGCATCAAGAAGATCTCCATCGCCTCCGGGGTGCGCTACGATCTGGCGGTGCGCAGCCCGGCTTATGTCAAGGAGTTGGTCTCCCACCATGTCGGCGGCTACCTGAAGATCGCGCCCGAGCATACCGAGCCGGGGCCGCTGTCCAAGATGATGAAGCCGGGGATCGGCACCTACGACACCTTCAAGGCGCTGTTCGAACGCTTCGCCCGCGAGGCCGGCAAGGAATACTACCTGATCCCCTATTTCATCGCCGCGCATCCGGGCACGACCGACCAGGACATGATGAACCTGGCCCTCTGGCTGAAGCGCAACGGTTTCCGCGCCGACCAGGTCCAGACCTTCCTGCCCTCGCCCATGGCGACGGCAACCGCCATGTACCATACCGGCCACAACCCGCTGCGCCCGATCCGGCGGGCCGGCGGCGAGGTGGTGGCCAGCGCCAAGGGGCTGAGGCAGCGCCGGCTGCACAAGGCGTTCCTGCGCTACCACGACGCCGAGAACTGGCCCATGCTGCGCGAGGCCCTGGCCCGCATGGGCCGAGCCGACCTGATCGGCCCCGGCAAGCACCAGTTGGTCCCCGCCTGGCAGCCGGCCGGTACCGGAAAGGGCGGCGGCGAGGGAGCCCGCACCGGGCGTAAACACCGCGGCCAAGCCTTCCTGACCCAGCACAGCCCCAACCAGCACGGCGCCAACCAGCACGGTGCCAAGGGAGGCCGC
>JAKAFA010000172.1 GCA_021818185.1 Pseudomonadota bacterium | reverse complement strand
GGCAAGATGCGCCATCCCCGACACCCCCGACCGGACGACAACCAGAGGCGGAATGATCCGGCGCAAAATGATGGCGCTGGCGGCGGCGAGCGGCCGCACCTCCCCTCCATTGCCGCCGTCCACGGGGACCCTCTGGGGTTTGTTCGGAAGTAACCGCGCCGTTTCCGACCAGGGCCTACGCACCGCCGAGGTAGCCCAGCCGGGCCATGACCCCGCCGTGATCGGCTTCGATCCGCGCCGCCTGTCCGGCCGTCAGGGCCGAGCGCCAGGCGCCGGCCCGCCCCTGGCGGAAGAACCGCGCCATCTTGTCGGGCCGTTCCACGAATCCTTCGGCCGCTTCCGCCGCCTGTAGCCGGTCGAACCGGCAGGCGGCCACCGCGCCGGCCACCGCCGTCCGGTCGGCCGCAAGGCCGAGATGCGCCGCCAGGCGGGCGGCCTGGCCGGGGGGGTCGGCCAGCATGTCCTCGTAGCGCAGCAGCAGCGGCGGAGGGCGCGGCCCGTCCAGCCAGGACAGCACATGCTGCGACCACGAGCCCAGGGCTTGCGGCGCGTCCGTCTGGTAGCGCGCCGAATTGCTGGCCTGCACCATATCGGCCCGCCCCATGTCGGCGATGGCGCGATCGACCGGCACGGTCATGTGGGCGCCCCACGAGGGGGCGACGTCGCGCGGGTCGCGAACGATGTAGACGGCACCGGCGGTCAACGCGGGCGGGAAGAGGTCGGGACGGTAGCCGTCGTGAACCTTGAGGCACCGCGGACCGCTTCCTATCGAAGCCCACAGGCGATGGGCCTCGGCCCGCATCCCGGTCAGTTCCTCTTGAGTCAGATCCTCGACCGGGACGCTCAACACCCGCTCCAGCCAGTTGCGGTTGGCGGCGGTGGGCGTTCCAAGCCGGGCCAGATCGGGCGTGCCGCCGCCGGCCAGCAGGCTGGCGATCAGACAGCGAACCCAGGTATTGCCCGATTTCGGATAGGAAGCGATCCAGAAGATGCCCGCCGCGCTCATGGCGCCAAGGTCCGTTCGGTCAGCGCCGCCGCCGGTTCGAGCAGATCGAAGACCATCGGCCGGTTCAGCCACCACACCGGCACCGATTGCGCGATGGCCGCCGCCTGGGCCAGCAGCGCGGGACGGCGGCCCAACAGGCGGGCGGCGTGGGCGCGATGGACGAAGGCGTCGAGCGCCGGCACCGCCGCTATCGGCTCCAGGCGCCGCATGGACAGGTTCGATCCCCGGTCCAGCAGCACGACGGCGCCCAGCGGCATCGGCGCCGGATCGAATGCCGCCATGGGGGACAGGTCGTACTTGTCCATGCCGTCGCGCACCCGCGGCAGGCCGGCGGCGGCCAGACCGAACTGTTCCAGTGCATCCGCCCACAGCTTCAGCCGCGGCCAGGCGGGCAACACCATCACCTCGCCCGGCGCGGTGCGCAGCACCGTCAGGTCATCGGACAGCAGCGAATGACCGCGCCGGACCAGGGCCATCGCCAGGGTGGACTTGCCGGCGCCGCTCATCCCGGCCAGGGCGACCACCCGCCCGCCGATGTTGAGCGAGGCGGCGTGCAGCGGAAACAGGCCGCGCTGGTGGCACAGATAGCCCAGACCGGCCCCCAGCAGGAACAGGCGCCAGCCGGCCGCCGTCTCGCGCCGCAGGATCTCGACGCGGATCTCGCTCCCGCCTCGCACCAGCAGGCGGACGAGATTGGGAATGCGCAGCAATACCGTCCCGTCCCGTCCCACCGTGACCGTCCCCCCGGGGGCCACGGGATCGGCCAGTTCCGCCGGCACCCCGCCTTCGAGGATGGCGACATCCGCCGGACGGCCGTCATCGTCCGGCCAGGGCGCCAGTTCGGGGAGGGGGAGCGTGCTCCGCACCCGCCAACCGCACAGCCGGTAATCACGGGTCATGGGTAACGGTGACCATCCGGTATTGGACAAGGCTTTCCAGCAGGGTCAGGACATCGGCCTGGATGGTCGCGGGCGGCGCGTCGTACGCGGCGGCCAGCGCCGCGCACAAATCCGCCACCCGGCAGGGAGCGGCGATACGAGTCCAGATGTCGGCGGCAATGGCGTCCATCCCGAAATAGCGCTCGGCCTCGACCGACAGCACCACCGTCTCCTCGCCCAGGTCCGCGCTCAGCGCGGCGGGCGACCGGACAACCGTCGCCTCCAGGGTGATCGCCATGCCGTTCTCCGCCCCCGTCGCTCCCGTCGTCATCCGTTGCCCCCCTCGTGCCAGGCCAGGAAATGGGCCATATGAATTCCCCCGCGCAGCACCGCCCAGTACTCGTCTTGCCGGCGCTGGGCCGCCTCGGCATCCTCCGGCCAGTGGTCGAGCAGCCGCTGGAGGCGGTCGAGGTCGACCACGCGGCGGGCCAGGGGCGAGGCGCGCAGCCGGGCCATGTCGTCCCGCAGGGCGGCGCGCTGGCGGCTGAGGCGGGCGAACCAGTCGCCGTCCTGCCTTCCGGTAGCCCGCCCGGTCACGGTCTCGGCCGGCGCCAGCCCGGCCAGCAGCCGGCGCGCCAGCGACCGCGGCACCCCGTCCCTCAGGAACTGGTCAAGCGGCAGCGCACCGAAGAATTCGGCCACCCGCCGGTCGGACAGCGGCCCGCGCCAGTCGATTCCGCTCATCGCCCGCACCGTTCCCAGTGAATCGGACAGTTGCTCGGTCCCATAGGTCCAGGAGCGCTGGACCAGGACCGAGGCGGTGCGTCCGCCGCAACGGACCCGGTATTGGCGCCGGTCCAGGGTTTGGTCCAGCCGAAGCTCGGCGGCGAAGGCCGGATGGAGGGGATAGCATTTGGCCCAGGGCTGGACCGGTTCGCCCCGGCGGCGCTGGCGCAGCCACAAGGGTTCCAGCGGGCCCAGGACATGGTTGACGAACGACCGCAGGACCGGCCGGCCCTCGGCCTTGGCCATCGGCCGCAGATGGCGCAGCAGCTCGCCCCAGCGCCCGGCGCGGAACAGGGCGGGCAGCAGGGTGCGGCCGTCGTGGCTGAAGAACGAATTACCGAGGAACCCCCCCAGGGCGACCCGGCTGCCGCCTGCTTCCATGGCGCGGAACAGCGGGAAGAACCAGGCGGCGTTCACCGGCTGCCAGAAGGGCAGCCCGGATTCCAGGTGCCAGCGCGCCGGGTTGTCCTCGCCCCAATTGCCGCCATCCTCGCCCACCGCCCGCCAATCGATGTTGGGATAAAGCCCGGCCAGCGCCCGCGCCCGCGGCGATTCATCGTAAAAATGGCTGCCGGTCGCCGCCGGGATGGGCCCGCCATCGGGAATCCGGGTCAGGGCGGTCAACCGGCCGGGCGCCGACAGGCGGGCGGCGGTGGCCGCCACCATCGCCGTATCCAGCCCGCCGGTCAGAAACACCGTCAGCGGGTCGCGCACCCGCAGGAAATCGCCGATGGCGCGGTCCAGCACCTCGCGCGCCGCCTCCTCCACCTCGGCATCGCCGGAAAACCGCGAGGTCCCGGGAACCGGCGCCGTCCACCAGGGGCGGGTCTGCGTCGAGTTCCGCCCCAGGACGGCGACATGGCCCATGGGCACCCGGTCGATGACGCGATAGACGGTGCGTTCGGGCCGGACGCGGTTCAGGATGAAGGTGTCGGCAAGCGCGCGGTCGTCCAGATCGCGCGGCACCTCGGGCAGGGCCAGCAGGGCGCGGACCCGGGTGGCGAAGGCGATCAGCCGCTCCCCGCGGTGCAGGTACAGATTCCGCTGCCCGAAGGGGTCGCGGGCCAGCACCAGCCGCTCCGCCCCCGCCTCCCACCAGGCGAAGGCGAAGGGGCCGCACAGGCGCGCCAACGCCCCCTCCACGCCCCAGCGGGACAGGGCGGCCTGAAGCAGGACGCCATCGGCCCGCCCCCGCCCGCCCCGAGGTTCCAGCCCCGGCGCATCCATCAGGCCGGCCCGGTCGGTGAGAAACAGATCGGCCACCAGGATGCCGCCCGCCGGTCCGGCCAGCGGCATCCGCTCGGCTTCGTCCTCGCGGGTGAACACATGCTGACGGTGGACCATCCCCACCGCGCCGGACCGCCACAGCCGGGCCGGGGCGATGCCCCGCCCCTCCAGCCCCTGGGCCAGCCGGCGCAGGTCAACCTCGTCCACCGGTCGGCCATCCAGCCGCCACAGGCCGGCGAAATCGCTCATTCGGGCGGAAGCTTAGGAATGGACTTGGAGGCCATCGCTCCCTGAATTCGAATTGGACATGGTGATTTCGGCCACGGCCGGCAGGGGGCGCACCCCAGGCTTGCGCCACGGCTTTTTTTCAGTCGGCGAAGTCTCTACCCTGGAATGCACATTCCTGGTTGATTGTGCATTGTTCATCGGCTCGCTCCGGCGTCATCATGGTCCACTATGTTTAGGCCGGACGATAACGCCTCGATTCGATGAAGACAATCGAAATATCCTCCATCCTTGGATGTGTTTACCCCCCTCTACACCGGTGCCCCTCACCGCCGCCATTCCATTTGCCAGGCGATGCCGGCATCGGCGGTCACCGTAAATCCCAGCTTCCGGTACAGCGAGGCGGCGCGCCGGTTGGCCTTGTCGACCTGGAGCGAGACGCCGCGCCCGCCGGCCCCCGCCCAGTCCTGGACGGCGAAAATCAGCGCGGTGCCGATCCCCTGGCCGCGCCAGACGGCATCCAGCGCGATATCGACGATCCGCACGGCGGTCGCCTCTTCCGCCAGGTAAAGCCGTCCAGCCGGCCCGTCAGACAGCGTGACAATCAGGAAGGCCCGATCGGGCCAGGCCGCATATCGGCGATGCTGGAGGTCGAACTGCTGGGCGAGCAGCGCCCGCTTGGCATCGTCCGGCCAGGGCAGCGGCGCGAACTCGTCCCAGCGCAGCCGCGCGAACAGCGCCCGCAGGAAGGGCAGGTCGGCCGGCGTCTCGGGCCGCAGGGCGCCCCCCCGCACCGCCAGCGGCGGGGGAGGCGGGAACGGCGGACACTCCGTCACGGCCGCACGGGATACATGCCGTTGGTGGCGCAGATGCAAAACCGAAAGGCCTGGAACGGCTGACGGTTCTCATGCGCCTGGCCACCGCCGGCCGGCGACAGCGCCGCGCCGGACATCTCCGCCGGCGTAACGGGGGGCGGCGACGCGGTGGTCGATGGCGCCGGATTGTAGGCGGCGTAGCCGACGGCAGGCGACGTCGTTTCGTTTGAGAAATAGGACGGATAGGCGGTGCCGGAAGGCGCCGCGCTGAACGAACTCTTCGCTTCCGCATAAGGGGTGAATTTCGTGACGACCGTGTGGCTGTGGCTGGGAAATTGGGGCACCGACAGTTGGACGTTGGCCGTCCCGGCGGTCTTGCCGGGGGCCACCGGGGAAATGGTGCCGAGCACCCCGGGATTGGTTCCCCGCACGGCGTAGCCGCGCATGTCGGGAATGGCGAAGTTGGCCTTGCCGTCACCGCCGAATTGAAAGCCGATGACAAGGTACAGCGCCTGGAACTGCTGGAGAGGAAACGTCCGCCCGTCGCATTCCAGCCAACCCTCGGGCGCGAATTTGTAGGGAAAGGCGCGGATCTCGCCGATGAATGCCGAATCGCTCATGATGATGGTTCCTTAGTGGTCCGGTCAGGCGCGGAAACCTTCGGTTTCCGCTGGCCTCAGTCGCCGCTCGGGCTGAACGTTTGGCGCGATAATTTCACGCCGAACGTTCAGGGCTGGGCGACGGGGAACAGCCCGTTGGTGCAGATGATGAAGTTCATGCCGAACGAGGGCATGACGTTGCTATGCGCCTGGTTGCCGCCCATCGCCTGGATGGCACCGGCCGCCAGTGTCTCGGTCTTCACGGTGACGCCCGTCGGCACCGGATTGGGCGGGGCGAAATAGAAATAATCGCCGGCCGGAACGGCCCCCAGCAGGGCGTTGGACGGTGCATTGGTGGTCGCCGCCGCGCTGGTGGCATTCAGGGGGTGGGTGTGGGCCGGCATGGCCGCTGCGGCCAGGGTGACCGTTTCCGCACCACCCGCCCCGGCCACCGTATAAGTGGTGCCGGTCGCCGCCTTCCCCGCCCCCAGCGGCAGGCGCCCGCGCAGGTCGGGCAAGGCGAAATCCTTGACTCCGTCGCCGCCATACATGGCCCCAAGTACGGCAAACAGCGCCGGGTTGTCGGCAATATTGATCTTCGATCCATTGCATAGCGCCCACCCGCTTGGCACAAAAGTGCCGGCGAACATGATGATCTGGCCAAGAAATGCTTCCATGATATCTGCCTCCTCGCCAAATCGGTCAGGGTCGATCCGGATATAAACCCGAGTTGCAGATGCAATACGTCATCGCCAGATAAGGCTGCATATTGCTGTGAGGCTGACTGCCGCCGGCCGCGGTCACCGCCCCGGCCGCCAGCGGAACGGCGGGCGCGCCCGTGCCCCGGGCATAAAGCGGTACCGGGGTAAAGACGCCGCTGACCGAGTGTCCGGCCTGGCTGAAATAATTGTTCCCGGGGGCGACTGATACCGCATCGGTTGCGTCGGTGATCAGCGTGTGCGTATGCGGCGGCATCTGTTCCGCCGTCAGGGTGACGGTCTCCATCCCGCCCGACTGGCCGACGATATAGCTTGTCCCGGTCTTCGACGCGCCCTGGCCGACCATGACCCGCCCTCGCAGATCGGGGAGATTGAAGTTCGTCGTGCCGTTCCCGCCGAATCGGTTGCCGAGCAAGGAAAACAGCGCCTGATTCTGCTGGACCGGCAAATTCGAGCCGTCGCAGGCCAACCATCCCTGCGGCACGGCCTCGCCGGCGAACAGCCGGATTTCGCCAAGATAGCCCTCTGCCATGACACACCCCTCCTCTCACCACACCCATAGCAAGCGTCTCCGCCGTATGGAATAATTGTTACGTGTTGTTCGAGGACGATAATCGTCTATTTATGCCGGCATGTCTACGGACAAATAATTATTTTGGGTTGTATACACGCCGCTGCCGCCGCCCCCCCGCGCAGCTTCGATCACCCGCGCCAACCTCTCCACGCCCGCCGCGATGGCGGCCGGGGGCACGGCGGCGAATCCCAGCATCAGGCCCGGCCGGACGGGGTGGTCGACGGCGTAATACGACAACGGTCGGGTTTCGAGCCCCGCCGCCCCGGCCCGCCGCGCGATGTCCGCCCCGTCTGATCCGGCCGGCAGGAAGGCCGGCGCGTCCAGGCCCATGGCGATGGGAGGCAGGGAAAGCATCCCGGCCAGGTGGTGGCCCACCGCCCGCGTCAGCGCTTCGGCCCGTTCGGCGTAATGCAGGCGCATGCGCCGCAGATGCCGGCCGAAATGCCCTTCGGCGATGAAGGCGTGCAACACCGCCTGCGAGGCGGTCGGCAGGAAGCGGGCGGTCAGCGCCAACGCCCCGGCGAAGGGATCGACGAGGCGGTCGGGCAGCACCACGAAGGCCAGCCGCAGGGCGGGGAACAGCATTTTGCTGAAGGTGCCGGCATAGACCACCCGGTCGGCGGCATCCAGACTTTTCATGGCGGCCAACGGCGCGCCTTCGAAGCGGAATTCGCTGTCGTAATCGTCCTCGATCAGGATGGCATCCGCCTCGTCGGCCCAGGCCAGCAGCGCCAGCCGGCGTTCCAGGGCCAGCGGCATGCCCAGCGGCGTATGGCGCCCGGCCGTGACATAGGCCAGCCGCGCCCCGGGGGCCAGCGCCCGGCCCGCCGCGACGTCGAGCCCGCCTTCGTCCACCGGCACGCCTACCACCCGGGCACCGGCGGCGGCCAGCGCCAGCCGCGCCCCCGGATAGCCGGGGTCCTCCATCCACGCCGCGTCGCCCGGATCCAGCAGCAGGCGGGCCAACAGATCGATGGCCTGCTGAATGCTCCCCACCACCGCCACCTGTGCGCCGGAACAGGACAGCCCCCGGGTCAGGCGCAGATGGTCGGCGATGGCGTCACGCAAGGCCGGCAGGCCCAGCGCATCGCCTTCGGCGAGCAGGTGCCGGTGGGCCAGGCGGGAGCGCCGGCCAGCGATCCGGTTCCACAGATCGAAGGGAAAGGCGTCGAGATCGGGGTGATGGGGCCGGAAGGCCGGCGCCGGCCACGACCGCCCTCGCGTCGGAGCCGGCATCGCGCACAGCGCCGCCCCCCGCGCCGACAGGGCCGGCGCACCGGACCGGGGAACCGCCGCCGGCGACGGCGCGACGGCTCCCTGCGGCCAGTGTTCCGGTAACTGGTCGGAAACGAAGCTGCCGCGGCCCACCCGCCCGACGACATAGCCTTCGGCTGCCAGTTGGTCGAATACCGCCACCACCGTCGCCCGCGACAGCCCCAGCGTACGGGCAAGATCCCGGCTGGTCGGCAACCGGGCGCCCGGCGCCAGCCGGCCGGCGGCGATGGCGGAGCGGATTTCCTCGAACAGCCAGCGCTGCCGCGGCGCGCCCGCCGGCATCGGTGCCAGGGCCAGAGTGACATCCGCCGCCCGCCGCATCGCATCCCTCCGAAATGGACTGTCAACTTTTCCGAATATGGATCTTTCCGGCGCTCCAATACATCGCCATTCTGCCGCCAGCCATTCTTTGACCGAGGTAGCCTCCATGACCAAGCCGCAACGCTTCGACGTCCCGACCGTGGCTCCTGCCGCCTACCAGGCCATGCGGGGCCTGCATGCCGCGGTCCATGACAGCGGGCTCGCCCCGGTCCTGCTGGAACTGGTCAATATCCGGGTATCGCAGATCAACGGCTGCGCCTTCTGCCTTGCCATGCACGTCGC
>JAKAFA010000171.1 GCA_021818185.1 Pseudomonadota bacterium | reverse complement strand
ACGTCGTCCACGCGGCCGGTGATCCAGTAATAGCCATCGGCATCGCGGCGGCAGCCGTCACCGGTGAAATACATCCCCTTGTAGGTGGAGAAGTAGGTCTGCACGAAGCGGTCGTGATCGCCGTAGACGGTGCGCATCTGGCCGGGCCAGCCGGGCTCCTGCAGGCACAGATTGCCCTCGGTCGCACCGTCCAGCAGCTTGCCCTCGGCATCGACCACCACCGGCTTGACGCCGAAGAACGGCCGGGTGGCCGAACCGGGCTTCAGCGCGGTGGCGCCCGGCAGCGGGGTGATCAGGATGCCGCCGGTCTCGGTCTGCCACCAGGTGTCGACGATCGGGCAGCGGTTGTCACCCACCACGCGATGGTACCACAACCAGGCTTCGGGATTGATCGGCTCGCCGACCGAGCCCAGCAGGCGCAGGCTCTTGCGGCTGGTCTTCTTGACCATCGCCTCGCCCTCGCGCATCAGCGAGCGGATGGCGGTGGGGGCGGTATAGAAGATGTTGACCTGATGCTTGTCCACCACCTGCCAGAAGCGCGAGGCGTCGGGATAGGTCGGGATGCCTTCGAACATCAGGGTGATGGCGCCGTTGGCCAGCGGGCCGTAGAGGATGTAGCTGTGCCCGGTCACCCAACCCACGTCGGCGGTGCACCAATAGATATCGCCTTCCTTGTAGTCGAAGACGTACTGGTGGGTCATCGCCGCATAGACCAGATAGCCGCCGCTGGTGTGCAGCACGCCCTTCGGCTTGCCGGTCGAACCCGAGGTGTAGAGGATGAACA
The DNA here is from genome assembly GCA_021818185.1 of Pseudomonadota bacterium. Classification (GTDB taxonomy): domain Bacteria; phylum Pseudomonadota; class Alphaproteobacteria; order Rhodospirillales; family Magnetospirillaceae; genus JAKAFA01. The sequence continues at coordinate 7,990 of JAKAFA010000171.1, read as the reverse complement.
GCGGATCCTCGGCGTCCATCTCCACCGGGGTGTGCTGCGGCGAAGCCTTGGCGCACAGGTCCTCGTACCAATGGTCGCGGCCGGCCACCATATGGACGTTGCCGCCGGTCCGCTTGACGACGATGACGTTCTTGACCGACCAGCAGGTTTCCAACGCCTTGTCGGCATTGGCCTTGAGCGGCACCTTGCGGCCGCCGCGCAGACCTTCGTCGGCGGTGATCAGCAGGTTGGAATCGCAATCCTGGATGCGGCCGGCCAGGGCGTCGGGCGAGAAGCCGCCGAACACCACCGAGTGGATGGCGCCGACCCGGGCGCAGGCCAGCATGGCCACCGCTGCCTCGGGGATCATCGGCATGTAGATGGTGACGCGATCACCCTTCTTCACGCCAAGATCGGTCATGGCGTTGGAGAGGCGGCAGACCTTCTCGTGCAGCTCGCGATAGGTGATGTGGGCCTGTTCGTTGGGATCGTCGCCTTCCCAGATGATGGCGGTCTGGTCGCCGCGGGTGGCGAGATGGCGATCAAGGCAATTGGCCGCGACGTTCAGCGTGCCGTCCTGGTACCAGCGGATCCGCACATCGCCCGAGTAGGAGACATCCTTGACCTGGGTATAGGGCTTGATCCAGTCGATGCGCTTGCCGTGCTCGCCCCAGAACCCGTCCGGGTCCTTGACCGACCGCTCGTACATCTCGGCATACTTCGTCTCGTCGATCAGAGCCGACTTCGCGAATTCTGTGGGAACAGGAAAGAGTTCGGACATTGCCCCATGTCTCCTTGGTTCTAGTTTGCTTCCCGTTCCGCCAGCGGCGGAAGCGGGGCGTTTCCCCGAAAGCGTAGTGAAGTATGGTCAGTTTCGCGGGGCGAAACAACCCCCCGGCGCAGTGAGATGTCGCCCATCGGACAGGCCGCGGGCAACCCCAGCGGAGGCCTATAGTCCGTTCGGATGTGGGAATGGGGTGGGGCGGCAGGGTCCGCCCGGCGTCAACCACGCCGGAGGCGGTAGCGGCCCGCCGGACCGGTTGCGGCTAAGCTGGCGGATGCGGCGGCGCCCGCCTATTCCAAGCCGACCAGCGAGCGGGCGAAGGAAGAGGCCTCGAAGGGACGCAGGTCGGCCGCCTGCTCGCCCACGCCGATGGCATGGACCGGCAGGCCGAAGCGCTCGGCCAGCGCCACCAGCACACCGCCGCGGGCGGTGCCGTCCAGCTTGGTCAGGACCAGGCCGGTGACGGCCACCATGTCCTTGAACACCTCGACCTGGGAATGGGCGTTCTGGCCGACGGTGGCATCCAGCACCAGCAGCACGTCATGGGGTGCCGTCTCATCCTGCTTCTTCAGCACCCGCACCAGCTTCTGCAACTCGGCCATCAGGTCCGACTTGTTCTGCAAGCGCCCGGCGGTATCGATGAACAGCAGATCGTCGCCGCGCCGCCGAGCCTCGGCCAAGGCGTCGAAGGCCAAACCGGCGGCGTCGGCGCCGGTATCGCGCGCCACGACCGGACAGCCGGTGCGCTCGCCCCAGACCTTGAGCTGCTCGACGGCGGCGGCGCGGAAGGTATCGCCGGCCGCCAGGGTGACGCTCCGGCCCTCGTCCCGGAACCGCTTGGCCAGCTTGCCGATGGTGGTGGTCTTGCCCGAGCCGTTGACGCCGACGACCAGCACCACATGGGGCTTGCGGGCCGGATCGGGCACCAGCGGCCGCGCCACCGGAGCCAGGATGCCCGCCACCTCCTCGGCCAGCGCCTCCTTGATTTCGGCCGGCTCGACATCCTGCCCGAAACGGGTCTTGGCCAGCCGTTCGGTCACCCGCCGCGCCGTCGCCACGCCCAGGTCGGTGGTGATCAGCAGGTCTTCCAGTTCCTCCAGCGCCTCGTCATCGAGCTTGCGCTTGGTGAACAGGTCGGCGAGGCCCTGGCCGAGGCGCGACGACGACTTGGACAGACCGGCCTTCAGACGGGCGAACCAGCCGTTGCCGGCCACCTCGGCCGGAACGCCCGCGGCTTCCGGCTCGGCGGCCGGCGGCACCGCGCCTTCGGCGGCGGCCAGTTCCGACGCCTCCTCGGCGGCGTGGCCCAGGGCCTCGGACTCGACCTCGGCCGCCGGTTCGGTCTCGGCGGTCTTCTTACCCCACAGGCGCCCGAACAATCCCTTGCCGCTCATGTCGTCTCCTCGGCCAGCAACGTGCCGCCTTCCACGCCCGCCACCCGGGCCCGCACCACGCTTCCGGCGGCGGCCGGAGCGGCCAGACGGGCCGGCAGGTAATGCTCCGTCAGCCCCGCCCCGTCCTGTTCGACCAGCACTTCGGCCCGGCGTCCCACCCGCCCGGCCAGAAAGGCCGCCATGGCGGCCTCGCCCAAGGCGCGCAGCCGGGCGGCCCGTTCCCTGACCACCTCGCCCGGCACCTGCCGCATGCGGGCGGCCGGCGTGCCGGGCCGCGGCGAGAACGGGAAGACGTGCAGATGGGTCAGCCCGGCTTCCGCCACCAGATCGGCGGAGCGGCGGAACATCTCTTCATCCTCGGTGGGAAAGCCGGCGATCAGGTCGGCGCCCAGGGCGACATCGCCGCGTAACGCCCGCAGCCGCGCCGCCAGGGCCAGCACGTCGGCCCGCAGGTGGCGGCGCTTCATGCGCTTGAGCACCAGATCGTCGCCGGCCTGGACCGACAGATGGAAATGCGGCATCAGCCGCTCCTCCTCGGCCACCGCCCGCAGCAGATCGTCGTCCACCTCCACCGGGTCGAGGGAGGACAGCCGCAGGCGCTTCAGTTCCGGCACCCCGGCCAGCAGGCGGCGCACCATCTGGCCCAGACCCGGCCGGCCCGGCAGGTCGCCGCCATAGGCGGCGATGTCCACCCCGGTCAGCACCACCTCGGCGAAGCCCTGCTCCACCAGGCGGCGCACCTGGTCGACGATGCGGCCCATGGGCACCGAGCGGTTGGGTCCGCGGCCGAAGGGGATGATGCAGAAGGTGCAGCGGTGGTCGCAGCCCTGCTGCACCTCGACGAAGGCCCGCGCCCGGCCCTCGAAGCCGGCCACCAGATGTTCGGCGGTTTCCCGCACCTGCATGATGTCGGTCACCACGATGCGCCCGGCCGGCGGCAGGGCGAAGCTGTCGGCCTTCATCTTGTCGTGGTTGCCCAGAACCTGATCGACCTCGGGCATGGCGCCGAAAGCCTCGGGATGCACCTGGGCGGCGCAACCGGTCACCACGATCCGCGCGTCGGGATGCTGGCGGCGCAGCCGGCGGATGGCCTGGCGGGCCTGGCGCTCCGCCTCGGCGGTCACCGCGCAGGTATTGACGATGACCGTCTCGCCCTCGCGGCCGGCGGCGAGGGCATGCTCGCGCATCACCTCGGATTCGTAGGCGTTGAGGCGGCAGCCGAAGGTGACGACGGTAGCGCTCATGGCGGCAGCAGCGCCGGGTCCAGGGCCCCGGCGAAGGCCAGGGCGACCGGTCCGGTCATCAGCACATGGTCGTCGGGCAGCCATTCGATGGCCAGGATGCCGCCGTCCAGCACCACCTCGGCCTGCCGGCCGCAGAGGTTGCGGCGCACGGCCGCCACCAGGGTGGCGCAGGCGCCGGTGCCGCAGGCCATGGTGATGCCGGCGCCCCGCTCCCACACCCGCATGCGGATCCGGCCCGGGGACAGGATCTGGGCCACCTCGATATTGGCCCGCTCGGGAAACAGGGGATGGTGCTCCAGCCCCGGCCCCAGGGCGGCCAGGTCCACCGCCTCGGCATCCTTGACGAAGAATACGGCGTGGGGGTTGCCCATGCTCACCCCCACCGGGTCGCACAGCGGGCCGGAGGCGATACCGAGATGCAAAGTATCCACAGGCTCGGCGACCGGGATATCGCGCCAGTCCAGCCCGGCGCGGCCCATGTCCACCGCCACCAGGGCGGGGCCGCGCGCCTCGGCATCCAGCAGCCCGGCCTTGGTCTCCAGCACCACCTTGGACCGCCCGCTTTCCCGCATCAGCACCCAGGCGACGCAACGGGTGGCATTGCCGCAGGCCCCCACCTCGGACCCATCGGCATTGAAGATGCCCATCCAGGCGTCCGAGGTCGGCCCGCGCGGCGGCGAGATGACCACCAATTGATCGCAGCCCACGCCGGTGCGCCGGTCGGCGACGGCGCGGATGCGCTCGGGCGTCAGGGTCAGGGGGCGGGCGCGCGCGTCGAGAACGACGAAATCGTTCCCCAGCCCGTGCATTTTAAGGAAAGGGCGGCCTTCGGCGGTGATCATGGCCGCGGTTATATGGGCAGCTTCCCCTGCGAGTCCAGCGCATTGGCCCCATTCCGGGCCGCCGGCGCGATTCTTTCGCTTGACGGCGCCCATGCCGGCCAGTAGAAACGCGGCTTCCTTACGGGCCAACACCAACCGTAGCGATTCGGCTGGCAAGAGCGCGCGCTTCTGCCGCGCGCCGCCGAAGCTGCGATGATCGAAGAAGGACAGAGGACCATGGCACGTCGTTGCAGCATCACCGGCAAGGGTGTCCTGACCGGGAACAACGTCAGCCACGCCAACAACAAGACCCGCCGCCGCTTCCTGCCCAATCTGCAGGAAACCTCGGTGCTGTCCGACGCGCTGGGCCAGATGGTCCGCCTGAAGGTGTCGACCCAGGGCCTGAAGACCATCGAGCACAATGGCGGCCTGGACGCCTACCTGCTGTCGGTCACCGACACCAAGCTGACCGACGAGGCCCGCCGCATCAAGCGCCGCATCAAGAAGGCCATCGAGTCCCGGCAGGCCGCTTCGGCGTAAGTTTTTCCACGAAGTTTTCCACAGGGCTCCCAGGGCGACCGGGGGGCCCTGTCGGCATTTGTGCCCCCTTACCCGTCCTCCCGGTCGCGCCGCCGGTAAAGGTTCAGGCCGATCTCGTCCAGGGTGGCCTGCTCCTTGCGGTCGGCCTCCTCGCGGGCGCGGCGTTCGCGGTTGGCCTGGGTGATCTCGTAGGTCTTCTGCCGACGGAAGGCTTCGGCCAGCTCATCGCGGGCCTTTTCGATCTCCTTGCGCAAGGCGGCCAGGCTGCGCTCCATGTTGGCGCGCCGGGCCAGCCAGGCGGCGGCATAGGCGCCGAACAGGAATCCCGCCGCCTCGGGATCGGCGGCGGCGACCTGCTGCTCGCGGGCCATCTCCTCCTGGGCGGCGGCCATGGCGGCCAGCAGGCTGTCCTCGCGGGTCTGTAGGATGGTCAGTGCCCGGCGCTTCTCGTCCACCTCGAACTTCGCCAGGCGGATCAGCGTCGGCAGGCCCTTGCGCGCCATCGCCCCGGCCTATCGCTGCCCCATCCCGTCGCCGGCGAACGGCATGCCCAGGATGGCGGCCAGCCGGGCGTAACAGTCCTTGAGGCCGGTGGCGTCGGTCTTGGCCTGGGTAAGGAACTCGTCCAGCATGGGGTTGAAGTGCTGGGCCTCGTCCACCGCCGGGTCGGTGCCGCGGCGATAGGCGCCCAGGCGGATCAGTTCGGCCATGTCGTCATAGGTGGCCATCAGGCGCCGCGCCCGCGACACCAGGGCGTTTTCCTCGGGATTGTTGCAGGCCGGCATGGTTCGCGACACCGAGCGCAGGATGTTGATGGCCGGGTAGCGGCCACGGTCGGCGATGGCGCGGTCCAGCACGATATGGCCGTCGAGGATGCCGCGCACCGCATCGGCGATCGGCTCGTTGTGGTCGTCGCCGTCCACCAGCACGGTGAACACCCCGGTGATCGAGCCCTGGGCCACCCCCGGCCCGGCCCGTTCCAGCAGGCGGGGCAATTCGGCGAAGACGGTGGGGGTGTAGCCCTTGGCGGCGGGCGGCTCGCCGGCCGACAGACTGATCTCGCGCTGGGCCATGGCGAAGCGGGTCACCGAATCCATCATGCACAGCACGCTCCGGCCCTGGTCGCGGAAATACTCCGCCACCGCCAGGGTGACGTAGGCGGCTTGGCGGCGCATCAGCGGGCTTTCGTCCGAGGTGGAGACCACCACCACCGCCCGCTTCATGCCGTCCGGCCCCAAATCGTCCTCGATGAATTCCCGCGCCTCGCGCCCGCGCTCGCCGATCAGGCCGATCACCGAAATGTCGGCCGAGGTGTAGCGGGCCATCATCGACAGCAGCGAGCTTTTGCCCACCCCCGACCCGGCGAAGATGCCCATGCGCTGGCCGCGGCACATGGTCAGGAAGGTGTTGACCGCCCGCACCCCCAGATCGATCTTGCCCCGCACCCGCTGGCGGGAATGGGCGGGGGGCGGCGGATTGCGGATGGGATAGGCGGCATCGCCCATGGGCAGCCCGCCCAGGCCGTCCACCGGCTGGCCGAAGGCATTGACCACCCGGCCCAGCCAGCCGCGGTCGGGATAGATCACCGGCTCGGCATCCTGGATCTCGGTGCGGCAGCCCAGGCCGATCCCGTCGATGGCCACGAAGGGCATCAGCAGCGCCCGGCCGCTGCGGAACCCCACCACTTCGCAGGGGACGCGCCGTCCGTCGCGGGCGACGACATGGCAGCGGTCGCCGACCGAAAGCTGGCGCTGGACGCCGCCGGCCTCGATCAGCATGCCTTGGACCCCGGCCACCCGGCCATAGACCTGGACGGCGGCAAGGCGGTCGATGTCGCCCAGCAGATTGCGCACCAGAAATTTCAACCGAACCGTTCCTTTTTCACGCCAACGGGGCAGAATTTCTGCCGGCCGGGATAAAGCTCATCCTTTTTCGCGAGGTTACTTGAACCCGGCCGCCTTGAAGTCGCCCTATTACCCCCTTATGGTTACCACATCATCTATGCACGACGAAATCGGGATACCGAACATGCGCGTACTGGTGGTCGAGGACGACCGGATGATGGCCCAGGTCATCGAGACGATGCTGAAGGCCGAGGGAATGGTCGTCGACATGACGGCGCAGGGCGAGGATGGCCTGGAAATCGGCAAGCTCTACGATTACGACATCATCCTCCTCGATCTCATGCTGCCCGACATCGACGGCTACGAGGTCCTGCGCCGCCTGCGGGCCGCACGGGTCGAAACCCCGGTGCTGATCCTGTCGGGGCTCAACGAGCCGGACAAGAAGATCAAGGGCCTGGGCTTCGGGGCCGACGACTACCTCACCAAGCCCTTCGACCGCGGCGAGTTGGTGGCCCGCATCCAGGCCATCGTGCGGCGCTCCAAGGGCCATGCCCAATCGATCATCCGCACCGGCAAGCTGGCCGTCAACCTGGACACCCGCACCGTCGAGATCGGGGGCGAGCCGCTGCACCTGACCGCCAAGGAATACGGCATCATCGAGCTGTTGAGCCTGCGCAAGGGCCAGACCCTGACCAAGGAGCAGTTCCTCAACCACCTCTACGGCGGCATCGACGAGCCGGAGCTCAAGATCATCGACGTCTTCATCTGCAAGCTGCGCAAGAAGCTGGCCACCGCCACCGGCGGCGAAAGCTACATCGAGACGGTATGGGGCCGCGGCTATGTGCTGCGCGACCCCGACGGGTCGTCCCAGCCCCTGTCGCGCGACGCGGCCCAGGGGGCCAGCCACTCGCTGGCGTAAGCGGCGGCGCGGGGATGCGACGGGAGGGTTGACGGCGGCGGCCGCATCGGCGATTCCCTGCGCAGCCCTCTCCGCCGGCGGACTGACCATGCCCCGTTACAAGCTCCTGATCGAATATGACGGCACCGGCTTCGTCGGCTGGCAGCGCCAGGCCAGCGGCCCCTCGGTGCAGCAGGCGCTGGAGGAGGCCATCCTCCGCCTGTGCGGCCACGAGGCGGTGGTGACGGCGGCCGGCCGCACCGACGCCGGCGTGCATGCCAGCGGCCAGGTGGCGCATTTCGACAGCGACCGCGCCTTCCCGGCCGACACCATCCGCGATGCCTTGAATTTCCACCTGAAGCCGCTGCCGGTGGTGGTGCGGGCGGCCGAAGTGACGGACGAGTCCTTCCACGCCCGCTTCTCGGCCACCGGGCGCGCCTACCTCTACCGCATCGTCAACCGCCGGGCGCCCTTGGCGCTCGACCG